>JBJKSG010000027.1:0-33536 GCA_046704325.1 Thermoplasmataceae archaeon
TGATCTTTCGGAGTTTCGGCAAGAAGCTGTAGCATTGCATATATTATGCATATCTTATATAAGGATCTTTACGCGATCAGAATTGGTAAAGGAAGAACAGCGTGCACAATAGACTGAGGTGTTACCAAAAAGCAAAAAGTAGATTAACCATCATGTCAATGAGCATGGGTAATGCGTACTTTCAAAACCAGCTTTTATGAAGTACTCACCCTTAACTTTAGTTCTAATTTTAGGTTTATTCAGCCAATTTTATAGAAATATATTTATGTATTATTATAGAAATAAAAATATTTAATAAGTAGAATGAAATAAGTCATTTGATGATATCTCTAAAACAGAAGAAACAAGTGATAATACCAGAGAAGACAGCTTTAAAGGAGGTGCGAATCCTCATGGAGCCAGTTAACGGTGGAAGTTACAGTTTCTAATTTTTTGGTAAAAATTTATTTACAAACCCTTTATATTCATTGATAAGTTTCTTGTTTTCCAGTGCCGTTAGCACTTTTTTGTGCGTTAGTGTAATTAGCGAATTATCTGATTGGTAGATAACCATACATCGTATTATCTTGATTGCAGCAGCTACAAACCCGGCGTCGTCTCCGACTTGTGCGTAGAGATCTATCAGAAGATCAGTAGACAGTTTCGTTTCTTCATAAAGGCCATTCGCGATGTAATACTCAGTTGTCACTTCCTGGCAATACGCTGTGTCAAGCTCGCTATTTAAATAATTAAAATAATCTGTTGCATCCTTAAGAAACTGATATTCCAACTTTACCTTTCTTGTCGCTATATCGAGGGAGAGCATAGAGAGCCTCGAAAGATGAAATATCCTCTTGTTACCGGTTTCAATTGATAAATAATAACTGTTCATTATGGTTTCATAGGCATCCTGGTGCAGTCCCAAAACCATTAGGAGAGCGCTTCGGTTCAAGTATGCCAACTGTAAGAGCGGAACATCGTTTATTCTCTGGCATAGTTCTATCGCCTCCCTGCTTGCTTCCGAAGAATTCTCGAGCTGGCCCATTCTGGAATACGTGTATGAAAGATTGATCTTCACCTTTGCCATTCCATACAGATTTTCTGTCTCTTTGAAAAGAAGAAACGCTCTCTCGTATTTCTGGAAAGCTTCCTCGTATTCACCTTTGGAACCGTACAGGTTGCCAAGTCCTACAAGACTGAATGCAACACATTCTAAATCGTCTGTAAGCTCGCCCATCTGCACCGCATGGTTAAAATGCTCTAGCGAAGAATCATAATCCCCTCTGAAGAATGCTATTGCACCTTTTATCCTTGATATTCTACCAACATTCTTTCCAAGATCATCCGACAGCTGAGTCTTCTCCAAAAGATCCAGGGTATCTAGTGCTTCGTCGAGTTTACCATCCTGTAGGAAGTTCTCCGCTAGATAAGTCTCGACATCCGATACTGCAAGTTTCTTCGTGTTGACGAGATCTATCTTATGCAGTATTTCCGCAATCTTCCCCTCGTCCTTTCTTCTTTTCTGCTCTTCGATGATTATGGGGGCGTTTCCCTTGGCCGCATCATACCGGATTGTTCCATCCTTTTCAATCACGACAGTGGCCATTCCGAGATATCGCATGGTCTCGAGTAGCATGAACATCACTTCAGGTCTGATGGTTTCAGTAAGCTCGGGGCTCATCTTTATCTGTTGATGAAATAGGTCCCGGAGCGACTCCAGCAGGTCGTCTGAAGCTTTATAGTCCACAGCCCAACATCTGAAGTCAAGTATAAAGTTTATGATTTAGATGTATAGGTTCGTGCTAACAATTCACATTTTTATCAGGTCTCAACTTCCGCCTTCTGCCACGGGCACCGGTTCTCCTGTCCCTGATGGAATAGCAAGTGATACGAGAACCGAGAGGATCGAGGCGACCCATATCACACCCCACATGTAACTTACGTTGTAAGTAAAGACGAGAGTGAGCGGCAGGGACGCAAAAGCGCTGAGAAACCCTATGGTCTGTCGTTGCACAGCTCCGAACATCCCCCTGTTCTCCCTGCCAATGATGGAGACCTCATAGGTCATTGCGCCAGATATGAACAGGACTCCGGGGCTTGAGAATAAGACAGCTATCAGGAACAGATCGATGTTGCCCAAAATCACGGATAGGAAGATAATACCATATGAAACTACATCGAGCAGCATAGTCAGGGTCACGAACATTCTGCCCAGACCGATGCGTCTGTCAACAAATTTCTCTCCCAGGGTTCCCATCAGCGCAGCAGCAACATATGTTATGAAGAGGAAGAAAAGAGAATACTGGGGCTTCACCCCAAGATATATTCCTGTTGGAACATAGAAGAAAGTGAAACCGATTAGACCAACGGTCATCAGGGCCTTTGAAGAAATTATCGGACCTATATATCTTGACTTCTTTTTCAAGACTGTAAGACTTTCCCTGAAACCTGGCCTTCGCAATTCCGATATAGACTTCCTCATCGCATCCCTACCCTTCGACTTCAGTACCAGAAAGGCTATTATGGAAAGGAACAGGAGGAAGAGACCGCTTCCCAGGAAGACGATTGATAGAGAAAACTCGAGTATGCCGAAAATCATCACTATATAGGCAATCGCGCTCCCTATTGTTTCTGCAGTCAGGATCCTGGCGTAGTGTGCTCCCATTATCTGCATGGCCACTGCTTTCGCAATGAAGGAGTTAAGGGCAGATTTGAAGATCCCTTCAGATACCATTATTGCCGCAACATAAGCACCGACAAAGTAGAATGGCAGGATCCCGAGAGTTACGTTCAGATATAGCAGCACCATGAATCCACCGTAAAGGATACTGCCAAGAACCATCAACCCAAAGGAATGCCCCTTGTCTATGGCCCGGCCCTGCAGGATCGATGTACCTAAGGTAAGAGCCTGACCCGCAGTGAGACCTGCCCCCGCAAGGTATATCGGGATGCCGGCACCCTGCAGGTATATGATCACAGCATATGAGAAAACAGAAAGCGAGAGGGCGAAAACAACATTCAGCGCGGATAGGTTCGCAACAAATGGATTTACGCCAGAATCAACCTCCCGCTCTTCAGTCATGATAATTGTTGGCTTAAGTGAAGAGTATATTAAGTTTTTACCATATCATTCTGAGATAAGCCAGTTGGATTTATACCATGAATCAATTTTAATTAAGGGTTGGATAACATCCGGATAAATCCCAACAAATTGTCATGTTCCGCACCAATTGTGGTTGGCGGTCCATGCCCTGGATATACAGCTGTATCAGAAGGGAAGCCGAGTAACCATTTTAAGCTTTCCACCATGTCTCGACTATCTCCACCAAGGTCCATTCTGCCTATGTTTCCCCTGAATAGGCAATCGCCAGTGAATATTGAATTCCCTGCGACCAGGGAAATACTCCCTGGTGTGTGACCGGGAGTATTCTTGACAATAATGTCTTCTCTGCCAATCCTCAATTTATGATCAAAATCGATGAGATGTCCCGGTCTCGGAGGCTTTCCAGTTATGCCGAACTGCATTCCCAGGTCCCACGTCCTTCTCAGAATCTCAAGATCCTTTGCATGCATTGCAAAAGTAGTGTGCAGGGCATCTGCCAGGATGTCGGCAACCATAACATGGTCGAAGTGTCCGTGAGTGCATATTACCGACGCGGGATCCCCGGGTATCGTTGCAGCGGTATCCATGATTCTCTTGAAGTCGCCTCCAGGGTCAATGATCACAAATTCTGATGCATTGGAGATGAAATAGCAGTTGGTCTGAAGCGGACCAACAACTATGCTCTTCATGGAGAATTTAGTCATGCGGATGAAAGGATGATTTTAGCATATAACTATATTGTCCGTTGGGAACCTCCCCCTTTCATAATATGCCTATCAAAGCATCAGAATATGGATAAGAATTAATTGGGTTACAGGAATTCCAGACAATGGAAGCCGAGGAGATAAGAAAGAGGATAGAGAAGATAAGTGACTCTGAGAAACCAGAGAATCCTAAGTTCTCTGTCAAATTCATGGATCGTAGCATCGACCCTGCCGATAAATTCTATGACTACTGCAACGCAAACTGGGTCAGGACTCACCCGATACCTGAAGACAAGGCGTACTGGGGAGCATCAATGGAGC
Source organism: Thermoplasmataceae archaeon (assembly GCA_046704325.1). Taxonomy (GTDB): domain Archaea; phylum Thermoplasmatota; class Thermoplasmata; order Thermoplasmatales; family Thermoplasmataceae; genus UBA582. The sequence continues at coordinate 4,108 of JBJKSG010000027.1, forward strand.
TTGTTGAGAGAAACAGGTACATACTTGGAAAGCTGCTTGAGGAATGCGCACTCAAGGACTCAAACAGGCTAGAGGAGACACAGGTTGGAACTTTCTATCTTTCGGGAATGGATACTCAACGCCTGAACGAATTACAATTCGATCCTGTTAGACCATACATCGAATCGGTTGACAAACTGCAGTCAATCGAGGAGATAATCCCGCTGGTCTCACGAATGCATGAGAGCGGCGTTCCTGCGCTGTTCAGCTATTATACCTGGGCAGATGAAAAGAACAGCTCCACATATGCATATTACCTGCAGCAGGGAGGTATATCACTCCCGAACAGGGACTATTATTTCCAGGAATCGTTTGAAAAGGTAAGGAATGACTTCAGAAAGCATATCACGAATATGTTCCGGTTGTTTGGATCTTCGGAATCAGAAGCATCTGCAGCATCGGAGATTGTGTTCAAGATAGAGGTACGCATGGCGGGTTCCAGCAGGACTCCAGTTGAATTGCGGGATCCGGAAAAGAATTACAATCGCTTCTCGATAGAGAAAGCCAACAGCAGCATGGCCCCTCTGGATCTGAAACAATACCTTAGAGCGATAGAGCTGCCACAGGTTGAGCACATTGTCGTAAGGCAACCTGAATTCTTTGGAAATCTTGGAAAGATACTGGCTGAAGTACCGCTTCCGGAGTGGAAGATTTACCTGAAGTGGAAGCTACTAAGCTCTGCCTCGCCGTTCCTGCATAAGGAAGCTGAAGAGGAGAACTTTGACTTCTATCACAGAAAACTCTTTGGACAGCCTAAGCAGGAGAAGAGATGGAAGAAGATAGTATCAATTGTGGACAGCAAGGTAGGAGAAGCCCTCGGAAAGCTCTACGTCGAGAGAGAATTCACGCCCGACTCGAATAGAAGGATGGAGGAGATGATCGCCGACCTGAGGGAAGTATTCACTGAGAAACTGAAGAACCTTACTTGGATGTCACAGGAGACGAGAGAGAAAGCACTTCTGAAATTCAGCAGATTCAGGGCAAAGGTTGGGTATCCGTCCAAGTTCGTTGATTATTCTTCTGTAGAAATAAAGCCAGACGATCTCTTTGGAAACGTGCTAAGATCGAATGCGTTTGAATTCAGAAGGCAGATTTCGAGGGTCAACAAGCCAGTGGATAGAGAACTCTGGGACATGACTCCTCCAACGGTAAATGCCTACTTTTCACCAACAGAGAATGAGATCGTATTTCCGGCCGGTATACTGCAGCCACCATTCTTTGATCCGGAAATGGATGATGCAGTGAATTATGGAGCCACCGGAGGAACTATTGCACATGAGATAACGCATGGCTTTGATGACCAGGGCAGGCAGTATGATGCTGACGGGAACCTCAATGACTGGTGGTCACCGAAAGATGCAGAAGAGTTCAGCAAGAGAGCCAAGACCGTATCGGATCTATACAGTTCCCTCGAGGTATTGCCAGGCTTGCATGTCAACGGTGAATTGACCCTGGGAGAGAACATAGCCGATCTCGGCGGGATAAGCATAGCTTATGACGCCCTTGAAAGAAGGCTCTCGCGAGATCCATCACTCAGGAAGGAGATTGATGGTCTCACCCCTGAACAGAGGTTATACATAGGCTGGTGCCAGGGCTGGAGATCAGCCATCAGGGAAGAGGCACTTAGGTGGCAGGTCGCCAACGATGTTCACTCACCCGAAGAGCTGAGAGGCGAATATCCGGCAAAGGTGCATGATAAATTTTCGTTGCACTTCAGGAACGTCTCAGGTGAAGACAATGTGCAGAAGAAGACGATAACCATCTGGTAGGTCCTTCCCGCTAGCATTTCCTCAACAAGGAATGCAGGTGCCGGGATTTGGACCCGGGTCGAAAGCTTGGAAGGCTTCCGTGCTGAACCAGTCTACACTACACCTGCGTCCCCCGTGAATCTCTACCTTATTAATATCAGTTTTCGGTATCACGAGATCTGGTTGAAAATCACGTCCATCGATGTGGTATAATAACTGCTGTGCACTAAGACAGTGAAAGTGAACTCATATGTTGTTGGAGTCACCGTCTTGTTAAAATAAAGGTACAGCGAAGAATAATGCCCCGGCAGAAGCACCGGAGAACCGCCGCCCTGCGAATAGCTGACGGACACGTTCTGTATGGTTGTAATATAAGAAACATAGACGCGCATGTGAACCGTGTAGTTGTTGTAAGGAATCGAATAATGATAAAAGCCGCCAGACTCACCGAAGGTATTCCACGTGCTCGTATTGTTGTTGTAAGCCTGAAGTCCGGTGACCTCAGGTCCGGCTACAGCATTGATTGGAGGGTTCAGGAATATTGTCCAGAAGATCAGCCATGTGAGGAAGAAGACCATGACCATGATAAAGACATGTGAACCCCTCTGAGGCATCTGTAAGTGAAGAAACTGCAACACTTTCTTGAGATAAATCATGATGCCGAAGAATATCAGGACACCAATATACCAGAGACCGAGAACAAAGAAATACCCGGAAAGAAGACCGAGAAGCGCAGCTATCAGGAATACAACTATTGTTGTCTTTGCCCTCTCTTTCTCGCTGTAAAGGAAGTCGCGTTCGTCAAATTCTGGTTCTACGAATACTTCCTGCTTTTCGTCCTTCGCCATAATTCGTAGTGAATTAGCCCTTTATTAATGAATTTATTGCGAAACGTGGATCAGCAGACAGAACAACACCGGATGCAACCAGTGCGCCGCGCGCTCCGAGCTCTATCGATCTGCGTACATCGAAGGGTGTTTTTATCCCCGCCCCTGCGAGAAGCTCCACTCCGGAATCTCGACACACACCAGCAGCCTCTTCTATGATCTCCGGCTTTTCTGAGGAGACAGAGATGTTTCCTCCTATCAGTTCCGGAGGTTCATAAGCGATGATCCCTGGTTTCATCTCAGCTATTTCTCTTACTTCCTTCATGTTCTCCGCGCACACTATAAGGTTAAGGCCACTGTTTGAAGATGCATCTATAGTTTTCCTGATCAGCTCCATGGGTATCCTGTTCTCTGAATGGTTCAGGAGGGAACCCCTTATGCCTGATTCGAGCAGGAAGTCCATAGAGATCTTTCCGGTGAATGGTCCGTAATTGTTCGGATCCACATGCTGAGAATAGAAGATTTTATTCTTCATATTCATCGCTATATGCAGGTCATAACTGCCTATAGCGTAGATTACCTCCCAACCTTCGAAAGCATTAGAATCCGGCAGCTTTCCAAAAAATGTGGCTGCATTCGAGCCAACCGCGTTCCTGTAGTGCTTGCAGTTCACGACCAGACGATTCATTTTCTTCCCCTGCGGTATCCCTTGCATCCTGTAGAGAGAGCACTGTGATTAACAAATTTTATTATGTCAAACCTTCTCTCTCCTTTCATGGAATCGCAGGCAGAGACTCCAAAAGTCATAGAACAGCTCTGGCAGAAGAGCTATCCTCCGGGAAATGAGAGAAATATTGCTATCCCGAGCAAATCAGTTTATCAGCTTCTCAAGGATGCTGCAGAAAGGACTCCAAATCAGGTTGCACTTGTATTTTTCGGCAAGAAGGTAACTTACAAGGGTTTTCTATCAATGGTTGATGCACTTGCGTTCAATCTCAAGGAGAGACTGCGTCTCTTCAAGGGGACCAAGGTCGGGTTGGTCCTGCCCAATACGCCGCAGTATGCGATATCTTTCTTTGCAATTGCGAAGATGGGTGGCGTTGTTGTACAGACAAACCCTATTTACACGGAGGCCGAGATCACCGAAGAGTACAAGTCGACGGAGGTCTCCGCAGTAATCTGCCTTGATATATTCTACAGCAAGGTTGCCTCACTTCTGAAGAATGATGTCTCTATAATCGTGACCAGGATCCCGGATTTTCTCGGCGGACTCGCATCCATGGTTTACAAGCGAAAGACGAAGAATGATCCAAAACCCCCGAAGATTACGTATGAAGGCAGGGTATTCCGTTTCAAAGATCTCATAAAATCCGGTAATTCCGAGGAGGAGCTGATAACCACATCCTCAGACCCTGTGCTATTCCAGTTCACTGGTGGAACCACAGGGGTACCCAAGGCAGCAATGCTGTCTCATACTAACCTGGTTGCAAATGCAACGCAACTCGGTGCATGGGATGCCAGCCTGAGGAGCCCGGGTATTTTCATGGCCACGCTCCCTTATTTCCATGTTTATGGCATGATGACATCGCTCGTATTCCCAGTCTCCACCGCATCGACTATCGTTCTGGTACCAGATCCACGGGATACCGAGACTCTTCTCAAGTTGATAAACAAGTACAAGCCAGACTATCTGCCGGGAGTTCCAACGCTTTACAACTCAATTGTGGTAAGACCTGATATTCGAAAATACAAGTTGAAATCAATCAAGATCTGCGTATCTGGCGGCGCCTCGCTGCCGATAGAACTGCAGCGGAAGTTCGAGCAGTTGACTGGCGGTCTGCTCATAGAAGGTTATGGTTTGAGTGAAACGTCGCCGGTTGTAGCTGCCAATCCTGTGAAGAAGGACAGGAGAAAGATTGGATCGGTCGGGCTACCGCTTCCTAATACCGAGTTCAAGATAGTAAATCCATACAGCTTCCAGGAAGTCCCACTTGGCGAAGAGGGGGAAATACAGATCAGGGGCCCGCAGGTGATGCTTGGTTACTGGAGAAATGACGCTGAAACAAACGAGGTGCTCAGTGAAGGCTGGCTCCGAACCGGAGACATCGGGAAATTCGACTCCGACGGCTTCTTATATCTCGTGGACAGGAAAAAGGACATGATAATCTCTAGCGGCTACAACGTCTATCCCAGAGAGATTGAAGAAGTGTTTTACAGGCATCCGGATGTCATTGAGGCAGCCGCAATCGGCGTACCAGACCCGAAGAGAGGGCAGAGCGTAAAAGTCTACGTTGTGAAGAAGGAGGGCTCTACGCTGACTGAACAGAACCTGATGGACTATGCGTCCAAGCAGCTTGCACCATATAAGCGACCCAGATCAATTGAGTTCAAGACCGACCTGCCCAGGACACTGGTCGGAAAAGTCCTGAGACGCGAGCTAAGACAGGACCAGAACAGGGGCTTCAGCTCAAGAAGACCGTAGTTGCATTACAAACTAACAAAGGTATTGTAATGATTTCGTAATCCTGAACAGGATCGAACTTACATGCAGTTTCTCTATCCTGTCTTAATTGCAATTATGCTGCTGATGGGCTGCAGCATGGCCTTTCTCATTTACTATGGCCGCAGGAGTGAGAACATTCTGCAGAGGCTGATAGCGTATGTCATCTTTGGAATGATGACCGGAATGTTTGTAGGTCCCCTTGTCTATCTTTACGCGCCGGGCTCTCTTACTGTTGCAGGTGCAGCAGAGGTTTCGCTCGCGGGTATGGCTTTCCTTATCATACCGTTTCTATTCGTATTCCTGAGGGATGTCACCTCCGGTAACCAGCTGCGGGCCAGGAAGGGCTTTCTCGCATACATTGCAGTCTCAGTATTGCTGGACGAGGTGCTCATGAGCCTGGTCTTCAACATGCTGCTCCTCGGAACGATATTTGTCGATAGCATGCATTCCGATCCTCTGAATGCTATATTTCTCTCAATTTCGAGCTACTGGTTTGTCGTTCCAATGAGCATTGAGATGTTCCTTACAATCCTCTTTATCTTTAGAGATCTAAAGAAGCAAATGATACTCACCTTCGGCTTCCAGGCAGCTATAATGCTCTTTTCACCGGCTGCATTCCAGAATGCTTACTGGGCCGCCGTTTCCATCTATTTATCGGGATCGCTCATGACAGCATACTTCGTCTTCGCGTTTGAATATCTGTACAGAAAGCAGAGCATCAGATCCGGGTTCGCAAGATATCTGCTGCTCCTGATACTCGCATATGCTGCAATGATGGCGGGAGTGTTTGACTGGCAGGCGTATGGAAGCACCGCAATTCTTTCCGCAGGAATGCTCCTGAACATGCTGATCTATCTTTATGCAGTCCTGCCCGGACCAGGTGCTCTGGGAGGCAAGCAACGGTTCTGGCTTGCCGACAGGAACTGGACGTTTTCCTTCCTCCTGCTTGTGTTTGTTGCAGAACTGTTCATGGGAGGCAGCTTTGACCTGCTCTATTTCGGGTCATCCAGTTACATTGGAGCTCTGGGCCTGGTAAGTATATCCGGCTCTGTTCTCAACGTTCTTGGCGCAGCCTTCTTCGACTTCATATCTTTCGTTGGCATAATAGCCCTTTCACCCTGGTTTCTTGTCATGATGGGAGTCGAGATGGGATCTCTTGTAGTATTCAAGATCCGGATAACCAGGGAACCAGAGACCAGGATAAGGATGGTTCTCATGCTTGCCGCTTATGCAGTGTATTCCATATATGTGCCATCTTTCCTTGTGAATGATCCGTCACTTGTCCCGTTTGTTGGGTGGCCGATGGGCATTGGAAGCGGAGGCGGTTTTTCTCTTGTGCTGATCATCCCGATCGGCTTGACATATCTTGTAAGCGGCATACTATCGATCCTGTTTGGTTCGAGGCAGTTGTGTTCGACGTTCTGCACTGCTCCGGTGATGTATCAGGGTACTTTCTATGATTCTATGAAGAAATTCAACAAATCGGGCAAGCTGGCACCCGGTCTTACCACTTCGACAAAGAGGGCTCAGCTTTCTTACAGAATGGTATCTTTCTCCGTATATGCGCTCATAATCGGTTCCGGGATTCTCTCCTACCTGGATGCATCAGGAATTGAAAATGTTACTTTCTACGGCATGGACCCGGAATATTTTCTGTACATATTCCTGTTCGGCTTCCTCTGGTACGCAGTCTTTATCCTGATTCCGTTTGTGGGGTCATACGGCTGCATCAATACAGGTTATTGCCACTGGGGGAACTTCAACCGTTTCCTCTCGAAATTCGGGTTCTTCAGGCTGAAGGTAAGGAGCACCGACGTCTGTGTGTCCTGCAAGACAAGGGATTGCGCAACTGCATGTCCGGTTGGAAATTATGGGCAGCCGGGAAGTTTCATTTCCACCGGGATATACAGGGATTCAAGATGCGTTGGGATCGGGGACTGCGTCAATGCCTGTCCGTATGAAAACATATTCTATTACGACGTCAGGCACTGGATCAGGGATCGCATCTCTAAGAAGCAGCAGTAAGTCCGGATGGTTTCTCAGCATACCTGATCGAAAAGTAGTGAAGAATGACCGTGAAATAGAGAAACATTGCTACAACCATCGAGATTGCAAATACCAGCCACGATAAACCGAATGGCTTTGGAATGAATACGGGAATGATCAGGCCGGCAGCAGAGATCAGGATCAGGATGAGAAACCAGAAAGCCATTCTTGAATCGCCTGAGGTGATGGAGTCTCTCTTCCTGTATAATGCCGAAAATACATAGTAAACAGCAAAGATCATCAGTATCGAATAGACTACAAGCATAGGAAAAACTATGCTGGAATCCCCGAATAGGGCAGGATCTGCTACCTGCATTATGAGAATTGCAGCCGCGACCTTCTTCTCCATGCCTGTACGCATCTGGAAGCCAATGAAATATAGCATCTCTACGAGCATGGGTATCAGGAAGAGGATGCTCGTGATCGAGAGGCCGAGATATGCAAGGAATCCTTCAATGCCTGGAGAACCCGGCAGGCCAAAAGCGAGGACCCGCAGGAATACCGCCATGGATGCTTCATTCCATACGAGAAGGAGCGAGAAAGCGAGTACCTTTGCCGCTGTGTACGAGCTGTCTCTTTCCTGCATCGCTGCGAACATTATGTATAGAATTGCCAGTGTCATAATGATCATGGCAATGTTCACGGCAAGAATGGAACTCAGGAAAGACGACGGAGTCAGCATATAATATGCAAGAGCGTCAAACATGCTGCCCATCATGGATAGTAAGAATATCGACAGTGAATAAGCCCGGAGAGAGGAATTTGCTCTCTGCATCCTCAGGTATGAAATTATCCAGATGATGAATGCTGTCATGAGAACTTCCGTTACAACGACCCAGACAGCATTTTCCACGCTCTCGGAATTTTCTGATCTTATTATAACTTAAGCTACATTGAAAAATGTGAGTTATAAGATCGAAGTCGATCCGGAAAGATTCACGATGGAAAAGCTGATTTTGTCCAGTCGACCAGTTGATGCAGATCTTGAATGGATGCAGGATCTATTTTCCAGGTGGGGCTCCGCACTGAACTGTTCTTTATAATGCCAAGATACTTGAGAATCTCCTTCTTCGTCGAGATAGTTGTCTCTGGAGAGAAATATGTAAGGGGCACCGTAACATAGAATTGCCTCCTTGAAAGATCCTTCCTGCCTGCATGATAATTTTCCCAGATCTCTCTCAGCTGATCCGGAAGCGGTACCGACGTCATAACTCCGGTTATGCCCCTTTCCATCTCCCAGTAAAGGTTTCTTCCATGACTGGCACCGAAGACTGCTGTGTCCGGGCCAATGGCACTCTTTATCTCAACAATCTTTGGGACAGTGGGCTGATCTTCCATCTTTATGGATCTCACCCGCTTCGTTCTTTGAAATATCTTTCCTATTGTATCAACGGATAGATGGGGGAAACCCAGGGAAGGGTTGTCCAGTATTATGATGGGAAGTTCAGTCTGCCTGTCGACCGCTTCATATTGTGCGATGACAGTCTCTTCCTTTGCAGATCTGTCGCGTGGGGGAGACAGGAGAAGGGCAGCTGCACCAGATTTTTCTGCGTCCGCTGCAGCTTTAGCGGTGCTCTCAATGGTATTCCTGCCGATACCAACAACAACAGGTATCTCCCCCTTGACTGCATCTATAACCGTATTGACTATTGCTGAGCATTCTTCTTCCGACAGGGTGGAGGTCTCGGATACCTCCCCGAGACATGCAAGCCCGTCAGATCCATTATCCATATAATACCGGACCAGCGATCTCAAATCAGAGAAATCTATTTCACCGGTGCTTTTGAAAGGCGTTAACAAGATCGGAATGATTCCTGATACACCCGTTTGCATGCCTCTATATCCACATGTAACTAAAAACCATTTTACGCTTCATTTTCATGGGAAAGATGTTCTCTCGACCCACAGCGATACAAACAAATAGGTTCTTCCAATCAATGAACGTGCACTGCAAGATTGCAATGCATTTAATGCAAACATGGTGAACCTGATGTTTAACAATGAAAATACTTACATAAAAATGGTAAAGGCTGGCAAGGAGGCAGAGTTTGATTCCAATTACGATAAGGCTCTCTCTGAGGCCGAGAGATATCTTCACAGGGAATATCCGAACCTGGTCGGAGATGAAGTGACGGAAGAAAAGAAGATAAAGGATATTTCTCCAATCGATGGAAAGGAGATAGCCACCTTCCAGCTCTCATCCAAAGAGAGTGTGGAGAAAGCGGTCACAATGCTTCAGGCTTCATACAGGAGATGGTTCGATCTGGGTTACGAAGAACGCGCTAGAATCATAATGCATGCTGGAGACCTGATCCGGGAAAAGAAGTACCTTATCTCTGCCCTGCTTGCCTTCGAGAATGGCAAGAACCGCTATGAGGCGATGGCAGACGTCGACGAGGCACTCGACTTCATCAGATATTATGCACTCAACCTGATTGAAAACAACGGTTTTTCCAGGTTTACAGGTAAAGGCTACGACAACGAGGAGAGTTCGAGCGTGATGAAACCGTTCGGCGTCTTCTCGGTGATTGCTCCTTTCAATTTCTATGCAATCACAGTTGGGATGATGACTGCTCCACTCGTTACGGGGAACAGCGTTGCGTTCAAGCCGTCAAGCGATATTCCTCTGGTTTCATATCTCACTGTCAAGATGATGCATGAAGCCGGTGTACCCACAGATGTGCTCTGCTACCTTTCCGGCTCCGGAGGCATTGTGGGCAGAACGCTCATAGAGCATCCACTGGTCGGAGGGGTCGTATTCACCGGTTCCAGAGATGTGGGAATGGACATTTTCCACAGGGCTACTCAGCATTCACCCAAGCCTGTTATAGCAGAGATGGGCGGGAAGGACGCAATAATCGTATCGGAAAAATGCAACATGAAGAAGGCTGTTGAGGGAGTGACTCGTGCCGCTTTCGGTTATGCAGGGCAGAAGTGCAGCGCTTGTTCCCTGGTCCTGGTACAGGAAAGCATCCATGACGAGTTTGTCAACCTGCTTAAAGAGCGAACTCAGAAAATCACAACCGGCGACCCGAGGAAGAAGGAGACGTTCATGAACCCGGTCGTAAATCGGGCTGCCTACGACAAATTCAAGGAACTTCATTCTAGATTCACATCAGAAGGCAAGATTCTCACTGGCGGAAACGTCCTTGAAAGGGATGGTTTTTACGTTGAGCCCACAATTGTCTATGACCTGAGTGCGGACGCTTATATAGTTAAGAATGAGCTCTTCCTGCCTGTCCTGGCAGTGAGGAAATTCAAGACCCTCGTGGATGCAGTTGCCGAAGTCAATAGTTCTGAATACGGCCTTACTGGCGGGATATTTACCGAGGATCCCGGCGAGATAAGGTACTACTTTGACAACGCGAACGTGGGCGTAATATACGCAAACAGAGAACGCGGAGGCTCCACAGGAGCAATGGTGGGATCGCAGCCGTTCGTTGGCTGGAAGATGAGCGGAACAACGGGAAAGGGTACCGGTTCCTTCTATTACCTGGCGCAGTTCCTGAGGGAGCAGGCACAGACTATAGCTCACTGATCTCATGCATATATATCGCAATCAGGTTGATTAGTTCAGATAACCATCTTTTCATGCGGTACATTTCTTCTCTCGACACCCAGATCTGATGTCTCGATTACGCTGCCATCGTAGAGGCTCGTCTTCTCCTTTCCCGAATAAAGAGCGGCAACCACGCGGCCTATCGCATCGGCTTTCATGATGCCGCTACCGCTGGAGCCCCCTGCAACAATGAGGTTGTTCTCTCTGAATACGTAGTGTGTCTTGTCAGAAGTGTTGTATGAGTAATAGCCTGCCCACATAGACGTCACCCTGGAATTGGATAGCACGGGCAGGTATGCCTGCACAACAGGAAAAATGTTCTTTTCGTAGAAGTCGGCTTCCGGTTCCGGGTCCTCTACCATGCTGAAATCCCTGTTATAATCATCCGAAACGGTGAGCCATGCGGATCTGCTATTCGGCTCAGAGCGCATCGCGATCCCATGGCTTGGGAATATTGTGAATGGAAGAATCTTTTCGTCGTTCATAAGCGGCTTTCCGACAAGTGTGCTGACAGAATCTCCGGATATCTGGAAGACCTGCCTCTTCTTGGGCCTTACATGGCTGTCGATGCCAAGACTGTCCAGAAGCCTGGTAGTCCATACATCGGTACAGAAGATATTTTCTTTAGCGGAAAACTCTCCGTTATTTGTATTCACAGTTTGCAGCGCCACTTCCTGCCAGATGAACGGTTCCCCGGGGTAATTCATCGCTTTCTTCGGCTGGAACCTCAGGTCCTTCACAGTGGTATTGTAAAAGAACTCTGCACCAAGTCTGCGCAGTTCAGATTCATAGAAAGCACAGATCCTGTCCGGTTCTATTATCCCGCAGTTGAATCCGAGCAGCCCGCCATCTATATCGGAAAGATGCATCATTTCCTTCTCCTCGCCGGGGATCCCGGTTCTGAAGCCGAGTTCTTCTATCTGGTCAGACTCAACTAAACGCGCCCTCTTCTCCTGGACAAACGTCTTGACGGAATCCTGTCCCAGTCTTTTTCCATCCAGAAGAAACAGGTAACCGTTGAAATGCATTCCCAGGTCAAAGTCGAGATCCTTCTGCACATGCCTGTAGAAAGAGATAGAAGAGCCTGAAATTTTCCTGTTTATATCTGAAGTGAAAAGATCCCTGAATCCAGCAGCACTTTTTGCAGTATTACCCTGCGCATAAGTGCTCTTCATGTCAAGGATTGCGACGCTCAGGTCGCTGTGATTCTTCTTAATGTGATAAGCGGAGGCAAGACCGGTGATTCCCGCTCCCACTATAATGACATCAAATTTAGGCACTGCCGGATCATAGTAAGTAAAGATATTATTCTATTGAGTGGGTAAGAATATGAGGATAGATGAAGTCTATTTCCCTGTCCTGCGTGCAGCAATGGACAGACCTATAATCGCACCTATAATGATCATGAGGAAAATGACGTAATATATGTGGCTGTAGATATCCTGAAGTAACGAATTACCACTCGCTTGTGAGGTCGGGGTGAACTTTACCTGTATGCTCAATGCAGAGCCCTGGACTGTTATATTCGATGCATTGACAGACGATGTATATCCAGGTACTTTGACCACGCTGTACGCATAGGTGCCATTTAGCAGGGACATTCTGATGGATCCATTGATAGATGAAGGGGTCGTTGCGTTGATATCTATCGAGAATTTTGTCCCGGATGGTAGTCCGGTCTCGGAAAACGTCACTGCAGAAAGGAAGGGATTAAATTTTATAACAGGCACCGAAACATTCGACCCGTTAACTGCTACAAAGCCTCCTGTAGAGTTAGGTGAATAATCTTTGTCTGCTGATATGATTCTATAGCTGTAACTTCCGTTCGGGACATTGAAGCTGATAATTCCTGTTGTGGAATTATTCGTTGCAGGGGAGATCCCGCCTCCGGCCAAACTTACTGACCATGAAAGGCCGGCAGGTAGTCCGGCCTCGGAGAAGGATAATGCGAAGGTGATGAGCTGGAATACCACCGTGTTCAAGGTAACAGGATTACCTGATACGACAAGCGATCCTCCAGTTGAGAGGGGTTCGTAAGACTTGTTCACGGAGATGTTTCTGTATGAATATGTACCGTTTTCCAGACAGAAAGAGATCGTGCTGTTCTGCGATGTAGTGTTTGATGTTTTGCCGCTGCCGCTTCTGAGCTCGACTGTCCAGGAAGACCCATTCGGCAGTCCGGTCTCATTGAATTTTACGGTGAACGCCTCGCTGAAATGTATCGAGACATTGACACCTGAGAAGGATACAGTGAGCTTCCCGGTATAGTTAGCGACGAAGTGCCTGCTCGAGGATGCCACTGTGTATAGATATACTCCATTTTGCAGTCCTGTAGAGTAACTGTTCGAAGTGATAGGGCCTGACCTCGCGCTGGTAATATTGACATACCAGCTAAGATTGGTTGGCAAACCTGTTTCAACAAAAGTCACCGTATATCTCTGGCCACTGAAACCAGCGAAAATAGTATAATTAACACCGCAAAGCGTTACACTGCCAGAGCTCAAATTGGCTGTGTACGCGGGGTCGGATGAGGTGACTGTGAAAGTGTAGTTCCCGTTCTGGAGCGTTGCCTGGATCAGGGTGCCGGTACCATTGTACAGGGATGTAACACCAGTCACATTGGTAATGTTGAAGAACCATTCGGTTCCAGCAGGGAGTCCAGTTTCTCTCACGCTGAGGTTTGTGGAAGTCCTGTAGAATTGTATGTCGAGGGAGAAGGATGAGCCGGTTACGCTGAATGATCCTGCCTTTGCAGTATAGTTTCTGTTTCCAGAATTGACAATATATGAATATGTGCCATTCGCAAGGAATGCAGACAGGTTGTTACCGCTGCCACTGACGGAATAGCCGTTGCTCAGGTTTACACCCCATGAAGTACCGCCAGGCAGGCCAGTTTCCACGAATGTGATATTATATGCCTGGATAGCGTAGCTCAGGATCCCCTGCTCGGTGCTGCCATTCTGTAGCTCAACATTCCATGTGTTCTGTGAAGTTTTGTTGAAGATGAGGTTGCATGCTGCCTCGCCTGTTTGATCTATATTCGTCGAGAAGGCCTTTGTATTCGCAGGCTCAAAGGAAGTAGATCCATATGGCTCCACGCATGAAGACAAGGTACCTCCAGACGGAGTCATGAATTTGCCCAAACCGCCTGAAGGACCACCGACAATTCCCAGCTGTGGATCCAGACCTCCGCCAACATTGTTGTTTGGAAATGGTCCATTGAGGTATTTCACCCCCTGCCAGCAGTATGTATAGTTTAAGCCGCCAATTATGTATGCTGCACCTGGCACAGGCAGCTGTATTAGATGTGTATTCACTTCAAAATTCAGTGTGCGTCCAAGGTTACTCCCTGTCCCTGAAATCCAGCTCCTGATCTCGAATGTATGCGGGAGCACAATATCTTTCCCAGTGAGAGGGAAATTGTATTCATACAGGGTAGAAGACGGATAGAGACCATAGAAAGGATACACTACCCACCCGGTATAGTTCATTCTCCAACCGGTGCTTTCAGATCCGTTGATATATATCACATTCTGGATCCAGTAGATCGGGGCTCCGAGTTCATCGGCGATGAAAAAATTCTGCTGGATGGACGCATTATAGCATGAGTTGACTGTGCTGTACGAAAGAGTGGTAGCATTGAAAAAGTAAGATGTTACATTGAGACCAGTCAGGTTAAGCGTGTTCCCGACTCCCTGAAGTGCGATATATGAATTGGAGAAATTTGTTGATAAAAGGAATATTGTGAGGTTATATGCGTCCAGCGAGCCCCAACCCGTGACAAGACTGTACCCGAACCCTGCTTTGTAGACAGCATTCTGTCCCGTCTGAATATTCATAAATGGCTGGGTTGGAAGCGAAGAATTGTAAGTTCCAGTTGGAATGAAACCGGTTGTACTTGTGCATGCTGGTTCAGAAAACTGCCGGTTTGCAATATTGTACAGCATAGGATTGAGGAAACCCAGGCTGCTCTGCCCCTTCTTACTAAGCACTGCGTTTATCTCTGCGATAATCCCTGCCTCAACAGGCGATGCTATACTTGTTCCCCAGAATACAACGGGGGAACTACTCCCTCCGGATGTGGTTATGCAAACAATGGTGTTATTGGCAATGGCTGCTATATCGGGAACTCCGCGTCCTGCGCCCTTTATGATATTATTTGCAGAAGAATTCAGCTGCCAGGAAGGCTCCGGGAATATAGAGCTAATGCCTCCTGTGCTGCCGGCAGGACCGCCATCAGCAGTATCGCTTGCGCTAATCTGCCATGCTGTCTGGCAGCTGACTGCGAGTGCAGTGTTGAGTTTTATTGTAGTCCCACCAACCCCTGTTACTCCAAAAGCATTGAAGGACATCGCTGAAGGGAATTCTGTATAGTCGCCCGGGTTGGTATTTGCGAAGTATTTGCTGCTGTTGGGGTTGTCGCAGGAATCGCCACTCGATGCCAGCACAGTAATACCGCGCGCCTGTGCCTCCTGCAGGTAGGTATACCATGCGGAATTGTTGGAATCGCATCCGCCCCATGAGTTGCTTATCACTGAAACATTGTTAAGAGCGCTGTAGGTAGAATTCGGGTTAAGGATAAAGGCAAGTGCCTGGGTTATCTGCTGAATTGTCGCACATTTGCTGTATACGTTGTAAATGCTTGACCCTGGAGCTGTGCTGCCTATCATCTCCAGGTCCAGAGTGGTTTCGTCTGTCACTCCTGTGACATCACTGTTGGCACTCGACCCCGGTGGGACAGCCCCGCATACCGGTACCCCATATACCTTTGAGTGGGGCTCGTATGTTGGTAGGGTGGAATTGTAATATCTGTAGATTGCTGGCGCGTACAGGTCGCTGACATATTGATGCGTAGATGTACAGCCACCCCAGAGTATAGTTGCAACTACCTCATTTACCGGGTAAGTTATGTTGAGGAGTGAGCGTTCATGATATGCGACCTGAAGGTCTGATCCATAAATATACTGCGAAGTACCGCTGCAAATTGGAGAAGGATAGCCTTGAAATTGAGATTTTGAAGTATTCCCGTTCGCCAGAAGAGCAGAGTTCATGTTGAGGTTGAAGTTTATCTTAATGTTGCTGAGCCCGAGAACAATGTTAACGCTGCCCGCAAGCCAGGATGGTAGTATGGGCTCTGCAATTGCGAAATAAGTACCGTTCTTTCCAGGGACAGAAGCAAAAGCTGTCCTGAAGGGTTTTCCCAAAGCGGATGCGTGACCGGTTACTTCCAGAGATATCCTGTCCTGATAGGTTCTGACGCTCAAACCCGGGTATGAGAGGAAATAGCTGACTGCTTTCATATACAAGTTGGCGGATATAGAATAATTCTGAGCAAACTCATTTCTTGTCAGGTAATGGTGGTAATTATTACTATCAGGATTGGAGAGATTTGAGATATAGGAATTCAGCCTTGTTTGATTGCTCAGCGAGAAACTGACCAATACATTGATTACCTGATTGTATGGAACAGTTGCATTGGTGTTTATGGATCCGGACGGAATTGCGACGGGTAAATAGGTGAGAATAACCGGAGCTTGATTTGCATAAGAGGCATTAGGCTGGACCGTGTTTTGAGAAGAACTTGAAATTCCTTGGGAATAGCCGAATGGGAAGATTTCAATGAGGAGGAATAGGATTATAACGACAAGAGCGAGATAGCGGGAGTAACTTTGATTCACAGGCGTTCTCCCCGCTGACGACCAAGCACAAGCACGAGAGGGATATTCATCTATTTTACCTTTCTTTGGTATGAGTATAAGGCGTTCGCTATATTTTGATGGAGATCTTCGTATAGAGAGCAATATAAAACTGATCTAATTAGCCCTATACTGATGTGAGAAGTTCACCTGCAAAGATCTCTTAGGACAGACGCGCTCCTTCTGCAAGAGATTTCAGCTTCCTGAGAGCGATATTTTTCGAAACGTTGCCGAAACCAGTGAAGGTCTCAAACCCACAGTCTGTGCCTCCAAGTACCCTTTCCGGCCCTATGTCATCGATGTCAGAGAGACTGTGCAGTTTGAGATTTACAGTCTGTGGAGTTTCAACAAACGGTGACTTTACGTCAATTACCCCAGCTGCAATTCTCATATTCTTTGGCCAGCCATGTTCCTTTACATGCTTTCTTACAATCTGCGGATCCCCAGCATGCCTCGGGTTGGCCATTTCCCCGACTATTGTACCGCATTTCAGCTGAAGCAGTTCTGGAAGAACCATTCCATATTCCGGATCTGTCTCATGAGCTGCTGAATAGTTGCCGTAGCAGTAGTGCACTCTTATTCGTTCAGGTGGAAGTCCTGAAATCGCCTCATTTATTGCCTTCACGTGGTTTGGAAGAGTCTTTGAAAATTCTTTCGTCCACTCCAGGCCAAGGGACTTAGCCATCGCAAGATCAGGCGCGTCTATCTGTAAATCAACACCATCGACTGAAAGAATGGCCCTGTATTCTTTGGCAAGTTCTCTCGACAGATCGAAGAGAAAATCATCGTGGTCATGGTAGGCACTACCTAAAGGATAGAAGACCGTTATTACGCCTGGGGATGGAGCTGGTATGAAAACCCTCTTTGCGCCCAGCTCTTTTGCGAGTTTTGCTGCGTCCTCGGCTTCCTTTCTCGCGAGCTTCTCACCAGTGTAAACCAGCTTATCAGCGACTTTTGGCAGTTCAAAAGCCCTAGATTCTTCCAGAACTTTGGCCATTGCAGGAGTTGCTTCCATAAGCTCCGCATAAAACTCATTGCCAAACTGCTGCGTTGTTCTTTCACTCTTGGAGAAACCGGTGAACCTGTTCGGTATGTATGTTGTATATCCCGACTTTCTCTGTTCCCCATTGCTGACCCAGTCTAACCCATATTTAGCACCGTTTGGATGTAACTGGTCGTTAATAGCGATTCTCTCAGCTTCGTGAATTACGCTATCATGTGATTGATCTATTTCACCGGTCGGTGACTTACCTATTAGTTCAAGTATGTCTTTCGTTCTGTAAAAGCTGCCTGTCATGGTGGTATCAAACATGATCTATCGATCTTCTTGTCTTAGAAATAATGTCGGTAAGAAAAAAAGAGTGTCAGTAATTTTTTGTTATGAAACGTCTATTTACAATAAATATATTTCAGAGCGCCAGTTGACTTCAGACTCTTGTATCAGTTTATACAATTTTGCCAAGTTGTAATAATGCACAAAAACATTGGGATTATCCAACATTTTCTGTTTAAGAACTCCGATTACTGAATTTTGGTTCAATTTAATCTCAGTGTTCTCTCCACCAAATTCGCCTTCTGATATGTTCGTTTTGACCTGATCCCTTACAATAGAGAAAAGACACTGATCTAGAACTGCACGAAGTATAGAATCAGCATTAACATCTTCGAATGGCATTGGAATAACAATTGATAGGCCACTAAATTGTCCTCTCTTGAGCTGGAAAACACTCTCAAATTCGTCAATCTCAATGCTGTTGAGAATTGGTTTGAAATCTTGGGATGACGCAAAGAATCCATCGAGGTTATAGAATTTTTCTCCAATGTTATGCGGCTTTAGCAGAGATCTTCCCATAAGAACTTTTCTCGGAGTTTCATTTCTGCTTGTAAGGCCCCAGAATGATTTGACTCTAGAGGAAAGAAAGAAAGTGTATTTCCCAAGCCCCCATCTGCCACCTGATTGTCCCTTCTTCTTCAGACTGCCGTCTGCCCACCAGAAATTGTAAAAGTCTCCTTTTCGTGCTGCTTCGTTTGTAGAATCTAAGTCCCCAGTTAGGCCTGTTGAATTGAAATCCTCTATTGCCAGAAAAGGTAGCCCACCGTGATGAAGTTGTTCTTCATCAAAAACCTTGGAAGCAATCAGGTGTTCAGAGAGTCCCGATAAAAGCAGTTCACTTATTCCATCTCTTGTTATACCAACATAAAACCTAACCATTACCGTGTCTTCACCAGGTTGTTTAGCATCAATTGAGTTCTGTATAGCTTCTCTGACTACCGCACTTATTTTAGTGGAGGTGTTAAAAAACTCTTCCTCATGCGGAGTTCTTCTTACTATTCCCGCTTCGAGTTCCTTGAAAAACCACCCAGCCAAGATATTAGCCTCCAATTTTCACAGCAAACAATGTCATTTTTGAATGACCCGCAACATAGTTTACGGCAATGGTGTTAGAGGGGCACGTTAGAAAAACACTTCGAGTCATTAGAACCATAGCATCATGGAAACCCTTAATGAGTATAAAAAAGATAGCTAAGAAATATATTTTTTTTACCGCTATCAAAAAAAAGGAATCAGGTTGACCATTTTTCTGATTTAAATCGTTAAAGTCACTTTCTTCTTCATATCTAACTTCAAGGATTAATTCTGATTAAAAAAATACCACTCAATTCTCTTGAGACTCATATATATACATAACTAAACGAAAGACTTAAGATTCTACCGTGTGTATACAAACATATGTTTTCGCCAATTAGGAATAATGTATTCAGATGGGAGACCCCGTTTCCACAAAATAGCCAAAATCTAGTAGGACATCTCATTTTAGAAGATTCGAAGTGTATTCTGATCGACCCCCCGTGCGTACCGGGACTCGTGGAGTCTGTGAAAAGGTTGGAAGTTCCAGTTTCAATTATACTGACTTCCCAGAACCATACTAGAGGAACTACCTTTATCGCGTCGAAAACGGGGGCATCTGTCTATCTTCCTGAGCAAGACCAGAGAGCAGTTGAACCTGCTGAACAGCTAGCAGTTAAGGAGATTGAAAAGTTTGAGAAGTATGCAGAGGGTGAGATTCTGGGATTGAAGGTGTTCAAAGATTTTTTTGACTTTGCTCTTCTAACCAAGGCGGGGGAATTGCTTGTTTCAGATAATGCAAGGGGCTCTGCAGACGGAAGGTTACTTCTTTGGCCGGAATCGATGGACCCACCTGGACCTCCTGAGGCTAAGATACATAATGAGTTCACGCAGCTTCTAAAGAAGACGAATGCAAAGTCCCTGCTCGCGGGCCACGGGTACGATATTATCGGGAATCTGCAGACCCTAGCCGAGAAGCTCTAATTTCACCCCTCTCGTATAGTTTCGGATAGACCACAAAAAAACTGTCACTTAAGTCGCTTAACTTGTCTCATTGGGTTAGAAGCACTTCCTTTCAGTTAGCTAAATTTATTGCCGCCTCTTTAAAGCCAATGAAATTATGACAACTAAGAAAGATATCTCGCACTAGAAATTTGGTCTACCGTCACTGAAATTGTTGTCAATAACATCATACTTAAAGCAGCGATGGTGACTCAATTGCTCCTGACAGTGTAATGGGGGACTTCCTTGCACACCCAAATTGACATATTCAAAACATCCTGTCGAAATACGCAGTGCGGACAAAGAGATCAGCTAAACCGATCAGCAGGTGGCTATAAATGGCCAGAACGAATATAAGGAATGTAGCTGGTATTGATATTAGGTGAAAAAAATGTCCGATGACAAACCATTTGACTTAAAGGACCTTAAAGAAGTTCTAGAAGTGGTAAATGACAAGGTACCATCTCTGCTTACAAAACTCCTGGACAGCATTATGAAGAAGGAGAACGCAGAGGAGTATGCGAAACAGGTTGGAACATTCTACAAGGAGCTCAAGCAGAGCGGAATGGATGATAGAGATGCCATTGCCCTTACAAAAAGCTTCATGGATAGCAGGGACCCGGTGGCACTGATAAAGGGAATCATCAAGAATCGCGATTTTGATGAAGGACCATTCTCTGGACGAAGAGATAAGCATAAGGAAGAAGCTGAGGACGAAACTGAGAAATCAGAATGAATAAGAAGCTAATACTTGTCGTTCTCGCAAGAATCCCCCAGCTACTTTACCTCCTTTTAAAATTCCGCCTGAAGGTGTCTTTCAGGAGGAGATTGTACATAGAAAGGTTTCGGAAGGAAATGTTCAGGAATATGGAGGACAAAGAGAATGCCAGGGAGCTCATTGCTTATGAGAAGAACCTCCTGAAGTTCAGCATCATCGGTTCAATCAGGTACTTCCAGAAGAATGAACCCTTGAAGAATTTCCATTCATGAGTCACCAATGGCAAAAGACGAGCTTGGGGAACTTAAAGATAAGATTGACAGCATTGAGACAATCCTTAGAGAATACTTATCCTTTAAGGCGGTCTTCGGTGGATATGAAAAGATTGTTAGCACCTATCTTAAACTTGCAAGTATGTTACTCACACACGGTAAGATTACCCCATCCCTACTTATCGGAAAGAAACTAGACCTGATCTCTGAAAAAATACTGGAGATTCTATTCTCGCTAGAGAAAGCGAACATATCGCAGATAACCGATGAACTTAGAAAAGAAGCAGGTACCGCGTCCAGAACGACCGTGAGGAAGAAATTGAAAGATCTACAAACAATGGGATACGTTGTTAATTCAGGAGACACTGAAAGCAACTACGAGATATCTAGGGAACTGGTCAATAGGTTGCTAGAACTTGTAGGCATGAATGTAAACAATTCTGGTGATAAAAATAGTGAGTAGAATCCTCTTAGCGGCTGTGCATGGGAGAAATCGGTCAATTGGTGTATTCCAGGTCAGAGAATTTGAGATCCCATCTGCGATGATTATACGGTAATTGAGACGATTCTAGCTACGCGGGTTAAAGCACTTGACGTAACGCATGACTTGGGGATCCATCGTAAATTCGTATCTCTAGCAAACCACAGAATTCATGCGGATATTCGCGGAAGCATCTATCATTTTGATCGATGGTTGGATCCAAAAAATATACAGTCTTGGGTTGATACTCTGAAACGAAGAAATGATTTCCACTCTAGACCTTTTGGACCTGAATTCCAGAGTTTTGTTCATTCACAACCGGAACGATCGAATGACAAAGGTTAACGAACCACCTTTTGATCCTTCACCAAGAATTTATATTGGGTTATCTAGAATGGGGAACATAGTCAGATTCCGCGATGACCTTGATGACACGATTATAACTGAGCTTAATTCAGCAATTAACGAGAATCCTGGAGAACATTTAGCCGAAATGGTGAAAATTCTAGGCAGACGACCGCAAATCTCCAATATCTGGATTGGTCCAGTGTTTGTTTTTCCAAAATTGCAGAAATGGAATTCCAAAGCAATCCAAATCTTACCTGAGAACAAGGATCTCCTTTCTCAGAATTTCCCTTTCCTTGAGAAGGAATTTGACTATAAGACCCCAGTGTTTGCCATTTTGGAGAAAGGAGAAGCCATATCTGCCTGCCACAGCTCAAGAAGTTATTCCAAAGGTGCAGCTGCTGGAGTCTATACCGTTGAGGAATACCGTGGGTTGGGTTACGGAAGTGAGGTGACAAAGGCATGGGCACTGGAGCTTCAGCAGATGCACAAAGTTCCCTTCTACGGCACTGAATGGGTAAATTACAGGTCTCAGTCAGTTGCTAAGAAACTGGGACTAGAGCTTTGTGGTATGGACTTGCATATCTCATAGTTTTCCCGTGTAAACAATAACGTGAGATTCGCAGCTCAATTCGTGGATTAAGGGGATCCGTGGGGTTTGTGTCACCATCAATCTAAGTAGATTCCGACAAAAAAGAATTTGAAAAGTCGCAAGGAGCAAGAGCTTTAGCAAATCAAAATTCAATATGACTCAACTATTAGTCCATCTATGTTTGCGAAGTGGTTGACATTTCTGGTCAGCAACGGTTCTCCATTAGCGATGCAGATTCCAGCTATCATTGCATCCTCTGGATCTATCGTCAGTCCCCTGCGCTTTTTTTCTGCAAAAATTTCTCCTGCTTCACATGAAGAGTGAAAGTCGAGGTTATTTACAATAACATTCCCAAGTATATTGTCAATTTTACTTTTTTCTTCCATAGGTTTTGTACTCATGTTTAGGCCCACGTATAATTCAAATATTGAAACACTCGTAATGCTAACCTTTACTCCGACTCCTTCCAACTGTTCCCCCTTTTCTATGGCTGTAATATCTCTTCTCATTACATCGATCAAGAATGTCGTGTCAGCAATCATTATTGAACCAGCCTTTCGCTAGTGTTTCGGTATCTTTGTCTACTCATCTTCCTCATTTCACTTAGATTTTTCAGCAAAGCTTCTGCACTTTCTTTCGTTAGAGTTCCCTTGAGGTCTAGCAGTGTTGCTTTGTTTGTCAACCTGTTTATCACATCTGTGAAACTCTCATTCTTTCCCTTAAACTTCTTCAGCCGGGAATACGCTTCATCTGAGATTGAAATATTCTTGCTTCCCATAAAATCACACACATATGTGTGTGTATAATATTAAATCTTCCTCTGCTACTTAAACTTCTACAGTAAATTCTATTCCCCTAATGCGTGGGAATTTTGGACATTCGCGGGGTAGTATACATGAAACCAATGTTTATAGTTGGCTAAAGAATATTCAGCGGAGATTTTTATGAAGTGGGTCACTAGAGAAAAAGCAAAGGTTGATAGAATAGCATGCCCCTGGGTCATTTCGAGGTTTGTTGACAAGGAACCCGAGTTTCTGTTTGTTCCAAGAGAAAAAGTTCTGGAAGTTGCCAAATCTGAAAATGCAATTCCTTTCGACTCACCGGGAGCTGAGCTGTTTCATTACGAAGAGGATGGAACTCAATACGTGAGCTTTGATGCTGTCATAAAGAAGTACGATCTCAAAGATCCTGCACTACTTGAGTTCGCTAGAATAGTGAGAGGGGCAGACTCGAATATGCCTAATGCTCCAGCGGAATCAGCAGGACTTGAAGCTGCAGCCCTTGGATTCAGGGTGATCGCCAAAGACGATCACGAGAACATGAAGCTGCAGTTCCCGTTCTACGACGCAATGTTTTCATTTGTGAAGGGGAGAATGGAAGGCAAGGCAAAACTCGAACACACTAACGAGTGACAATTGTATAAAATACAAATCCAGGAAGAGATATTTTGTTGAAGCTTATAGCGAAAAGAGAGCTACCTCCAGAAAAGGAATGCGAGTTCGACCACGGCGACGTGGATCCATCATCCGGTTGGGTCTACGTGGCGCACTCCAGCTCCGGCACGGTAGAAGTGTTCGATGGGCTTAAGAGCGAATGGATAAAATCTATACCTGACTGTGCTGGCGGAAGCGGAGTAGTTTTCGACACCATAACCAAAAAGATATTTGCTGCTTCCAGAGCGAATGGACACATCCTGAAGATAGATCCTGATACTCTTGAAACATCGCTGAAATTCAAAACAGGGATGAAACCGAACGGATTGGCTGTTGACGGTTCGCGGGAAATTATCATGACCGCCGATGTAGGAGATAACATCGCGCGTTTCCACAATCAGATGACTGGAGAAATTGTTGCAGAGGTTAATCTCAAAGGCAGGCCGAGATGGGCAACCTACAGAAAGGACTCGGATGAGTATCTCATCAACATAATGGAGCCGTCAGGAATAGAAACAGTTTCTGGAAAAGGTTTTATTCGAACTGGATTCATCAATATTGATCGAAAAGGAGCTCATGGGCTCGTGTTCAACGGTAATACAGCGTACATTGCATGCGATGATGCAGCTTTGGTTTCACTGGATCTCAATTCAAAAAGAGCATTATCAATGGCAAAGCTGGCTGGTCCTCCAGATGTCCTGTGGTACAACAAAAAGCTCAATCTTGTATATTGCAGCATTGGAAACCCCGGGGTTTTACAGGCCTTCGACGGGAAAACAATTGAGATGCTACAGCAGGTCGAAACAGAATACGGGAGCCATACCCTGACTTTTGACGAGAACCTGCAAAGACTGTACACTTTCCTTCCAGAAAGCGGATCTGTAGGAATTTATTCCTCCTAATCTAATCCTCTTTCTTTTAACTACATATTCTGAAGAGTGTTCACGAGGGACTTACAATAAGACTAATCTCCGATTTATAAAGGATTCTCAGGAAACACGGGAACTAGATACGTTAGTTCAAAAGGTGCAAGAATCTAAGATGAGAGAACTCTGGGGACTAGGAGATTACATCGGTTGGGAAAATGCCTAAGTCTGGTGACGTAGTCATCACATGGGTAAGGTTAGTTGATGATGAGAGCTCAAAGATTAGACCAGCCTTGGTTTAGTTTGAAGAGCTCAGAAATGTAGTAATTTTTGCCATAATCTCAAACTTGCGAATGAAGGGAATATCAATCCCCAAAAATGAAGGAGCAACCCAAGATAGTTTAATCAAACTGAATTACGTTTAAACTATAACCAATGATGCAATTCTAAAGACTGCATTTCATCCTAAAGGTGAAAAAAAGCAAATGGTCTTCAAGTAGATCATTGAGAAGCTACAAGACTTGAATGTTTAATCGGAAGCGGATCCGGAGGGACTCGATCGCTATTGCGTTCAGTTCTTTTTGTAATGCAGGGGGTGTACATGCCTAGCATTCTTTTAGTACCTATATCTACCTAAGGTTGACATTCCTGAATATCTTATAAGAATTCTCTACTCTTTTGTGCAATTCAAGAACAGTCGTTTATTTCGCTGCTTTAGTTAGCGCGGAGCGTTGAGAACAGGAGTCAAGTTAAGTGTCATTGTATGTAACATATAGCAGGCAATAATTGTTATATACACATTTAGCATAAGTGCTGTATGGAGCAGACTACTATACAAATCTCCAAGGCAACCAGGGAAAGGCTAAAGGAGGTTGGAAGAAAGGGTCAGACCTATGACGAGATCATAGAAAAGCTTCTTGAGGTTAGTAAGAAGGCCCTGTTCTTCAATGAACTTGACATGATAGTGGAAAAAGAGGAGTTTATCCCTCTTGACGAACTATAAGGTTCTCGTATCAACTACTGCTTCCAAAGAATTCAAAGTCTTACAGAAGAAAGAGCAGGATAGAATAAGAGCAAAGTTGAACGAACTATCTGCAGATCCCCACAACAACTCCAACAGACTCGATATTAAGAGACTCTCTGGCACAAACCGTGCATACTCCAGATTGAGGGTTGGGAATTATCGAATAATCTATTATCTCGAGGGGGAGAGAATCAAAGTCGTAAGAATCGCAATACGATCTGATGCATACACCTGGTTGGACTAGTGGCCAAGGTATAGCGACTCCATAGGATTCGTTTTCTTGCGGGCGAACCATGGGTTACATGTAAATTGTATTGGCTGCGGGCTAACTGATTCGAATTTTTCAACTATGCAACCCAGTGACGCGCAAATCCTATGCGGGTCTTAAACTGTTTGAACCCCGGCCTGAGGATTGAAAGTCCTAATCACTTCCGGAAGCATTTCTGACTGATTTGCACAATGATTGTTACTATGGAAAGAGATTTCAAGAATGGAGCCTGAAAAGCTTGGAAAACTAGATTAAGAATTATGAAAGAGGTCTTTCTCACAAGTTGATAAAACAGCATTTTAGCAAAAAAAATAATTTCAGTAAAATTTCAAGGACGAAGAAAGAATATGAAGAAGGTCAAATATTCACTTTGTACCAGGCTTTATTACCACAATAAGGACAAGTTATCCTGTGTTTGTTGAGGATCTTAATGCTTGTTGTTGCGTGTTGTCCCCCATCTGAAGTAATGATTTTCGTATTACCCGGTAAGTGCACAAGATAAGATTCTGGTCCCATTACGTAATCAAATTCCTCTTTACAGGTTTCGCATACAAGGTGCGTAGTAGGCATTTTAATTTCATCGACCTCCATTATCGCCAGCCGATTTTCCAACCTTTGATTGAGGTGAGAGCCCTCTCCAAGTGAAAAAGGCAATAACAATCCAAAGCGCCGAAATGGCTACTAAAGATGGAATTGTTGCTTCATGCAAGTAAAAGAACTGATACCAAGTTGCCACTAAAACTATAACCACTGTGGCACCAACTCCCACATAAGTAGAAAGGTCCATATTGCCTTTCGTCCCCATCGGGCCTAAGCTCACTTTGTGATCAGTACCCGAAGAATCCTCCTTTGGAATAAGGTTCATCTTTAGGGCGGAAATTTCATCTTCAGTTAGATTATACTTGCCAGTCTCAGGATTCTTTGTTATAAGGTCACCCAATACCTTTAGATGATAGTTTAATTGGCCAGTGTTCATTTGACCCAACTCCTGTCTGATATCCACGTAGCTCATTCCGTTCCTATGATAGAGGTGTTCAAGAATTAATCGTCTAGTTGAATTTGAGAGTATCTTGTTGACATTGCAGATTTCGTCGTTCATCTCTGCCAGTCCAAGAAAGATATTTGTTAAGGGAATAATATTCTTTCTGACTAATATTTTTATCATTTAAATGAGGGGTAACCGTGAGGTAACGAACTGTATTTTGAACTCTATTATGATTTATTTCGTTTTTATTCTCAATTTCAGTCTAGATAGAAAATTTACAATAACGGGTAGGACAAACTCCTACGAATTCCCATTGAAATTGCTCTTGCCGCTGAATTTAATTATATTCAGAATTATTAACGCAACCTCTTTCTTGTTGGTCTTATCCTATGTTCTCCCACAATGCCATCTAAAAGATCGACTACATTCTCACTATCAACAAAATTCCAGCAAAGAAAATGCTCACAGAAGCTAACAGAGATTTAGCGGATCCGGAAGGGTATGATTAAAACTATAAGCGAACCCTTGAATTCTCACAGAGGATTCATTCAGGATCTCGAGGTTTCTATAAAAAATAACAAAAACCCATGTGTCACTGGCGGATTGTTTCATGACGGATCATTACGACTCCAAGGAAGTTGCAGAAAAATGTCATGCGAGTTTCAGAGAAGGAACTGACAATCCTGCTACGGTGCGGAAAGCTATTGATAGGTTTTACAAGTTTCTAAGAAATGTCAAGGATTCTGGGCATACACTCGACGCTGGTTGTGGCACGGGACGTTTTGTGAAGTACTTCTCAAGGAAAAGATACAGAGTGACAGGAATAGACACTTCTCAGGCAATCCTTGAAATTGCCATCAGAGAAAATACAGAGATAGAGTTTGCCTATATGGATATGAGAAATCTTAGATTCCCTGCCGATCATTTTGATGGCATCTGGAATTCTGGATGTATCTTGCATCTCGACGAAACGGGAGTTGCTGAGACTTTCAAGGAGTCGAGCCGGGTTCTCAAGAATGGTGGAGCTTTCTTTGTTGCTACAAGAGTCAAGGATAAGGATACTGTTGTCTTAGAGGAGTCACGAGAGGGTGGAGAGATGTCAGTGCACTATTACTCCAAAGAGAAATTGAAATTGTTTTTGAATAGGGCCGGATTTGAAATATTGGATGTTAGCATAGAACATGACGACTTTGGAAGACCGTTTGAGTATTGTTATGTTTTTGCGAAGAATGCAAATGGAGAAATAACTAATATATAGTATGCTATACATTACATATAGGTGATACATAGTGGAGGACGAGATAACCACCATCCAATTGAAGAAATCGGTGGTCAAAGCACTCAAAAGAATCAAGAAGTATCCAAGAGAGACTTACAATGAGACTATTCTCGGACTGATAAAAGATGCCCAAGAGACAAGGGAGCTAGATACGTTTGTTCAGAAGGCTCAAGAAGCTAAGATGAAAGAACTCTGGGGGCTAGGAGATTACAGCGGTTGGGAAAATGCCTAAGCCCGGTGACGTTGTTATCACTAGGGTAAGGTTTGCTGATGATGAGGGCTCAAAGATCAGACCAGCATTAGTCCTGTTTGAAGAGCTTGGAAATGTCGTGATTGCCGGCATTACCACAAACTTGCGAATGAAAGGGATACCTATCACCAAGAAAGAAGGCGCAGCCCAGGATAGCGCGATCAAGCTGAATTATATTTTCACCATAACAAATGAT
Organism: Thermoplasmataceae archaeon; assembly: GCA_046704325.1. Lineage (GTDB taxonomy): Archaea > Thermoplasmatota > Thermoplasmata > Thermoplasmatales > Thermoplasmataceae > UBA582. Next base: position 32,584 of record JBJKSG010000027.1, read on the forward strand.
GCAATTCTAAAAACTGTATTTCGTCTGAGCAGCGAAAAAAAGCAAATGGTCTTCAAGGAGATCATTGAAAAGCTTCAAGACTTGAATGTTTGACAGCAAGCGGGTCCGGAGGGGTTCGAACCCCCGGCCTATGGATTAAGAGTCCATCGCTCTACCTGGCTAAGCTACGGACCCGCGGGGCTGTTATATTAAAGGCAAATTTATAATTTTGCCGGCAAACCGAAAAAACTATTGCTTCTTCTCGCAGTTCTCCCTGTAATACTGGATATACATCTGCTTAACAGCCTGCGGGGAATCTTTCTTCAACGCATCTGACACCGACTCACAGAGCTGCTTTGGTGTGACGCCTCTGCTCCTTATTCCTTTGTAGAGCCCCTCAATACCATCCTTCTGACCTCTTGCATATGTCAGGGCTTCAGCATACATTACCCAGATCTCAGGGTTGCCGTTCTTGATCTTCAGTAAATCATCCAGCGTTTTCGAGGCTTCCTCATGCCTGGAGAGTTCCATAAGCAGGCCCGCTTTATCTCGCCTGTAATCTATGAGTTCCGGATCCGACTCGATTGCACGATCGAACTCGTTCAGGCTCTGATCGAACAACTCCATCTCTGCATATGCTGCTGCCTTATCCCTGTGATATTTCGGATTGTTCACATTCGTCTTGATGGCTAGATCGAATTCCTTGATCGAATCATCATACTGCCTCTGCCGCAGCAAAGCCATTGCCTTCTCATAATGATATTCGGAATTATCAGGATCTATGCCGATTGCGTCATCCAGCTTCTTCATTGCCTCTTTTGTTTTCCTTTGCCGCTGAAGAGAGACTGCTTCCCTGTAATGATATTCCGCATTATCAGGTTCGATCTGTATTGCCTTCTCGAATTCTGCAAGTGCGAGATCGTACTTGCCACGATCCTGCATGGATACTCCTGCCCTGTAGTGATATATTGGAT
>JBJKSG010000028.1:0-27745 GCA_046704325.1 Thermoplasmataceae archaeon
GGTTGTTTGCTCCATACTCATGGACATACACGAGGAATAGATAACGGGAAGGAAATATCTTATGGAGGAGGGAGATTAAGATCAAACAGGATCTTTTCGAATTTACAGCAATTCATGTACATGATCATTAAGTAGGAAGAAATTGGATTTTTTCGCGACATAGTTTATTAACTGTTGCGAGGAGATTAACTTTCAAGAAAGCTCTTTTATCAGCCAAATTGAATTATCGAAATCTTCTTCAGAAAACTTAGATAATACTGTTCAACGAGAATTACTGTCTATTTCGCATTTAGGCATCCTAAGTCATCAAATTACACAATATATTTGCACATCAACCTCCTCTTTATTTATAATCTCCGACTTAGCAAACTAATTTCGTTAAACAAAGTTGTTGTGGACAAGAACAGCCGGTTTTAAGACCAACCTCAGTTATGGAAAGAAACCTAAAGAGATACTGTTCAAACAAATAGATTTTCTTGGTCGAAAGATGTATTACGAACCTGAAAATATCTTCGCTAGTGAAGATATTATGGCTTGCGCACCGGGATCCCCTGAACCCGAAAGGCGGGGGAGCGGAGAAGACATTATATGAGGTCTCTAAAAGGCTAGTTTCATCAGGCCATGATATCACTTTGCTTACAACAAGTTGGAAGGGGTGTAAACAGCACGAAATTCTTGATGGACTCAAGATTATTAGATTTAAAACAATCTTTGTTACCCATGCAGCAGTACCATTTATCATAATTAAATACAAGTTTGACGTAGTAATTAACGATCTGGGGCACTTAGTTCCATGGATTTCTCCTACTATATTTTCGAGTCGGAACATCATCTTCTTCCGTCACTTGCATAACAGATCTCTACCGGGTCAGGTTGCGAGTTTACTCGTACCCATTTTGTCCGCACTAGAAAAGACATATTCATTGATCTATCGACGCGGGCAATTTGTAACTGAGTCATCAACTTCTATATTAGACCTTGAACATCTTGGTATTAAAGCTGATCGAATTTCAAAAATAGAACCGGGAGTGGACTCTAGAATATTTCATGTGAGTATTAAGACCAATTACCCTTCCATAGTTTATTTTGGTGGGATGCGACGGTACAAAAGGCCTGATGAAAGTCTGTTTGCATTGAAAACTTTACGTAACGCGGTTCCGAGTCTACGTATGAGTATTGTAGGTGAAGGACCGGAATACCACAAAGTAATACGGAGAGCCAAAGAACTAGGAGTCATTGAGATTGTCAATTTTACTGGAAGGTTGGAAGTTGTTGAATTAGCGAAACTTGTATCGCGGAGTTGGCTCAATATCCACACGTCTATGACAGAAGGTTGGGGACTCTCGATTATAGAAGCTGCTGCATGTGGTACTCCTACGGTTGCGTATAATGTCCCAGGAGTGGTAGATGTGGTCGAAGATGGACTTAATGGGATAAAAGTCAAAGATGGAGACAGAGATGCGTTAGCAGATGCAGTTCTCAAAATCCTGAGTAATCCCGCTCACTGGTGGTCTTCTTCTCGAAAGGTTGCCGAAAAATATTCTTGGGAAAAAGCTGCAATTAAGTGGGAGAAACTCTTGAAAGAAGTGGTAGTGTAGTGGACAAGCAAATGCATATACACTTCTAAATTTCTCTAAGATTAACTTGAATTAGATTTCCAAAGTGTCCGGTACTTATCCGGAATAGTGTCCGAAACACTGTCCGGTTGTACCGCCGAATGTCCGTCCGGGCGTCCGAAAAACCAGTTTGAATAATTTCTTCCCTACATGCACCTTAAAGGGGGTTATATGGACTGAAACCACCTATATTGGTTTCCATCTCCTGCTAAATCAGCTCGGACATCAGGAGCAAAAACTGATCACATTTTTGAATGACTCATTTACAATCCGGACACTTTTCATGAGATTTGTAATGCCAGAACATGTATTTGAGAGAAGATATGTATTTATCTAATAATGGAATAGAAATATGTGAAATACGCAGAAATAGTAACAATAATTAAACTTCACCTAAAAGGAGAGAGCGTTAGGAGCATTGAGAAGAAAACGGGCAGAGCTAAATCCACAATAGAAGATGCCATAAACAACTGGAGGTCAGGCCAGGTAGAGTATATTCAAGAGGCCATCCCATACGAAGATACAATGATGGAAATCGCTTCTTACATGAAGAAGAATAACCTGCACATTGGGACTTTCGCTGAATCATTCCTGAATCACAGCGTTCTTGGTGCTTTAAGCATAGACATGGAAGATCTTATTCATCTTCATGAGAGCTTGAAGAACCAGCCTCCAGAGATCATACCTTCTCTTGTTTCAACTCTCACGACCCTGAAGGAACAGGGTCTTGACTACCCATCCCTATCCAGTGAGGTAAACAGTTTGCAGGAAAGGCGGAATGAAGTGCAAAGTCAACTGTCACAGCTAACAGATGCGGTAGAAACGAAAGGAAAGGATATTATTAGAATGAATGCAGATGCTGAGGCTGCCAGGAACGACCTTCTTCAAACCAAGAACGACATATTAGCCGAAAAGAAAGATCTCGAGCGACTTCGGCGAGAACACAAAAAGATGAAAGATTCTATCGATAAAGCAGAATCTGTTAGTCGCCTTGCATTAAATTTAGGGGTAGAACTGGATAAATTGGAACAATTCATGAAGAAGGCGTTTAGACTGGGTTACGATGCAGATGTTATACAATCTCTTCAGGACTTCGCCGCTTATGGCCTAAGGAGAGGAATGGAAACCAAAGAGATCAATGAATTCCGAATCGCTCTAGAGAGCCTTCAAGAAATGGGTTGGAACTCAGGGAATATCTCCAAGCTGTCCCTTTCTGTGGCAAATCTAAACGAGGAGCCCGATCAAATTGCTGAGACCGTACAAATACACTTCATAAACAAGAATTTCCTGATAGGATACAAGGATATACTGGAAAAAGAATGCTCTATGGTTAAGGATGAAATATCTAGGACTTCAAAAGAATTAGAAGCTAAGAAGCAGGAACTTACCGATCTTGAAGCCAACCAATCAAAAATTAAGGTCGTCACTGAAGAACTAACAAATTTAGTGTCATCCTCAAAATTTAAACTCCGATCCTTGAAAGATCTGGACTCCGGGATCGAAAACTTGCAGAAGTAGAAGAGTGCCCTCGAATCAAATATAGAGCATAACACTGAGCGGAAAACACGGCTATTAAAGGAAATTGAGACCACGAGCATCGAAGTGCTATTTGCTAGAGGTCTTAAACAGTTTATACAGGAGAGTGTCCCCGGAAATGAGATGATAGAATTCCTTTCTGAATATGCAAAAGGGCCTAAAACTGCATGGGACAGACAGAAAGTCCGGGACACTCTTCTTCGGCTAATTTTTGAATACATGGACTCAGATATTGCATTTGTTCAGGATTACAGTGCAAAAATTACTAAGGTTATCTCTTCTTTGAAATACCAACGTCTGGTAAAACTCGAAAGCCAGCGGAATGAGTTCAGAAGAGAAAAGAAAGAACTGGAAGATTTGGAGAACGGGTATGGGAACGCTATTGGTAGGTACCTCACAGATGTGTATGAGGGAACTGCAAAACCTTCCCAGAGACTTATGGAGATACTAAAGGAGAAGGAAGAATCGATGTATCTGAACCATATTGGAAACGGTTTGACTGCAGTCCAGTTAGGGAAAGTGCTAGAGCCGGAGAAATACAAGCATTCATTCCCATTTTATCAGCATGAACCTGGTCATGATTCATTAATAGGTATCGTGAAACATGACGACCTGATAGACTCACTCAAAAAATCATCCAAGACGGTGCCAATATCCGTAGGTGGTACCACAGAGCGACAGGAAGTTCCCATATGTGAAGTAATCCTTCAGTTGTTATTACTAGGACTGGATAAAGATAGAGTGGATAGCATGAAAGATTCTTGGAAAAACAACTCGTAAAAGCGGAGTGTATGCTTCCAGCGCCGTTATTAAACTTTTGAACAACTCTGCTACCCAGATCCTATGTGTAAACTAGGGTTCACGTATAGGAACTGAAATTCCACAATCACTGAAGGACAAGAAACTTGTTGTTTGAAAAGTCGAGTTGATTTGCAAAAAATTTGCTAATAACATGATCTTAATGCCTGAAAATAGTGTTTGAACTGGGATAAAAGCATGTGTACATCCTCGGTTCCACTACTACTATTTCTTGGGCCAATTTTTTTGTTCCAGGTATACATTTCTAATCTAGAGGGCGATAGGACGTAAATTAACCAAATTCTATATGTCCATTTCTTGCAATAGGGTCTAGATAGACCTTCCCTTTCCATTTTTCCAGTAGATCGAGACCACATAGTGAGAACATTTTGCTTGATGCAAAACCTCTTTCCACATAAACACCACGCCTTTTCTCCACTTTCTTCTTCACTTCAAGTGGAAGTACTGCAATTTTGTCTAATGTAGCTTGCAAAGGTTTCCCATTGGATAGTGCTACAAAAGTTATATTCTTAGCCATACTGTGTTTGATTATCCCACCTATACCTGCGATAGACTCTGTCGGCAGTGTTCCTATATCTATTCCGAGGGCGAGAGCCTCTGTCTCTGTAATCGAGGTTACGCTTGAGCCAGTGTCTATGTAAAGTACGGTATTTGTTCTTGTATAAGTAGGCTTCACTTCTCCAGGAATGCCCACAGAAGTCATCGGACGATAAACCAACATGACCGGCAACGAATAAAGATGCTTCGCCGTATCCCACGTTAGTTTGAGATTTGGCATTGGTCAGAGTATCCACAACAGAAGTTCTGGTGTTATTAGATCAATGTAAATACCATCGATATTTCCAAACTTTTCCTGTAGTTCCTCAATGGTTTTAGCGAATCCGAGGATCTCTTTGTCAGCTACTGCTACATATTCATTAACATGATCCTTAACCAAGTTGAAATTCTCGTTTGCCCATTCAAAGTTAGCAGCAAATTTCTTAAAACTGGTGATGAACTCGGTTGGGATAGCTACCTCTACCATTGCAAATGTATATGCAATCCTACATTTATAACTTTCCACCTAGCTTTCTAACCTTGGAGGGTAAAATCATAGAAGTATTGTAGTAATTCGTCAATTTCGTTCCCAATCTGAGTAGACCTGCGAGAGTGGCATGAAAGTATCTCTGAATCTCCGGGAATGTATAACTCTGAGGCCAAGAATAGTTGCAAACATCAAAGGGATTACCTTAAGGATAGGCAATTTTGTCCCCTCGACGTGTCTCCAGGTAATGCCCACTTCTGTTATCTTGCAATTTAAGAGCTTTGTATGGTACAACAACGCAACGTCAATCATTCTGTTCTTGACCGTCACCTGGTTTATAACGGAGTCCAAAAGTGTTCTATGGAAAAACTTGACTCCACACTGGGTATCCTTTGTTTTAACACCGAGGATCAGGTAAACAAGGTAATGAAAGACCCTCCCGGCAAAGACATTAAGAACCGGTTCTGGAGTTTCAACTACAGAACTCTTAACCCACCTCGATCCTACGACGCATGGGCACTCAGCGGATACCATTGACTCAAGCTTTAGTATTTCGGTTGCAGAAATTGCGCCATCGGCATCTACAAAACCAACGACACTACCGGAAGACTTCTTGAAACCCTCAATAATAGCACCGCCCTTGCCTATGCGATGTGGAAATTGAAGCAACTGAACCCGTTCTCCAAACGATCTAACAACTTCGGGAGTACCATCGTCCCCATCAAAAACAACTATTATTTCCGTTGAGTCAGGCAGGACAGACAGAAGGGAGTTCAGGAACGGTCTAATTCTCCTCTCCTCATTGTAGGCTGGGATTACTAGAGAAGACGAGTACTTATGATTTGTATTTGTTTCTGGAAAATGCGTGCTTTCCTTATAGTTTCGCTCCTCTACTTCCACCGGCAACTCAAATGTAATATTTTTTGTTATAAATATTTTGCCCACAGTAAGAATTATTGCTTTTGTAACCTTTACCTGACAAATGAAAGCCCTAATAACAGGCGGATCTGGTTTCATTGGTAGAAATATCATCGCCGCTTGTAGGAAGGAAGGGTGGGAAACATTATCCTTGGATATTGTCAAGAGCGAGAATGGAGATATTAATTTTGAAGGCTCTATTCTCGACTTGAGTTTGCTTAACAAGGCGATGAAAGATGTTGATTTCGTATTTCATGAAGCAGCCACGACATCTCCTCCCCAGTTCGAGCAAACACCAGAGCAAGGTTTCCAAAACAACACTCAAGGTACCTTCAACGTCCTCGAGTCTGCGAGACAGAACGGGGTAGAAAAGGTAATTCTTGCCTCTTCTTCTGCAATTTACGGTAACTCTTTGAAAGCATCTAGCGAAGAGAATACTATTTTGAACTTTGAAAATGTGTATCCGATGACGAAATATATGAATGAAGTCCTCGCGTCATATTATACTTCCAATACCAATTTAGAGGCGATATCACTGCGGTACTTCAACGCCTATGGATATGGGGAGAACACTAAAGGGTTCTATTCAAGTGTTATTGACAAATTCATCCACTGTATCCTGCATAACGAGCGACCTGTCATTTTTGGGGATGGGAATCAAAGCAGGGATTTGATCTACGTAATGGATATTGCAAAAGCCAATGTACTCGCTGCAAAGTATGGGAAGCCTGGTGAAACCTATAACATTGGAACAGGAGTGACAAGCACTTTCAACCGCATATATGAGATAGTGAAAGAAATATTTGGGACTGATCTCGAACCAACTTATGCACCTGTGCCATTCAAGAGTTATCAATATTACACTCTCGCAGACATTTCAAAGGCTAAGAAAGAATTGGGATTTAAGCCAGATTTTGACTTGAAATCTGGCATACAAGAGATCGCAAAGTTAATTGAGGCTCATGGCCAAACCCAATGAATTCTGCGGTATCAAGACCAGCGCCTCATTTGTTCTACCTCAGTCTATGCCTTGATTAGGTTAAATCTACACCAAAATGCATCAATCGAAACACCTAGTTGTTATGCAGTTCAGCATCGAGCGTTGCAACATGTTTCGTGATAGCATCACTCTTCATGTCAATCACCTTCGAGAATTCCTGGAGCATTCCATTCGAATACGAGAGATTCGATTTAGTGAGCTGTTCTATGTTTATGCCAATAGGGGTGTGAAGACCATGCGTTTCAACTGTCTCCAAGACAGAGGAGTATATCTTTAACGCGTTGAGAATAGATTTCTTTGAAGCCTCCACGCTCTCTATGTCCTCAAGAATGTATTCCCTGGAACTCTCCGGTAGATCGACTCCCAGAAAGTCCAGAAGATTGAGATCCGCGGTGCTCTTCAATGGTGCGAAGCTCAGTACCACTGTAGCGGGTTTCTTTGCAACATCATCGCATAGCTTCTGGTATTGTATCAGAAGATCAGAGATCTGCCTGTACCCAAAGAGCATTTGAGTTGTGAAGAAGTCTGCCCCGGAAATGGTCTTGAATAACATCTTCTTCGCCTCGTCCCTCCGCTCAGGCAGGCATATGTTGCCGACAACTATCTTCTTTCCAAGATGGGACATCATCTCCCTGGCTGCGATGTTCGCCTCCGATACGCTGGGTCCAGGGTACCTGTGATGCCTTGTATTTCCGCCAACAAAGATCATGTTGCTTATTCCAAGAGAGTCGGTTTCTGATATCCAGGCGGAGAAATCCGCATAGCTATCCATGTGTGCGACTACCTTGTTTATCACTGCATCTATTCCGAGGAGATCGGCAGTCCCCCTCGACAGCATCCTCGTGTATATGCTGTTGTATCTCGGCTTGCCCTCATGGTTCTCCTCAACCAGTTCAGGTACGCTGATCGCATCCAAACGGTGGAATTTTCCCAGAGTACTGGCAAGTTCCTGTTTCCTCTGCTCCAGGTTCTTCAGGATCTTTTCATCATGAACTCTATCGCCGGTCTTACTATCCCTTATCGGGATGGCAGTGAACATCAACGGCCTCTTATCCAGTTTCTGGGCCAGTTTATCCTCACTCATTCATGGTCTATCGCGACTGCAAAGAATATCTTTTCCTGCATTCAACTCTGAGGAATTCCTTTTCTATCCGGGAAGGATAATCCCGCAGTGTCTGATATCACCAATATAGTTGCATTCATTCCTGCAGAGCATGAGCAATCAGACAAACCAGTCAGATTCTTCAGTGAGCATGGGTACCGATTGATCATGATGCAGGAATTTGACAGAGAAAGGGCTGATTCCTCGCTAATGGTGGATCACCTTATCACTCAAAGCATTTTGATATGCGGCAAGGATCTGGCCTATGCAGGTCTTGAATCCATGATTAAGAACACTGCTGTTCAGAGACTTATCCTGTTCAACCCGTCATGGTTTCCAGAAATTGCCTCCGATCTGAGGCTAATAGAGCGCATGGTGCTTATTGTGACGGATGGTGCTGAGTTCTCAAGATCACGGATAGATGCAACAAAGTACCACGATAGGATAGAAGGTTCCGCGCTCAAGTATTTCAAGGATGATCCTTTTCGAGTCCTGATGCAGCGACCAGAGAGAATTCTAAGGATGATTGAAGATGTCTAACGATAAAAAGCATGTGATACCAATCCAGATACGATATGCGGATGCAGACATGTTCGGACATGTCAACAATGCCGCGTTCCTGTCATATTTTGAGTTAGGCAGGGTGATGTTTATGCAGCACTTTCTTAAGGAGATCGAGATAAGAAGGCTGAGGCTGGTGGTTGCGCATATAGAGATCGATTATCTCACCAGGCTCTACTTCGGCGACAACCCGGAATGCGAGACCTGGGTTGAAAGCGTTGGAAATACCAGTGCAAGGATCCTCTCTTCTCTAAGAGCTAAAGGCAAGGAAGTTGCAAGGTGCTCCACGGTGATAGTGAATCTGGATGAACACTTAAGACCGATCGCATTCGATGCAGAAATCCGGGATCTGGCAATCAAGAAGGAAGCATGAGATAAGGTATCCATCCCGGTATCGGCGGGCTGAAATATATCGCATCGAAAAGGGAGAGATGCAGCAGTAAATCCAGATATAGATTCTTTCTGAAGTATACTATGAAACCGTAAAGAAGGCCCATCAAAACCATGTCTATCACGAATAAGGGTCCGTAAATGCCTGGATATGCACCTGGCCTGAAGATGTAATAGCTCATATACAGGAGGGCGAAAAGCAGCCCCTGTATTATCACGGCTTTTTCCCTAGACACATATCTGCACAGCACATTATACATGAGGAAGCGGAAATTGATCTCATCTATGAACGCTATCTCATAGAAGAGATCGAGGGGACTGAACCCGAAGTATGCGAACAGGTATCCCCAGATGAAAATCGCAGCTACGAGAAAGACCCAGTCGTAGTGCCCCATCCATTGGAACGCAATCTTTCTAAGATCCGGATCCGAAGCAATCGTTACCATGAGGAGAATGGGAACAACCGCCAGGTAGAGAAGATCGAAGAATCTTGGATATGGCGAGAGAGGCGAGAACGCGTAGATTGCATAGAATGTCGAGAAGATAAATATCTCAGTTATTATGAACAGATACAGTGAAAGATGTTTTATGCGCATTCTCCACAAGAGATCGATTTGTGATATACCACATTATCGGTAACGAGATCACAACGGTTAAGATCGAAAAGGTCGTCTGCGAAGCAAATGTGAATTCTCTCCACACAAGTATGCTGTATGCAGTTGCATAGAGGATCGCTATTCCCGTCATCGAGAACATCATTGAGATATATTCCAGCAGGAGGACCCTGCTCTTCTCCCTCTTTACGGAGAAGAGCCATGCGGCAATGCTTCCTGAAATTACGGCGCAGATGTTCATCAGTATATAGTAAGATGCATGACTGGATGCAAGGCTCACAAGCTCAGGGAGGTACCAGACAAACATCAGTATTGACAAAAGAAGCAAAGGGATCAGTGTCCCCCTGTACCGCAGATCTAGGTGCAGGGATCGCACTGCAATCAGGACAAGGAGGAAGCCCTCTGCAAACATAAGGAAATTAACGCCAAAGAAGAATGCTTCTTGATCCAGGTATCCCAGGTATATCCCGACCGTTTCGAATACCGGGATTGCGAGCAGAATCACAGCCGCTAACGAAAATAAACGCCGGTCCTCATGGATATACCCGCGTGGAAGGAAGAAGCTCAATCTTCGACCTCTCCTAATGCTGTACAGCGTGAATGCTGTGAGCAGTACCAAAAGGACCGACTCAATGAGAAGGGGCAGCACTATAACGGAAACAAGGAGGGCTGCAAAGCTTGGCAGTATTCCCGTGATCCCTTCGCACTGGCATCCCAGTATCACTGCAGCTCCTGACAGGATAGAAGAGATCTGAGCATCCCTGCCCGTATATGTGCGATATATCAGCACGTAGTTAACAGCTATCAGAACGGAGATAACTGAATAGATTATCATAGTGGCAAAACTGAACGTATACACAAAGAACTGTGCCTGGATTACGATTCCTCCCGAGAAGAGAAGGGGTACCCCGACGGGCAGGATATCGTCGTAGATGGAGAAGAAGAGAATCGTGTTCGGCAGGCCAGCCGCGCCGACGCGCATAATCCCGGATACAAGGATCATGAAATAGAAGACCACAACAGAAATGGCTATTATGCTGAGGTCTCTGGGTCCATGCATTCTCGAGTAGACTGCGAGAATGACGGCAAACAGGATCATGGCTGGAATGAAGAATACAGTCCCGAACAGTATCAGGACAGAAATGCTGTACATAAGGATGGATACAGATGCGGCTCCAACATTGATTCGAGCGGGAAGCAGGAAGATCAGTATCGGACTGGCAGAAATGACCGCTTCTGCTATGACGATCTCGGTCAGGAGGTTTAGTGCATAAAACGTTCCGGATTGATCTATCACATACGAGAGAGCGGAGAGCAATGCTGCGAATAAGACTGAGATCAGTATTCTCAACTTAAGGTCAGGGGTCATAATATTACGAACCAGACTGAAACGAGCAATATGAGGAGATAGAAATTGGAGAATATGAATGCCTTCTTGAATTCGGCTGGTTTGTAGCTGCTCATGGATATGCGGAACATGGTGTATATCAGATACGCATCCATGACGAGGGCCATTGCAAAGTATACTATCCCCACATGTATCTCCGCAAAGAAGATCGGGAGGAGCGTGTAGGCGATCAGGATCGCCGTATTCGCCACAATCCACCGGAATCCTATCCTGATTCCGACAACGGACGGGAGCATAGGAACGCTCGCTGTCGAATAATCATCAGCCTTGTATGAGGCGAGGGACCAGAAATGCGTCGGAGTCCACATGAATACCAGGAATGCGATGAATAACGCTGTATACGAAACATTATTGCTGACTGCAGCCCAGCCTGCAAGTGCAGGGAAGCTTCCGGCTATTCCTCCTATAACGATGTTCCAGGTTGTCCTCCGCTTTAGCAGTATTGTGTAAAGGCCGATATAGCTGGCAAAACCGAGGAATATGAATATCGTGGAGAGCAGGTTTATCGTGATATATGACAGAAGCGAGGAGCCGGCTATCAGGACTATGGCAATGGAGATCCATCCAGCTCGGTTCTCTGCGGTGATTATGTCTCCTCTGTAGCGGGTTCGCTGCATCCTCCCGTCTATATCTCTATCATACACATTGTTCAAAATGCTCGCGGAGAAGGATGCCATCGATCCTGCGATTATGAGGGGAATCAGAAGGATCAGATGCTTGAGCGCAAGCGGATTTGAAAGAAATCCGGTTATTGCCACCAGTACGACAAGAGAGGTGATGCCCCCTTTCGCTACGCGGAGGAAATCCCTTATTTTCATATCAGGAGCTTCTTTCCGCTGATGTCTGGATCGGCGTGATCTCGCCAATAGCAGGGGAAGCAGGCTGCATCGCTGTGAATATCGCAGCGGATGAGGAAGAGTTCGCTACCTGTATCGTTCCAACCGCCGTTGACGGATGGAATGTATCCCAGTAGGTGTAGTTGCCTGCTGTCAGGAACAGGTATGTTCCGATGCTCTCATTCTGAGACGAATTGACGCCCGCAATATACGTATAGTTGGAGACCTCATTCGGCCCGTATGCAATCACGAGATCATGGGACAGATTATCATGGTTGATCAGCGTAAAGACAACAAGCATTCCCGCGCTAACGTTGATGGTCGGGTTCCTGCCGCTTGAGAGCGAATAGTTAAACCCGTTCTTGTCTGCATATATCGAGACATTGATCTGCGATGCGTAAACGTATATGTGGCCAAAATTGGAAGTGTTCTGGCCGTTGAAGTATGTGTAGATTCCGGTACTGTTGAATGGTATCGAAGCGTTTGCACTGGTGTTCGTGCTTGAGATTGCATCGACTGCATTTGCCGTGTTCACAGCAGATCCAGAGGATACTGCGAAGGAATACGCTGTCGCGCTGCTGTCCGTAACGGATACATTTAGCAGAGTACTGACAGGCAGGTATATTGTCGGATTGAGATGACCACCGCTGAGGAATCCGCCGTTGCTAAGGCTAAATGACTCATTCTGATAATTAGAATAGTGCGCTGTCGGACCCGTCTTGTTCACTGTAGCGTTGACGTAGATGTTTCCAACCATTGTGGTCGGATGTATGATGCACCAGTAGGTGAATATCCCGATCTGATCGAAGAAGATTGCTGCTTTTGATATCGTACCTGTCACAGTAGAAATCTGCGCTGAATCCAGGGCCGTATACTGGTAAGAGGATTCCTTCGATCCCGGGTTGAAGGTAAGGGTATGAGGCTGAGTCCCCTCTTCTATCACCGTGAAGCAAACAAGTGTGTTATTGGCAATGCTTATTGTAGGATTGATCGGTCCATGGCCATAATCCCATCCGAGAGCGCATGCATAGATGGTTATATTCTCATAGGTCACATTGGACGCACCCTTCGGGACCGCAGTCGCGGGGGTGTATTTCTTCACCTGCGGCGGGTTGAGCGCAAGCGTGAATGATGCTGCAACCGCTAACAGAACGATAACCACGAAAATCACTCCAGCCTTGTTGCCTTCCATCTACTTCTCACCTCCGGCCACAGCTGGCTCCTTCGCTGTATGCATATCCTCAAGGGCGAACATGCCCGTATTCGACTCCTCGAATGCATTGTCCTGCGATTTCGAAGGAGCCTTGTACCAGCTGGTTGCAATATTGTATAGAAAGATAAGCTGTCCGATACCTATGATCACGCCGCCAATGATGGATGCATCCTGGTATCCCTGGAAGAAGCCGAAATATCCGGCGACTGCCCTGGGCATTCCGAGGAACCCGCCTGCTGTCCATGCGAAGGCCATCAGGTATGAACCGCCTGCAGTGAGATAGAAATGCCACTTCGCAAGTCTAACGTTATATGTCCTGCCGCCCGAGAAGGTCGGGAAGAGCATGTAGAACGCCGCTATCGTAATTCCCAGTGTTATGCCAATGAAGATGAAGTGGAAGTGTCCGGTTACCCAGTATGTTCCATGTATCTGCTCGTTGAACGGGGCAAAGGCCTGCATTACCCCGGTTATTCCGCCTATGATGAAATCAACTATCCCGTTAAGGGCGAACATCATCGGTACAGTCATCCGGATCGACTTCGCAGTCCAGAGGGTACCGATCCAGTTGAATACCGTGATCGCTGATGGTATGACAACTAGGAACGACATGGTGGTGAAGAACGTTATCCATGCAAGTCCAAGCCCGGAATTAAGGAGGTGATGGCCCCAGACCAGTTCGCTCAGAATCAGGAGGAGACCGAGGCCCCATACTCCGGAGCTGTAGCTGTATATCTTTGATCCGGAAAACTTGGGAAGTATCTCATAAATAAGGCCAAAATATGGCAGGATAGCTATGTATACGATGGGATGTCCCCAGAACCAGAATAGTATCGTGTAGAGCAGAACATCCTGCGACTGCGCAACAAAGAATATCGGGTTGAAATAGTCATAGAACATCATTCCCAGGCCCACCATGAGCGGCGGTGCTGAGGAGACGGCCATTATCGCTGTGAAGAGTATTGACCAGGTATAGAGGGACATCTGGTTCAGTTTAATATCATCAGATCGATCGAAGGCGATTATCTTGATTATTGAAACGCCTGCAATCATTATGCCTATGAATACCAGTTCTAGTCCCAGGACTGCCAGCCATGCGTATTCCCCTCCTCCCGCCTGTGTAAGCTCAAGCATGAGCGGGGGATAGAAATACCATCTTCCGGCAAATGATGAGAGGAGAATGAATATCCCTCCGGCAAGCCAGAGCCAGAATGCAATCGATGTGTAGACGCCCATTGCATCTCGCTTCACTTTGAGGTGCGAGGGAAGCAGGTAGAAACCCATTCCGAGAGCTGAACCAAGAGCGAACATGTATATCATGAGGGTTGCATGCTCAGACATCAGGACGTTATACTCAATAGGACCAATGATCGTAGGGCTCGGGTTGGTCAGGCTGATACGCATCAGGACGCCGAATGAACCGGCTATAAAGAGGAAGAGGAGACTGGTGAACAGGAACCTTAGACCGATGCTCTTTGAATCATCGTAGAGAAAGATGCGCCAGCTCAGCTCCCTTGGCTTGTTTGAAAGCTGCTGCCGAACATACTCGTTCGATCTCTCAAAGCCGGCCTCCTCGGCCTGTGTCTGCAGGTACTCCTTAGCAGGCACAACCTTGAAGTAGAAATAGAAAAGTATGATGAAGAAGACACCGAGAATGATGCCAATGAACACCAATTCGAGCGACGTTCCTGTGAGATCTAACGCGGTCGGACCGGATGGGGATGTTGCGCTGAACGGATACATCAGGCTACCACGTCCATGTATCCGCGCATCTCATAGTGGAGTTCACCGCAGTACTCGACGCATTCGAAGTAGAAGGATCCAACCTTTGTGGGAGTGAATTCAATGGTATTGTTCTGTCCCGGTACCGCATAGACCTGCAGATCCATCTGAGGAATCGAGAGATCATGGATCACAGCAAACTGCTGAGATCCCGCAACCGATGTCACTATCAGCACGATAGGTACATTGACAGTAACATTCAGTGAATTGACAGTCGATGATCCATTGGCGTAAATGAAATCCCAGGACCACTGCGTGGCGTTTACATGTATTATCTCAGCATTGGAAGGATATGACTGATTGGCTTTTGCATTCTGTGCAAAATTCTCGCCGTGAAGCGCTATGAAGATGACGTTGCCAACTATCGCCCCTCCGAGGACAACGAGGACGCCAATTATCCAGATAAGTTCTTTCTTAGTCTTGTCGTTCATTTGAAATCATCCCATTCTAGAGACCTGCTCGCTTTCTTTGATATTGGATACACGAGCATGAGGATGGAGAAAACACCGGCGCCGATTCCCGCACCGATCATCGGTGCATTCGAATATGCGGCTGCATCCGCGGGATTGCCTCCATAGAAGGACATAAGGAAAAGGAAGATAAGCTCCCCAGAAACAATCGCGGAAATAACTCCTGCGATGAAAAACCACATAACAATTCTCGCACCGCTGCTCATCTTGTTGTAGATATAATTACATTATTTAACACTTTTTCGCGATTCGATCGCATCCTGTGAGTAATATACAGGCTCCGCTGTTCATTCGATTTGATGGAATCCGGCTAAAATTGCCACTCCGGCAGAGGCCATAGATAGGCTCTCCGCCATACATGTCAGGTGGCTCTGTAAAGATTAATCCGTATCTCTGGTGGAGACGACAGCACTCTTCTTCTTGGGCGGCGCATCCACAGGGACGAACTTGTCCTTCAGGCCCGAGAGAACCTTTGGAAGCGTTGTATACTCCATATCCTCGTCAGGCAGCCTGTGTGGCTCGAACGGTCCCATCCTTCGTATGTAGTCGGCTATCTCGACAGCCTTCTTCCTGGCACCATCGAAGGCGACATCATCGAACATGTCAACCGGTCCGGTGAGCTTCCTGTCCTTAAGCACGAAGCCAAGGCATACCACCCTCGGAGGACCATCGAACCTCGTCATCTTTGCATCACGCATGCCGACGGGCATCATCGGCCCGTTGAAGGATCCTCGCATCCATCCTGACACCATGAATGGGTAGGAAAATGCTTCCAGGGACTCGCCGGATGCAGGCAATCCAGATTGAATCCTCACTATGGCAGCAGGATCATCCTTACCAACATATTCGCCAGCGATGAACGATAGCTTATCTGTCGTCACAACAGCAACGTTCTCGTCAGGCAGCTTCTCATGCCCCTCCTTCGTATAGACGCGCTTTATCACGTACTTGCTCTTCGATCCGATCATTGCAAGTATATCGTATATATTCTCCGGAGTGGATAATTCTATCTTCGTCGCGTTTACAATGTCCCATATCTCGAACCTGAATCCGTCATGCATATTCGGGTCTATCACGAGACCGGGTGTGTTGTACGGATCGGCGAACATCTTGAACACAGGATAGTTGAAGGAACCGGGCTCTGTCTTGTCCATCATGTAGACGAGGAAAGGCTCGCTCTTCCTTGCGGTGATCTCCATCTCCGCAACGCCGGGACCCATGCCCTTTATGTTGCCGGAGAAAGCATCCTTCAGGAGGTCCTGTCCAGCTCCGTAGAGACCAGCCTTCTTTGCGACCTCGGTACCTGCCTTGAAGGCATCCCATGCAAGTTTATGCACCTCCTCGTTGTCAATACCGCGATCATGGATCATGGTGATCTGTAAATCGTCACCCACATGCGAAATATGAAAATCTGACAGTAATGAGCGGGAATTCTCTGAAACGAAATCCCTCAATTTATCCTCCACTGGCTTGTATACAGTGGAATGTCCCGGTAAACTTCCTATGTCTGCCTTAATGTGTGATATTGTTATTTTTGACATCACAGTTTCATAGGCAACGCTCATTATAAGTTTTGCTATTTATGCCGGGACACGCGGCGTATTAAAGAAATTTGCAAAAAGATGTAATAAGAGGTTGAGATAAAGTGGGGATGATCAACGGGCTGGAAATCGCATTACTCGTTATAGCTGCATGGATTATCGCCATGTTTGCACTGGCGGGCAGGATTTCCAAAACCAGGAACTTCTCCGTATACGGTCCATTCCTGATGCTTAAGGCGACCAAGAACAGGGGCATTCTCGATAAACTATCATCAGAAAAATCGCCTAAGACATTCTCCCGGATCTCGGTTGGTTTAGTTCTCCTCTTTCTGTTTCTAGGAATAGCCCTCCTGCTTTACGAAAGCTATCTTGCAACTCAGATAAGGGTCATTGCCTCGCCTCCTCTCTCCTATTACCTCGTTCTTCCAGGAATAAACCCCGCTATCCCCGTGGTTTACGGTTCCGTAGCTCTGATCTTTGCTGTCGTGATCCATGAGCTGATGCATGGAATCACTGCGAGGAAGCATGGTCTTCCCGTCAAATCTGTCGGTGTATTATTCATGATAATACCCGTCGGCGCGTTTGTGGAACCAGAACAGGAGGCTCTGATGGCTGCCGATCCGATCGTCAGGAGAAGGGTCTTCGCAGTGGGTCCGGCAATCAATATCGTTATTGCGATAATCTGCTTCCTCCTCCTGGTTCTGGTGCTCATGCCTTCTGTACATGCGATACATGACGGAATGTATGTTCAGTCTGTCGACGGCAATGCGTATACCTCGACTGCGATATCGCCCGGATCGGAGATCATATCGTTCGGTCCGTACAGCGGAAACAACCTTTCCGTTGACTTCCTCAATTCAAGCATCTTTCCAGGTACAATGACTGCGACTTCATACATGCAGGGTGGTATTTTGAAGAATACGCAGTTACCTGCAGGTCTCGTGGTGGATTCCACCACGGCTGGATTCCCCGCCGCCGGAGCGATAACCCCCGGCTGTATCTTTGTATCGATAGATAACCATGTGATATACAATCAGGCCAGCCTTACCGCCGTGCTTGATTCCATACCGCCCAAAAGCACTGTGAACATAACCATGGTAAACGTATCGTCATCGACGCATGCTGCAAAATATTCCAACTTCTCTCTTGTAACCGGTTCTAAATATTCCTATTACCAGCAGTATGAGCCCGGGTACAATTCTCCCGCTTACCAGAACCAGAGCTTCCTCGGGGTCGTAGTATCCTATCTGGGCCTTGGTGGCTGCTCGATCGAATGCGCTAAACAGACGGTCTTCGGTGCAGATGCGATATACGGAGGCACAGCGGGCATGTTCACAACCCTCGCACTTCCATTTCAGGGGCTCTCCCCGGTACCGGCGCCAATGACACTGCTGTTCACAACACCCTTCTATGCCCCGGCTTTCTGGGTTGTAATGAACATGCTGTTCTGGGTGTTCTGGCTCAGTTTCCTCCTCGGTCTCGTTAATGCCCTGCCTATATTCATCACCGACGGTGGCCAGTTCCTCAAGGATACGCTCTTCATATTCGGACGCAGGAGGAAGATAAAGCTCCTCTCGGACGAGAAGAAAGCAGGCCTGATATCCAATTATCTGGGATTATTCATAGTGTTCCTGATATTCTGGGAACTCCTCATTCCAAGGTTTGTGTAGACTCATACAAGCTTTAATAGAAAGGATGCAATTTCGAGGCACAGATTAGTCTGGGAGTATAAATCAAGATGCCCTTTCCTGAAGCAGTACAGAGAAGATTGAACAAGAAGATATGCATGAAATGCAATGCTAGGAATTCCCCCACGGCAACAAAGTGCAGGAAATGTGGCTCCTCCGATCTTAGAGCTAAGGCAAAGGAGAGAAGGGGCGGTCAGTAGACGGACTCCTCCTATAAAGAGAAGGCAGCTATTTTAAGGATGGAGGGGACGAACTGCGAATACGAGGCATTCCAGTGCTTCGCCCGATCAGGTGCAGATCCTTCCTATGTGCATGTAAAGGAACTTGAGTCGGGTAAGAGGAATTTATCGGATTTCGACATTCTCTTCATTCCGGGTGGATTCTCAGCAGGTGATTACGTAAGAGCCGGAGCAATCTTTGCGGCACGCATCTTCGCCTCCTCGCAAAAGGATATGCATGTTTTCGACGAGTCGAGGAAACCCATCATAGGCATATGCAACGGTTTTCAAGTCCTGGTGGAGCTAGGTATCATACCCGGTACCGGATTGAGGTCAGAGAGAAAGGTGGGTCTCGCCTTCAACTCATCAGACAGGTTCGAATGCAGGAGGACTTTTGTTTCCATCGCCGGAGAGAACAGGATCCTGGGTCACCGCTTCTCCATGAAGAAGAGATGGGAGGTACCGGTTGCCCACTCAGAGGGGAGGATAATCTTTGAAGATTCAGAAGCAACCTATGCATCAATGCAGAAAGAGGGAAACATACTCTTCAGGTATGTGGATGATGAAGGATCGTTTGCTTCCTATCCATGGAACCCGAACGGTTCCTACATGAACGTTGCAGGAATGTCCAACAGCTACGGGAACGCTATCGGCATGATGCCGCATCCTGAGAGGATATACTACGACTATCAGTCTTCATGCATCGACGGAGAAACAGCAGGAAAGGCCTTCTTTGATTCTATAATTGAATATTCAAGGAGCGTCTGAACTTCCAGTTATCGCAGTCAAGAGATCAGAGGAGACGTCCTGGAATTCTTGCAGCGACCTGTCATTGACTATCAAGTAGTCTGCGAGTACAATGGATCTTGCGATCCCCCATGATAATTCCCTGTTATCCCTCTCCACAAGTTCCTGAAGGGTCCTGATATCATCCGGTCTGTTCCTCTTAAGAATCCTCTCAAGGCGGGTCGTCCTGTTTGCATATATCGCAACGACGAAGAGCTTCTTCTCAACCGTCTTGAAATACTCAAGCTCCTCCTGGTTTCTCATGCCATCTATCACTATCCTCTCGGATCCGGCGATTGATTCGTAGGTCCGTCTCGCCCATATGTCCATTCCGTTCTCCTTCCTCTGCGAGGTGGCGAATCCCCCTATGTCGCTATCTGTCACCCTGATCGAGCTCATCGATGCATATCGCTTTACAGTCTCGCCCATATGGAAATCCTTGAATCCATATCTTCGGGCAACGGAAATAAACTCATCCTTACCTGCCCCGGGCATGCCTGTGATAACTAGGACGCATCTAGCCAAAGAGAAATCCCATTCCCTCGTCCGCTTTCTCGTCCTCTTCCTTTATCTTCTGCTGTATCTTCTGTGCATCCTCATTCGGGACTGGCTTCAGATCGTCAGGAAACATGCCTTCCGCTTTCTTTATCGCTTCTGGAGAGCCTTCAATCATCAGGTAAATGCCGCCCTCCTTTCCTCCGAATACCGATGCATCCCTGGTGACAAGGCTCTGCCTCCCGATCAGGTCATCAGATCTCAGATCGTTCAATATAGAGGCTCTGCCGGATGGCAGTAAATATACTTGGAACACCTTCCCCGCATATTTAGAATCATAATAAAAGTTGTTCACTCTCCTCACAGAATGAGGCATCACGGAGAAGCTGTATTTTTGCATGTACACAGGTATGCATGTGCATTTTATCCTTAATTCAAGAGCGTTTTCACAACTGCGTTAACGGAGAATCGCTCACGTATTAATAGGTCGGAGCAATACTAAAAAACATAATGCCTCAAAAGTTTGAACCAGAAGGCCTGTACTCGGGCAAGGCTCTCAGAGCCTGGGAAAAAGAGGCATTCAAGTTTTTCAAACTGTGGGGACCGCTCCTCCTTATATCAGGAGTTGCAGGGGGCATTGGAGCGGTATTTTTCAGGGCACTTATCATACTCAACCAGGAATTCTTCTTCGGAATCCTGGCTGCAAAGGGGGTTCCGATCATCTTCATCCCGGTTCTTGGAGGCCTGATCGTCGGTCCTATCATCTACAAATTCGCCTCAGAAGCATGGGGACATGGTGTGCCGGAGGTCATGGAGGCCCTTCGATCCAGAGGCGGCAAGATCCGTACGAGAGTGGCTGCTGTAAAGATACTTGCCTCATCCATAACGATAGGTTCAGGCGGGAGTGCAGGAAGAGAGGGACCGATTGCACAGATCGGAGCATCAATATCCTCGATAGTGGGGCAGCTCTTCCATCTCGATGAGCGCTCACTTCGCCTGCTCGTAATGGCAGGCGCCTCTGCTGGAATAAGCGGAACGTTCAAGGCACCGATCGGCGGTGCCCTGTTCGGACTAGAGGTCATGAACGGAGAGATCCGGACCGCGGATCTGGTCGTTATGACACTGTCCTCGGTCATAGGATTCTTTGTCTCTGTGGCGATATTAGGCCCCGGGCCGATATTCATCGCCCAGAACCTGAAGTTTCTGGATGCAGACATGCCCTTTTACCTGATCCTTGGAGTCATAGGTGGTTTCGTAGCATACCTGTGGTCCAGGACATTATATGCGGTGGAAGACAGCTTCGCCAGGGTGAAGGCGCAGAGGCAGTGGTTTTCACCTTTCCTGGGTGCCTGGGTTGTTGGCGGCATCGGCATGATGTTTCCTGACACCCTCGGTCTCGGATACGTATATATGAATCAACTGTTCGCAGGAACCATAATAGGGAGCAATCCTGCCTGGCTGGTAGCCGGAGGTCTCGCTGTTCTCTTCATAGTGCTCTTCTTGGCAAAGCTGGGTACTTCGGCCTTCACAATCGGCTCCGGAGGAAGCGGAGGAGTCTTCTCTCCATCGCTCTTCATGGGCGCGATGATCGGCGCGCTTTTCGGTCTCTTTGTCGCATGGGCATTCCCCAGCATCTCCCCAGGTTACTACTCATTCGCCCTCGTTGGAATGGGTGTCGTTTTTGCAGGTGCCGCGAAAGCACCGCTCATGTCAACTATCATTGTGGCAGAGATGGCTAGGAGTTTCGTTCTGCTGCCCGGGCTGTTTGTCGCATGCATCACAGCATATCTTATAAGCGGGCCCGGTTCGATATATATGTTCAAGGTGCAGAGAACAGTGGGACAGAACATTCCAGATAAGTATCACGCGACTCCGCAGATGCCTGCACTCGCTCTGCTGGCATACAAGGCATACAAATCATCTGACAGATCGGCCAGGAATCGCCGGGCCAAGTCTCCTGATGGTAAAGAAGAAAATCCAAAACCTGCCGAGGAGAAAGAGAAGTAGCTTTCCTTAGAATTTCACACGAGCAGGATACACTTCCCTGTGCTCTGATTCCCAGTGCAACCCGCCCTGCACTATCTTCATTGTGTTCGGCGAATCCTCTGTCGATAATGCTATCCTTCCGCCGGACAGTTTCATGCCCAGAACCTCGTTGTTGAGCGCCTCCATGAGGACATCCTCTCCTCTGTGTATCTCCGTATACGAAACCTTTCCGCGATTTCTGTTGTAAAGGGAATTAGCCCAGTATGAATGCGTGAATGTGATCGTATCTGTGAAGATACGGCTGTAGAAATCCAGCTCCTCAGAAATCTTTCCCTCCTTTCTTGCCGAGGAGACAAGCTCGTTCATCTCCTTGTCCAGATCGATAGCATCATCACCGGTCATGACAGGTTTGTGATAGACCAGGTTCGCAGTATAATAGGAATTCTTCTTAAGCATGCGCTTTGTAAGGAATCCTGAACTGCTTTCGTAGAGGAGCTGCCTTCTGTCATTTATGTATGTGTGTATAATTGCATTCTTGATCTGCTCCTTCGATTTCCATGTTATTCCCAGATGATAGGGCGGAGACCAGTTGAACCATTCCGGGAGCGGTTCCTTGGAGAACAGGGAATATTCCTCGATCACCTTCCTGTGCCCTTTCGACCAGTATATCCTTGGCATGAAGGAGTGCGGCAGCTGCCTGAATTCAGGGAAGTTTATGTTTGATATCCCTATCCTGTATTTGCTGACCGACGGCTGATACCTGATCGCCCACTCCCCGGGTCCGACGAAATATATGTGGTTATCGTAGAGAGCCATGCCCAGTATGGAATTGGATATCAGATCGTATAGTACGCGCTTCGGCTCTATCAGGTTAAGCTGGATCCCGTCCGCAGAGAAATCGTCCTTTAGCTTCGCCATAACGTCTGCGGAGCCGGTTTCCCAGTCCTCAGGCATTGACATTGTCACGATTCTTGCCTCGTGAATCGTGTCGTCGCCGACTTCACGCAGCCTTTCGTTTAGTGTCAGCACCGATTCACGGAAAGATGCTATCTTGTCCGTAGAGACAACGGGCTCTCCCAGGCACTCCGCAATCACGTACGAATCGCGATCATGGATCAGGATGTCGTGGAAAACGCCCATGGTTTCGTATCTCGGAACTACTTTTTCTCCTCTGGAGACGCATAACGCTGCGTATACCATTTCCAGCAATGATCCCTCAAGTGTAAGGAATCCATCCAGATCCTCTTCTGCAGACATGGGAATAGTCCTAACATGGCACTCTATTTAAACATTTCAAGTCTTCATGCGAAAATAGCGGTAAATGCGGAAACTTCCAGAAAAGGTATTTTAATTAATTTGCACTTCGCTGCAGTATGGATAAAGTTGATATCAGCATCGTCATCGGCGGGCCTCAAGGTGGCGGTATCGACACGGCATCAAACATGATTGGTAAAGCGTTCGCATACTCAGGCTATGAGGTCATATCAGTCAGGGAATTCCATTCAAACATTAAGGGAAGGCACAGTTACGTGCATCTTCGCGTGATGGATAGTCCGGTGAGATCACTGAAATATCCCGCGGACATTGTAGTCGCGCTCGATCCGGATACTGTCTTCGAACATCATGAGGATGTATCCAAAGGGACGAAGATATTATACGACCAGGATTTTGAATCGTCCGATCTCTCACAGGCGAGGATGATAATGCGTGATACTTCGCGCAGGATCAAGGACATGCTGGAGAAGGAGAACCTTCCAACCAATGTGAAGGGCATGCTCGAATTCCTGAAGAAGAGAGGGGCAGTTCCTATACCAATATCATTCGGAAAGCTGGTATCCGGAGCGGTCTCAGACGGAACTCCAACAAGATATTTCAACACCCTCGGTGCCGCAGCGACTTTAGCGGTCCTGGGCATAGAGGCTGAATTCGTGGAGATGGTTCTGAAATCTATATTCGGCAGCAAGCAGCAGGTCATCGAGCCAAATATCAATGTTGTGCAGGCAATATACAGATACTGCAGCGAAAACAAGCTGAGGATAAAGAACCTGCCCAAGAAGGAGATGGGGAACAAGATGCTCCTGACCGGCAATGACGGTTCCGCTATAGGCAAGGTTCTTGGTGGACTTAGATTCCAGACATATTATCCTATCACTCCAGCAAGCGATGAGTCAACTATTCTCGAGGAGCATGAGGATCTTAAGTGGCTAGAGGGGGAGACCGAGAACCTGAGCACCGGCGGCGTTATCGTAGTACAGGCGGAGGATGAGATTTCCGCTGTGAACATGGCGTCAGGCGCTGCAATGACCGGAGCCAGGAGCGCGACAGCTACCAGTGGCCCCGGTTTTTCACTCATGGCCGAGGCGATTTCCTTTGCGGGGATAGACGAGATCCCGCTTGTTGTTACGCTATATCAGAGGGGTGGTCCGAGCACCGGCCTTCCGACAAGAAATGGACAATCCGATCTGCTCTTTGCTCTCAATACAGGGCAGGGAGAATTTCCAAGGATGGTCATATCTTCCGGTGACGTGACAGAATGCATCAAGGATTCTGCGCACGCTCTGAATTATGCACAGCGGTACCAGTTACCCGTTATACACCTCATAGACAAGACACTTGCAAACACAACCGAGCTTCTCTCCACATATGACGGCAGGGATCTCAAGGTCGTAAGCCCTGAAAAGTCGAATGGTGAGGAGCTCTTCCAGCGTTATTCTCTCAACACAAAGAGCGGTATCTCCCCGATCGGATTCTTCGGAAAGGATATTTTCTGGATGACCGGCGACGAGCATGACGAGAAGGGCCATGTTACAGAGGATCCATGGATGAGGGACCGCCAGATGGAGAAGAGGTTCCTCAAGCTCAAGACTGCAGAGAAGGAACTTCCCATGGATGAGCGCGTCCTACTTTTCGGCCCGAAAGATGCAGATGTCACCCTGATTACATGGGGAAGCCAGAAAGGCGTGATGCTAGACCTTATGGATCTCCTGGGCAAGAAGGGGATCAAGGCGAATCTTCTTTATCTCAAGATGTTTGAGCCTTTCCCATCCGATTTTGTATCTGATGTGCTGAAGAGATCAAAGAGGACAATCGCAATGGAGAGTAATATGACAGGACAGGCATGCAAGGTAATACGCATGAATACGGGAATAGAAGTGGAGAACAGGATTCTCAAGTACAACGGCAGGCATGTTACTGCCGACGAAGTTTTAGAGGCTTCAATGAAGATTATAGAGAAAGGAGAAAAAGTGGTGGTGTTAGAAAATGGCGCATAATTTTAGAACAGATGTTGCGATAGACTGGTGCCCCGGTTGCGGGGATTTTGGAATACTGACTGCACTGACGCAGGCGTTTACGGAACTCAACCTAGACCCGAAGCACCTTGCGATGATCTCGGGCATAGGATGCTCCGGAAAGACTCCACATTACGTGAATGCGGCTGGAATGCACACCCTGCATGGAAGGGGAATACCGTTTGCTACAGGCGTAAAGCTCGCGAACCCCAATCTGAAGGTTGTGCTGACCGGCGGAGATGGAGATCTGCTCTCTATCGGTGCAGGACACTTCGTCGCGGAAGGCAGGCGGAACACTGGAATAACTGTGGTACTTTTCAACAACCAGGTCTATGGGCTGACGAAAGGACAGGCTGCCCCCACTATGGCCCTTGGAATGAAAACCAAATCACTGACTAGGCCAAACGTCTTCGGCCCGGTGAATCCCGTGGCTCTTGCACTCGCCTCTGGGTACACATTCGTTGCGAGAGGTTTTTCCTTCGACACCAAACAGCTGAAGGAGATTGTAAAGAGATCGATCCTGCATGACGGTTCCTCTCTTATCGATGTGCTTCAACCATGTCCAACATACAACAACATCAACACGATGGAGATATACCGGCAGAAGGTCTACAAGCTTGAAGAAGACAAAAACTGGAATCCTGTTATCAACGAGAGCAGTCTAGACAGATACAATGAAGTCTATACAAATGCGTTGATGAAGTCCACAGAGATGGAGAAGAGGATCCCGACTGGAATATTCTTCGAGAACAAGACGGTACCTAGCTTCACCAAGAGGCTGAACGAGAACGTGAAGGATTACCTAAAGGTGCCTCCTGCGCTCCAGGTCGTTTCAAACAACGGGAAGCCAACAGTGAATCCGGTCACAACATTCGCGGACAAGATACTGCAATAGTGCAGGGATTCCATGATCTCCGGCTTCACAGAAGCGTCACAGCCCTGATGAGGAAGTATATTCCGAATACAATCAGCATGAGGAAGCTCACCATCCTTATCGCAGATTCCGCCTTCATGCCGAAAGCCCTTGCGCCCCTGTTTATCACGTAAGAGAGGAAGAGCACCCAGATGGTTATGCCGACAAAGAGGAAATAAAACACAGGATATCCGAATGTATTCAGGAAGCTCAATCCCGCGGTAAGCCACCACCCTATCTGTGCAGGATTTACTATACCGACAGTGAGACCCTTCAGGTATGTGCCGTGAGAACTCTCTTCATCAGTTTTCTCCTTCAGGATTGCATACGCGAAATAGAACATGAAGGCTGCCCCGATGGCATATATGTATAGATAGAAACGCGAAAGATCTATCAATCCATGCAGTATGAATACAATGAACATCAGGGTCGCGTCTGCAGTCATTGCCCCCAATGCGATGTAAAAGGCCTTTGGAATAGACTTCACAGCCCTGTTGACAATCATGGACGTAATTGGGCCGGGTGGAGCAGCCAGCGAGACCCCGAGCAGCATTCCGATAGCGGCCTCTATTATGATATTCAAGTTTCCTGTTATGCAGTCCTGCAAAAAAGGGTTAGCTTCTTTATGGAAGGAAGAATCGCTTAATTCTAAATATCACTAAAATATAGAGAAGCATGGCAGAAGAATTTAGGGTAACGTGGCATGGGCATGCTTGTTTTACAGTCGGTTCTACAAAGAACATCCTGATCGATCCTTTCCTGACGCAAAATCCGAAAGCGCAGATTAAGGCTGATTCGGTCAAGCCTGATGTAATAGCAGTGACGCACGGGCACTTTGATCATGTGGGTGACGCAGTCAGCATAGCCAAGAGGACTTCGGCACCTATTGTGACAATGGTTGAGCTCGCTGGTCTGCTGCAGGAAGAGGAAAAAGATCTGAACGTAATCGGCATAAATTATTCCGGCTCAACCAAGGTCGATGGAGTTACATTCACCTCGGTACCTGCATATCATTCCTCCGGCTATAACGGAAAATATGGAGGCAGCCCGATGGGAATCGTCGTAAATGACGGCCTCAAGCTCTATCATGCGGGAGACACGGGCGTCTTCAGGGATATGGAGACCATCCATGATCTGTACAATCCTGACATTTCGCTGCTTCCGATTGGGGGCCACTACACAATGAGCATCCCGGAGGCTCTCTATGCTTCCAGACTGCTTAAATCAAAGTACGTTGTGCCGATGCATTACAGCACTTTTGACCTGATAAACCAGGATCCGCACAAGTTTGTGGAAGGTTTCAAGGATCTGCATGGACAGACGGCTGTCATCGCAGAGATTGAGAAACCGATCAGATTTGATCTGCATGGAAATAAACTTTGAAGCTCCGGTAAGGGCTTTAACAGATAAAGGAGAAAGTTAAGTAATATTGTGAGATGTTAGGATAAGTTATGGAAAAACTGTACACCCTCCGAGATGCGTGTGAGATACTGCAGATTGATCCCACCACCCTGAGAAAATGGGATAGGGAGGGCAAAATCA
>JBJKSG010000029.1:0-95342 GCA_046704325.1 Thermoplasmataceae archaeon
GAGAGGGCGAACTCGAATCTGATGTCAGTGAGGAGGGTTAAGTCGTAACAAGGTATCCGTAGGGGAACCTGCGGATGGATCACCTCCTAAGATACGACGAGCCATAGGCACACTCTGCCCCTCAGATTCCTGCACTCCGTGCGTTTCCTTCTTTACATTGAACCACGAAAGAGTTTTATTTCATAATCCGCTTAAGAGGTAAGATTCATATGTCCTTCGACGAAAAGGCGCTGGAGATTCAAGACAAAGTCGAGAGAAAGTTCTCCGGCATTGGAAAAGGAAAGTATGCGAGGCTACTCAGAATGGCCAAAAAACCCGATAGGGACGAGTACCTCAAGGTTCTTCTAATTACTGGCGCTGGTATTGTTTTGCTTGGTCTCCTTGGATTCTTTATCTATCTGATGATGGGACATTACTTCAAGATACCATAGGGTGAAAATTAATGCAGAATGCTAACGAGAATCAGTTCGAGTGGATTGAACTCAATGTTGCCGATTTCAGCAAAGGAAGCGGCCGCAAACAGGAGATCCCCATCAGGCTCAAGAACATACAGAGCAAAAAGAGAAAGTTCACTGTAGATGTAAAGGTTGAATTTCACCAAAGAGATCCACTGATCGAGTGGTTCTTTTCGTTGGATAGTGGGAAAAACAAGGACTTTACAGTTTCTCCAAATGACAATGCCTCAATTACTGAAGAATTGGAAATAGATGGAAATCAATCCAGAAGAGTGACACTGTCTGTAACCACTCCCAAGGGGGGATACATGGGGGACAGAATAGGCGTTACAGTTCACGTAAGTTCAGAGGATCAAATACATAATCTCGTGAAGGAGTTCAACGTCACAATTTCGCCTATCATTGTGGCACTTAAAACAACAGTGGGCAATGAGATCCAGGTATCAAGAGATCTAGTCAACAGGGCCCAGAGGGACAAGGAAGAGAGGATGGAATACAACCCCAATGCCGTGAGCGAGGTGCTCGCCGTAATGGCCCCCTTTGAGGTGAAAGGCTACGTTTTTGTCGAGGCAATGCACTCTGACAGAATTGCATATATAGCTCGAGGAATAAGAGGATTCAAAGGTATAGTCCAGGGCGACATTGACCTTGAAGAAATTGTGCATTATCTGACGCCTAAGCCCGCAGTTACAGGACTTGAGGTTGGAGCCTTCGTGGAACTTATAGATGGCCCATTCAAGGGTGAAAAGGCAAAGATTACGTTCATAGATGCTGGCAAGGAGGAAGTCACAGTTCAGTTGATTGAGTCCATGGTACCTATACCTGTTACTGTGAGAGCGGAAGCCATCAGGATGCTGGACAAGAAATAAGAATTGTAATGAAGCTCAAAGTGGGGTCCAAAGAAAAGGAGAGAAAGTTTCTCGAACATCTTAACCAGTTGTTTGAAGATCCCACGATAATTCTGCCTGAGTGCCTTGACAAAGGCATGTTCTGCCCGTTTGACTCGTACAGGAAGAAACTGGAATCGTCGGGGAGTTTTGGGAAGTATGCACGGTCTGCAGACCAGTTCCTAAGCGCCCTGGGGGAAACCGAGAAGATAATTGAGTCCGATTCTGCCCCCATCCTGGGGTTCATAACAACTCCATATGGGAATGTCGAGTATGCAAAGAGGGGAAATACAGACCCCAATGTTCTTGCCGGGCTGCAGCACTTCGATAATAGAATATTCAGAATGCTTGCCTTCTCTTCGCTTGCTACAAGCAAGAAGGCGAGGGTATACTCTTCCAGAAACTATTATCTTGCATCCTGCAAGAAGAGCGGCCCGGGAACTGAGTTCTTTGAGGATGTTCTGGATGAGCACGGAATAAAGCATGACAGGAACAATGGGGAAATATTTGTGGGAGACTCCGGGAAGAGTTTTTCCATCGATCATTTCTCAGGCGTCTCTGTAAGAATTCACGAGAATAGCCAGGGGAATACCCTACACGTCATGATAAGGCACTTTCTCACCAAGGATTATTACGCAGATTTCACCATCTCAAGCGATTTCCTTTCTGAGCATGTTACAGGACTTCCGAACGATGCAGTAATGTCATACTTCAATGGTAAAATCGACGACAGGCAGCTTATCAAGAAAATAGTGAGGCACAGGGTAGACGAGGCTGTTAAGCTTGGGCTCTATGTTATAGGTGAAGAGGTCTATTCAACAGTAGATGAATTCCTCAAGGAGTTTGATGAGGAAGTAGTTTCCCCTGATCTTTTGAGAGAGCCCCTGATAGACTACGGAAAGGGAATTTCCCTGGAGAGTCCAAGCACAAGGAAGCTTCTTGAGATACTTTGGAAGGATAGTGGAGAGAATATTATTCAAGAGATGTTTCCTGAGCTTGACGAAAAGCAGATTAAATCCCTTAAAGGAAGCCCACTCGACCGTATTGAGGCGGCCAGAAGGCTCTCTTCATCGGAAGAGATTGAGGCATCATTCGAGGTTCAGGCATGGTCCAAGAATTCACAGTACCTGGTGGATCTGCTTAAGAAATACCATAAGGAGGGAAAGGCGGCAGCTGTAAGGGAAGGAGAAAGGATGCTCACTACTTCCCCCATTGTAAGGGCAACATATTATGCATTCCTGCAGGCAGTTGGAGAAACTGGAAACAAGGAATGGATGTTCACTCCCAACGAAGTCGACCTTGGAATGAAAATGAAGGATAAGATCAAGGAATTGCTGACAGATGTGGGTAATGTTAACCAGAAGATTGAAGGTCTCAGATCTTTCATACCGTGATGCCTAATGCCCAAGCATTTTATCTCAAAGAAAGAGCTCAGATCACTGAGGGAGAAGGTCGCGGCGCTTGGCTTTGATCCTGAAGCTCTAAAGGAAGTGCAGGTGGAAGAGACAAAGGAGGAGAAATGCTTCTTCATGGACAGGAAACCTTTTGTCTACGAGAAGGGGGAGGACGGAGTAATTCCAACACTCTTCATGCTGAATGCCCTAAAGCCCAAGGAAAAGTATGTCAGCGTGGATGATGGAGCGGTCCCACACGTGATGAACGGGGCAAATGTGTTCGCCCAGGGCATCACAGCCATTGATTCCGGTATAATGCCAGGTGACATGGTCTATGTGAAAAACAAGGATGATGTATTTATTGCGGTTGGAATAGCCCAGAGATCAGCTTCGGAAATAATGGGGGACAAGAAGGGTGAGGCAGTGCGACTCATTCATTTTCCCGATGACAAGATTTTAAAGACCTTTTACAAATAGAAGATCCATAATGCTTATTCGGCAGCCATTCATGGATATTTATGACAGATCTTCTAAGCGTTGGAGGGAAAGCACCAGATTTTTATTCCCATGATCAGGACGGGAACGAGGTCAGGCTCAGCCACTACAGGGGAAAACCGGTTGTCCTTTATTTTTACCCAAAGGACGACACGCCAGGATGCACAAAGGAGGCATGCAACTTCAGGGACAACAATTCACTGTACGAAGAAAACGGTGTAAAGGTGCTTGGTGTAAGCATAGATGATGCGGCATCGCACAAGAGATTCCAGGAGAAGTACAATCTCAACTTCACTCTGCTTGCCGACGATTCTAAGGAAATTTCACGAAAATACGGAGCTCTTGCAGAAGGATACGACAAGAGAGTGACATACATCATCGACCGAGAAGGCAAGGTAGCTTACGTTTATCCTAAAGTGGACCCGGATCAGCATTCCGTTCAAGTGATGAACAAACTGAAAGAACTGAAGCTTGTGAAATGATCTCACAAGCATCAAATAACATGGCGCCCTGAGAGAGCATGGTTGAACCACTGACGATCGGGGAAATCGCTCCGGATTTTGAATCTGTTGACCAAATGGGCAAGAGAATCAAGCTTAGTGACTTCGATGGCAAGATACGTGTTGTGTATTTTTACCCGCGAGACAATACTCCAGGTTGCACCACAGAAGCTTGCAACTTCAGGGACAACAATGAGGAGTATGAGAAGAGAGGGATCAAGGTATTCGGAATCAGTGTGGATTCTGAGAAGGCCCACAAGAATTTCTCAGACAAATACCAGCTCAACTTCACTCTTGTCGTGGACAACTCGAAAGATATCTCCCAAAAATATGGTGTCTTGGGTCCTTCTTCTGCGAAAAGGATTACGTACATAATTGGCAAAGATGGAAAGATCGCCCATGTTTATCCTAAAGTGAGCCCAAAGGAACATGCCACAGAGGTCCTTAAGAAAATTAGTGAATTGAACCTCTGACTTGAGGTCCCCAACCTTACAGGGTCTTTTTGTTACCCTGCATTGAAAGGGCAGAGAGAATTATGGATGACATAATCCAGATTATTGATATAATTAATAACAGCGGGTTTGGATCAGCCCAGACCGCAACAATGAAAAAACAAGCAGGGAGTAGGTATTTTATAACTCCCCAGAAAAAAGGATAGAAATCCATGGATCATCCGAATAGTGAGCTCAGACCTTCCATGGCCTCTTCTTCAGAGACTTCTTCCTTCTTCTCTTCCTTTTTCTCTTCTTTCTTCTTCTCCTTCTTTTCAGCCGGTGCAGCCTGCTGAGGTGCTGGTGCAGCTACTGCAGCAGTTGCAGCATTTTTGAGTACTTCATCAATCTTGACCCCCTTCAGGCTCGAGACCAGCGTCTTAAGCCTTGCTTCGTCTGATTTGACTCCTGCTTCTGCAAGAACCTTCTTGAGGTTCGCCTCGTCTATCTCTTTGCCGGCTGAATGAAGCAGCAAAGCTCCGTATACATATTCCATATCTATTTTCCTCCTTCGTTTATCCAAACAGGGAACCTAATCCCGCTGAAATGTTTTCATCAGTGTCTTGGTCCTCTTCCTTATTTTCTTCCTTCTTCTTGGTGACTTCCTCAGAGGACTCTTGCTCCCCGGGAGATGCTTCATCTCCGACCAGGGCGCTGTTAAGGGCAGTGGCTTCCCTAATTGCTTTGAGTATAAATAATTCTATGTTACTCTCATCCATGTAGCCGCTCTCAAGAGCCAGCTGTTCTGCCTGGAGTTTTGCCTTGAAGAACACATCCGGAAGTATGTCCGGAACGATGAACATGGTTTCCAGGGCAACTCCCTTTGCCTGGGAAAATGCCTTTGCCATGTCGCTCACTATGTCTTCTATCTTCACCGACAGAACTTCCTTCGTGAAGATCAGACCATCACTGTATGCCCCAATTATGTCCAGTCCAACATTGATGGGCTTGATGTCTAGTTTCTCGAGAATCTTTGCCTTGTCCCTTGGTATTGGTTCTCCTTCCTTTACAAGGACTGTTTCGCCCTTTATGACAATCTTACCCTTCTCGATGGCTGTCTTCAAGCCAACCTTCTGGAATTCGCTGATCATTGGGCCCGGTGGAAACCCAGTTACCATTTCTTCAACGACTATGTCGCGGGGAGCAATTTCGCCTCCCTTGGCAGGAGAGTCTTGCCTCGTTTTATAGAGCATTTCGTAAATTGACTTTGGATCTTCTTCAGAAGTGAGGATTGCTATCTGCCCGTTGCTCAGATCCTTTATGGGATCGATATTTTCCTTCTTCACCCTGTTGAGTGCATGCAGTAGTAGTCTTCTCCGGACTACTTTGAAATCGGCCTTTCCCTTGAGTTCTCTCCTGATATTCTGCAGTTGCTGATTCCTGATGCCGTGAATGTCTACTATGGCAATTACTGGTTTCTCTTGTATCTCTTTTCTAAGTTCCTCGACAAAGTCCACTTTCCATTTAGCTACCTTTGCCTGGTACTGCTCCGTCATTTGTATTCCTCCATCTTAAGCTTTACAGCTTTGCCCATTGTTGTCTTCACATAGACAGAGTCGATGTTGTTGTACCCTTTTTCAAGTTTTCCCACAATACGAGAAATGACTGCGTCCACATTGTCAGCAAGGTCCTCATCGCTCATCTCCTTAGTTCCAATGGGAACATGAAAAGTCTTCTTGTCCCTCGTCCTGGCCTTTACTGTTTGCCTCAAGTTGGAAATGAGCGGCGTAGGATCCTGGCCCGGTGGAAGTGGCTTGGGCATCTTAGCCCTTGGACCTAGAACCTGACCTAGGGACTTTCCTATATTTGCCATAAGAGTTGCCTCAGAGATGAAGTAGTCTATCTCGCTGGCAAGTTTTTTGAACTCTTTCTTATCGTCAGCAAATCGTGTTAAATCCTCAGGTCCGTATACCATATCGGCCGAGTCTCTGGCCTTGACCTTCATTTCCTCAGTTCCAAAAACCGCAACCTTGTGCTGCTTCCCTCTCCCCTTTGGAAGCACTATCTCTTCGTTGAGTCTGTTCTTGGGGTCGCTGAGATCTACCTCCTTGAGGTTTACCGCGACTTCAAGGCTCTCTTTGAATTTTCTATCCTTTGAGGCTTTCTTTGCCTCTTTTACAGCAGCAACTGATACGCTGTTCGCCAAATAAATCACCAATCCGTAGTGCTAGCGAGCCTGGGCTCTCCTACAGTCTAAATCTCGATTTTGCCCTCCTTAATAAGCGTTTGCGCCTCCCTGGGATCCTTTCCATCGACAGTGAGTCCGAGAGAAACGCACGTACCTATCACTTCAAGGACAGCATTCTTGAGATCAAACGCCATCATCATATCCTTCTTTGTTTCTGCCACTTTCTTGACGGATTCGATCGAGATATTTCCTGCTACGGCCTGTTTTCTCATTGAAGCACCCTTCTCAACGCCCGCCTCTTTCTTCAATAGCGCAGAGGTTGGAGGTATGCCGACCTTGATTTCATAGGCCTTTGTGTCTGGGTCTGTTACAGTGACAGTTACAGGAACCTGCATTCCACTGAATGCCTTTGTCTTATCATTTATTTCTTTGATGATCTGGCCGAGGTTCAGCCCAAGAGGCCCCAGTGCGGGACCTATGGGTGGTCCGGTTGTCGCCTTCCCTCCTTCGACCATTGTACTTACCGATTGAGCCATTTCTTAACACCTGATAGCGCTGCCTTGAATGACGAATACATTTTTAACCTTTTCATATTCACAGTCGTGTTGAATTCTACTCATTGCATCTATGCTAAGACTGAAAAACTAAGTGAAGAGTCTCTAAGTGTGATTACATGCTGAACGTTGTTATAGAGGATGGGCGTAGACAGGACGCGTTCAGCTACCATACAAGAGTGCTAGTTGACATTTACAGATCTACCTCCACTATGCCAATTCTGCTCAAAAACGGAGCTAAGGAGATAATTACAACAAAGACATTAGCAGAGGCCAGGGAGATAAAGAAGGACAATCCAAATTACATAATTGTGGGAGAAAGAATGGGCTTCAGGGTCCCTGGATTTGACTATGGTAACTCGCCGTCCAAACTGCTTGATCTGGACTTCACTGGCAAGATTATTATTTTCACAAGCACAAACGGAACCAAGGTTCTTGAGAAGATTGTGGAAGGAGGGGAGGTGTTCATAGCTTCCTTCATAAATGTGGATGCCACTATCCGGGCCTTAAAGGATAAAGATGGAATTTCGATTGTGACTTCCAACCGTCCTGACGGACGCGCCGAAGAAGACTACCTCTTCGCCGAATTTCTCAAAAAGAGACTGCAAGGCGAGGAAGTTTCCCTAGAGGAATACTTGCGGAAGGTGAAAAAGAGTTCAGGTTCGAGGTGGCTAACTGTAATGGGTTTCTGGGGAGATATATCTGCCTCGTTAACACCAAACCTAGTGAATTTTCCTGTTGTATACAGGGATGGGAAAGTAGTCAAATTTCAATGAAATCACCCTTCGACAATTCAGTTCCTCTTTCCTTTGCAAGTAGGCCCAGCAGGGAATGCGCCCACTTCAGCTTCTTCTTTTTCCTTTCATTGTCGATGTTCTTGGAGCGATTCGGACGCTCAAAATCAAAGGCTACAAGAGTGATCTTGCTTGAACCCACAGAGTCTGCCATGAATGCCGATCTGTCGCCATCAGTGAAGCCGCCAAAATTATAGATGTTCCAGAGGGGGATGTTCTGTGTAGTTCCAACTACCCTGTCATTTTCTTTTAGGTTGAGGTTTCCAATTGCAGGAATATTGTCTCCGTGGGAGTGTATTACTATAGTAGATTCCTTGAAGCAGCCCTTAATTAGATTCAAATCACCGTCAAGGTCAGTGACTATGAAGTCCGGACAGCCCATCTCCGGAAAATATGCAGAAATAGCTGAATCTGCGACTATAACTGGACCAGGAGAAAGGCTCCCCAAAATAGAGGGGAGATGTTCACCGTTCCCTACTATTGTGACATTTTTCCCTTTCAACGAATCCAAGTATTCGACGTGATTGTTGTAACCGATGAGCGACGACAACCTTTGTGAAGAAAGATAATCCAAAGATGGGTCAAAAGAGAACTCCTGTGATATCCTGGAGTACAGTGGCCACCACTCGCCTGGGTTCATTTATCTTCAAGAAAGTTTGATTTTCCGGACTGCCCCACTGATTTTGACTCATCAGGCTGACCGTAATAGCGGTGAACCATGGATGAAAGCATTGCAATTACCACTCCCAATATGAGTAGCGCGATGTTCATTATTGCGAAGGAGAATGTCACAAATCCCAGTACGTACCTGATGTAGTTTATCATTCCATACACAATGAAAGCTATTGCAAGCGAAAACATCAAGCCATACCAGATCCTTTGTATCCCAGCCTTTCTGGTTGAAGCCATATCGGCTGCTGTTCCAATTTCCCTGGCGAAAACTGCTGCATACCCCCACCAGGTAAAAAGCGATAGGAAAATCAGCAAACCATCAAGCGCGGTGTGGTCAGTTCTGTGTGCAATTGCGAAGCTTGAAGCCAAGCCCGCAAATATCAGGAAAGATGAAATGACGTATGAAAGGAAGAGTATTCTAGTCTCCTGTGCGTATTCGCGCAATGAGGTAAGCAAATGTTTTGCATGGCCACCAATTTCAAATCCTTTTTCAACAAAGTAGGAGCCCAGAACTATTGTTACGAATGTTATTGCACCAAGGCTCGGATCTATGATCTTGGCACCACCTGCGATGATTGAGTACAGAATGAAACCAAGTGAAACAATACCGTAAGTCAGGAATACCAAGCCAAGTGGTATTATTATTTTGTTGACCAGCTTCTTGTCTTTCAGTCCCCGGACTATGTAATAATAAAGAGATTCAATGTTCTGATTGTGCCTTACGATGATGTGCCTTACGTACCTTATCTTAATACGGGACACTATCACCGGGACGATGTAATCATCTTCAGCACCATCTGATACAAGGATGAGGTCATCGAACACCCCCATCTTCAATATTTCATCTAGCTGTTCTCCAAGGATTTCGTCGGATCTTGTCCCGACCTCAGTATCCCCTGTGATGAGGCCAATGTCAACATCCTTTCCCTCCCTTTGAAGCTCTTCATAATGCTTTATTGCCCCAAATAGAGCATTTGCATCTGAATCTTCCGGGTCCTGCGTGACCAGCTTTATCGCTGCGTTGTAACACTCAGCATAACCAAGGATAGGACCGGTGATTCCAACCTTTTCCCCGAAGTCGTTATCCCTGTCAACATTTAGTATGAGTGTTTTCATATTCATCAGCCGCAGGGCTAATCTGTGTCATACCAATGTCTGCCACTATTTACGTTTTTCTAAATAGCGCAGCCTTGATCATACAGATACACCACTGCATACACTGAGCGTCCTGCCAGTGGTAACGTAACCATGGAATTTCGGGATTTAAACTTAGTGTAGTTCTGTTGTTGTCAAATTACAATTTTCCCCGAAAACAACGCTTTTCCTAAGTTCAAACGCATTTCTCATGCTTCTGTTATTGCGCCAATAGTGAGTTTGGAAATTATTATCCCTAAGATAGAGCTGGCTACAATTAGAATCCTTGTGCAGAAGGTTGAAATTCCTATGCCTGCTTTAATATGTAATATCCTGCACTCTTCTGCCTGGCTACCCTTTTTATTATCCCATTTTTCTGCAACTCTTGCAGAGAAGAAGAGACAAGGCCCTTTCCCAGTGAGGCAGCCTTCATGATGTCATCAGCAGTCTTGAGTTTGTCCTCAGAG
The DNA here is from genome assembly GCA_046704325.1 of Thermoplasmataceae archaeon. GTDB lineage: Archaea > Thermoplasmatota > Thermoplasmata > Thermoplasmatales > Thermoplasmataceae > UBA582. The sequence goes on from JBJKSG010000029.1 coordinate 9,972, forward strand.
ATTGCCCCAATTCTGTTCATTGCATCATATATCTTTTTGGCATTAGGCGACATATTAGGCATGTATTGTCCTCCACATAGTAATTCATGGGAATATTAAACGATTCTCACGAATTAGGATTCAATCAATAGAAGATCTTGGGAGTAGCAATCGACGAACTCCACAAGTAGAAATCTTGCCTAGTTCAGCTGCTCACTTACCGCCTTCAATGGAAATCGGCACAATACTTGTAACACTTATCCAAACAGGGAAAGTTTAACTACAGCGCCCTAATTACCAACTTTGCCATAGGAATCGACAATTGTTGAAGTCTACTTCGTTAATTTTTATATAGTCCTTGAAACTTCCCATTTAGGTGCTTTGATGTCAGGTATAGTGTCATATGGATCCTACATTCCCAAGTTTAGGATCAAGCCCGAAGAGATAGCAAGAGTATGGGGTGAAGATGCTGAGAAGATAAAGAGCGGTATATATATTCTTAGTAAATCCGTCCCCGCACCCGACGAGGATGTGGCGACTATTTCAGTAGAGGCGGCAAGATATGCGCTTCGCCGGAAGAGGATTAACCCGAAGGACATTGGAGCTATTTATGTTGGTTCTGAGTCGCACCCATACGCTGTAAAGCCAACAGCAACCATAGTAGCTTCTGCACTTGGAGTGGATTTCAGTCTCTTCTCTGCTGACTATGAATTTGCTTGCAAGGCAGGAACAGCAGGTATGCAGAATGTGAAAGCAATGGTTGATGCTGGCAACATAAAGTACGGTATGGCCATAGGTTCTGATACTTCACAGGGCGCACCGGGCGATGTACTTGAATATACTGCTTCAGCAGGTGGAACAGCCTTCCTAATCGGAAAAGATGAAGTGATCGCGGAAATCAATTATACATCCTCTGTGACATCTGATACTCCGGATTTCTGGAGGAGGGAGGGTCAGCCATACCCTACACATGGAGAAAGATTCACGGGAGAGCCGGCATATTTCAAGCACACTAGGGCAGCATCGGAGAACATAATGAAGGTGGCGAAAATGAAACCCGAGGATTATGATTATGCCGTGTTTCATCAGCCTAACGGAAAGTTTCCCACAAGAGTCGCAAAGATACTTGGATTCAAGGAAGAACAGTACAAGGATGGCCTCTTGACCCCTGTCATAGGAAACACTTACTCCGGGGCGATGATGACCGGCCTTTCGTCTATTCTGGACAAGGCTTCACCTGGAGATAGAATTCTGGCAGTCTCATTCGGTTCAGGCGCAGGTTCAGATGGCTTCGACATCACTGTGACAGATGAGATAAAGAAAATGAACAGGAAAGCTGCTCCGACTATCCAGGATATGCTTGAGAACGTAATTTGGGTGGATTATTCCCTGTATGCAAAATTCAAGAAAAAGATCATTGTAGGTGAGAGCATTGAGTGACGTTTACATTGTCGGAGGCGGCGAAACAAAATTCGGCGAGCTTTGGGAGAGATCTCTGAGGGAGCTAGCTGTTGAGGCAGGCCTGAGAGCTATAGAAAATGCTGGTGTGTACAGCAGGGATGTGCAGATACTCTATGGCAGCAACAGTCTCGCAGGGACAATAAACGGTCAGGAAAACATAGGTTCCTTGATTTCAGATTTTTCTGGAATTGCCCACAACAACATTCCTGCGGTCAGGATAGAGTCATCCTCTGCATCAGGAGGGGCAGCGTTGAGAGAGGCCTATTTGGCCATCAAATCAGGTGAGTATGATCTGATAATGGTGGGAGGAGTCGAAAAAATGACTGATATCTACGGCAGCCAGCTGCTGGACATGATGGGATCGATTCTTGACAGGGAGTGGGAAGCATTCTTCGGAGCCACCCCTGCTGCGCTGGCAGCCATAGTGGCCAGGAAATACATGAAGGACTTCAACGTGGAAAAAGAGGCGCTTTCGATGATATCGGTCAATGACCATGAGAACGCCTCAAAGAACCCGAAGGCCCAGTACAAAAACAAGCTCAAACTGGAGGCTGCAATGAACGCAACGCTGGTGGCGGACCCGCTGAACCTGATGGACTGCAGCCCCATTAGTGATGGTGCCTCAGCTGTCCTTCTAGCATCAGAGGATTACATGAAGAAGAACAAGCTCGAAGGGGCAAGAATTCTAGGGTCAGGAATATCCCAGGACTACTTTGCAGTTCATAACAGGGAATCCATGTATACTTTGAATTCCGCAAAACTTGCTGCTAGGGACGCCCTCAAGAAGGCTGGAAAAACAATAAAGGACATCTCCACAGTGGAACTCCACGACTCTTACAGCATTTATGGGCTTCTTGAACTCGAAGATCTGGGCTTCGCGGAAAAAGGAATGGCGAAGGATCTAGTCTATGAGGACATAAAGGCAGGTGGAAGGATTCCAGTAAACACCTCAGGTGGGCTCAAGGCCAAGGGATACCCCCTGGGTGCTGCAGGAATTTCACAGGCAGTGGAAGCTTACGAGCAGGTCATGGGAAAAGCAGACCAGAGACAGATAAAAGGAGCAGATACAGTGATGATACACAATATGGCAGGAACTGGCTCTACATCTGTTGTTCACATAATAGGAGGTGCCTAAGGTGGGTGAGCTTTCAAGATTCTGGAGAGAGAGTGACCACAGGTACAGATTGGTGGCACACAGATGCGGGAACTGCCAGAGAGTCTACTTCCCTCCTAGGGACGTTTGCCCAGTATGTCACAGAGATTCGGTTGGAAAAATGAGCAACTACGATCTCTCAGGAAAAGGGGAGATCGTATCTTTCACAGTGGTCCATGAGGCCCCTGGGGCTTTTGCACGGCAGAAACCTTACGTATTGGCAATTATCAAGCTGGAGGAAGGGCCCTCATTGACCGGTCAGATTGTCGACTGCAATCCAGCGGATGTCGATATAGGAAGGAGAGTGCATTCAGTTTTCAGAAAGGTTTCTGAGGATGGGAAGAACGGGATCATTCAGTACGGATACAAATTTGCACTAGAGCAGTGATTGTGGGAAATCAATAATACCTTCCCACACATTTATTGACAATGAAGATAGCCTCCTCCATGTTCTGCGAGGAACTGGGATACTTCCTAAACTGTGAAGTCGAGGATGGTGAGGTGACTAGGGTCCATATTTCTGCTAAGCCTGAGCACCAAGTGGAGGAGAATGAGGTCCTGTCAAGGATAGCGGACTTTCTGAAGAGTGGAAGCGGCAATATTGAAAACATCCCTGTGAAAATTCAGGGAACTGAGTTTCAAGAAGATGTTTGGAATGCACTCAGGGAAATTCCCAAGGGAGAGGTTCGGACCTATTCTGAAATTGCCACAAGGATTGGCAGACCAAGGGCAGCTAGGGCAGTTGGAAATGCAGTTGGATCAAACAGGATAACCATACTTGTGCCGTGCCACAGAGTGGTGGCAAGCGGTGGAATGGGAGGTTTCTCAGCCATCGGAGGAGTGGAGACAAAAAAGAAGATACTTGATGCGGAGAAAAGGTCAACTATAGTAAAGAAGTGAATTATTCCCAATGTTTTAGTATGCCCTAGAAATTTGCGTTTTATGTCCGAGAACGAAGGGAGCGATGATTTCCTTTCGGGTCCAGTGGACCAGAACTATTCTGAAGGGGAATCGAGGTGGAAGAAATTCCTCAAGCTTCTTGTATTCTCGACCTTCGCAGTTATGATGTTGGTGCTTGCACTCACCGTTTTTCTGACTCTCAATCCATCGTGGGGAGCTGCGCTAACTCAGCAGTTTACCCCATACTTTTTCATTCTCCTTCTTGGCATATTGGTTCCAGGAAGTGCACCCCTCTTCGCTGTGCTGATTGTTTTATTCATCCTATACGGCCTGATTTTTGCATCAATGATACGTGAGAATGGCGCAAAGAAAGGAAGGGATGTGCTTGACACGCCTATCGGCTATCTTGTTACCGTAGGATCCGCAATTTTCCTCGTCGTTTACATAATAACAGTGATTGAGACTTCCACAAATACGCCAATAGGAGGCGGGGGCATAACTTCCCAGCTGAAAAGCAACCCAGTCCTTGGGTACCTTGGCCTTATCTATGCACCCTTTGTTGAAGAACTCGGATTTAGAATCCTTCCACTTGGACTGTTCTGCTTTCTTCTTGTAAGGGCACACAGAAGCAATGAATATGGTGCACCTCCTTTATCTGATGCGCTTCTGGCTATCGTGATACCGGGAAAGATAAGGGAGAAGTGGAACATCTCCTGGGGTTGGCTGGACTGGGTTCTTATTTTTGCCACCAGTGCGCTTTTCGGTTATGCCCATATCTTCTTTGGGGCATGGGACTGGGGTAAATTCATTCCAGTATTCATTACAGGCATAGGGCTGGCAGTCGGATTCCTGAAATTCGGGGCTTACGTTGACATCCCGTTCCATTGGATTTTCAATGGCATTTTCACCATCATCTACCTTGAGCCTTCACTTACTCTTTTCGCCGGCCTCTTCGGATTATGGGTCGAGTTCGTGGGGGTTGTCGGCATAATAGCCGTGATTGTGTACCTTCAGAGAAGGACCTCTGGAAGAAGAAGTGCAACTACTTCTTGAAAATAACCCTCTTTCCTTCGATCCTGTAGTTATCCTCAAGTACAAGGGAAATAGAAGTGACCAGGGCAGGGTGTTCGATCTGGTGGATGCGTTCAGCCAATGATTCTGCAGTATCGGTGTCGAAGATGTCCATTGTTCTCTGCTCAATTATGGGCCCCCCGTCTACGTCGTTTGAGGCGAAGTGCACTGTGCATCCCGTCACTCTTGCTCCACTATCAATAACTGCCCTGTGAACTTTCATGCCGTACAGGCCCTTTCCTCCAAAGCAGGGGAGCAGAGACGGATGAATATTGATTATCCTGTTTCTGAACTCATTTATGATAAAATCAGGAAGTATTTTCATGAATCCTGCCAGGACTATCAGGTCAGGATCTTTTAGCGACATTTCCTTCAGAAGTGCGTCAAAGTAGCTCTCTCTGTTTTCTTCTGTCCTGACAATTGCCCTTCCCTCAATGCCATGATTCCTCGCCCTGATGAGAGCATAAGCGTCTTCCCTGTCCGATATGACCTCACAAATCTCGGCCTTAATCGAGCCAGAATCTATTGCATCTATAACGGCCTGGAGGTTTGTTCCATTTCCTGATGCGAGGACAAGGATCTTCTTCATTCATAAGGCCATGCAAGGGTGTGCAATAAAAATTTGTGACCAACGGATAGTCTATCATCAAACAAAGGGTATGCCTCTTAATTCTCCAGAGATGCTCAAGACGAAACATCAAAGTTCGTTAGATAAACGATATCCCGAGAATTCCACTCTTCAAATAAGCCAGACTAACCCACATTTTATATTATGTTAGCAATGTTCATGCTGAATTTCACTCAGAGTGTCTTATCATGCTGGATATTTGGATTGAGAAGTACAGACCCAAGAACCTTTCTGAGGTGCACGGACAGGAAGAGAATGTCAGGAAGCTCAGATCCTTCGTAAAGGCCAAAGAGCTCCCACACCTTATTTTTGCCGGTCCAGCAGGTACAGGCAAGACATCGGCAGCCCTGGCTTTATCCATAGAACTCTTTGGAGAAAATTACAAAGAGAACCTGCTTGAACTCAATGCATCGAATGAGCGAGGTATTGATGTAATCAGGGAGAATGTCAAGGATTTCGCAAGAATTAGGGCCTCAAATGACTTGGGCTTCAAGATCATATTCCTGGATGAGGCGGACCAGCTTACCTCTGAGGCACAAGCCGCTTTAAGAAGAACCATGGAGCTCTATTCCTCAACTACCAGATTCATCTTTTCCTGTAACTACTCCTCCCAGATCATACCACCAATACAGTCAAGAACTGTGGTAATGAGGTTCAGGCCACTAAGCTCAGAGGATATGAAAACCAGGCTTAGAGAAATAGCAGAGCTTGAAAAATTCAGCATAAACAATGATTCACTGGAAGCGATCTCAGAAATTTCTGAAGGAGATATGAGAAAAGCACTGAACATACTACAGGCCATTCATTCCTCTGGAGAAGTATCTGCGAGGCGTATATACGAGATAGCAGGATTTGCCCAGCCTTCCCAGTTCAAGAAACTTCTATCCACATCCATTGCTGGCCTTTTTGACGAAGCAAGGGAAGTACTGGACAGGATGCTTGTCGAAGATGGGCTTTCAGGGATGGATATAATCAAGGGCCTCCATTCATATGTCAGAAGGGAGCCAATTGCGCCCAGACAGAAGATTGAAATTATTATGGCACTTGCCGAGGCTGAATTCAGGATCGTGGAGGGTTCGAGTGATAACATACAGCTCGATGCACTCTTGGCAAAGATTGCATATATAGGTACCGAATACAACTGATGAAGGTCACTCAAAATCAAAAAGGTCCAAATTGTCTTTTTTCACTTTCTTTTGGATCTGGACCGGTTCTTCATTGCTTCCCTGTTTCCTCATATTGGTCTTCATTCTGGTCTCTTTCCTCAGACTGGAGTAATAATACCCCATGTCCCTGGAATCCTCATAGAGCAAGATAGTGACGTCTCCCGCGTGGCTTCTACCTGTCCTGCCTCTGCGCTGGATAGATCTTATTTCTGATGGAACCGGTTCGTAGAAAATGACCCTGTCAGTGCTAGGTATATCAAGTCCTTCCTCCGCGACGCTCGTTGCAACAAGTACATTGTGTTTGCCGCTTCTGAAATCAGAAAGTATCTCCGCCTGGCGCTTCTGGTTCATTCCTTCGTCATCCTGCTTGCTCGCTTGGCCTACGAATCGAATTGGCTTTATGATTCTTGAGGAATTAGTGAGGTAATCGGTCAAAATGTCAGATGTCTTCCTGAAGTGAGTGAAAATAATTATTCTTGAATCAGGATTTTCAATCAAGATCTCCTCGCTCAGCTCAAGTGCAGCCTTCATCTTCGGATTGGCCCTTTCAGATTCCATGTATGACTTCATTTTGGACATCATTGCCTCAAAATTGTCGCTGTTCCTCAGAATGGATGCAGTCCGCTTCAGAGTCTTCTCCTCGCTCTCCAGAATGCTGTTTATGTAGTCGTACGCCACCTCGATTCCCTGGCTTTCAAGGTACTCAAGGGCATAATCTATTCTTATTGCTGCTGAAACATAAGGTATGAGAGAAAAGAGCGCCTTTTCCCCTGATCGGGCTCTCTCAATAAGATCCGGAATTTTGGATGCAAGCATCTTCCTTGACATGTTGGAGCTGCCAAGAATCTTGTGCGACCTCAACTTGTTTAGGAGCTGGTTGTAGAGTGCTTTAAGATATGGTGAGATGTCTGTCACAGCCTTTGGAAGCTTTATTTTCACTACGGAGAGCTTGATTTCATTCACATAATCCTTTACATCTGAATCAGTCTCATCCTTGATCAGAACCTTCTCAATCCCAAGAGACTTCCTTACTTCCTCGAATTTTTCCCTGTTTCCACCAGGGCTAGCAGTTATGGCGAGAATTAGGCGAGGTTTGATCTCAAGAAATAAGGATGCAATATAAACATAGGCATAATTTCCCGTAGCTCTGTGAGCCTCATCAAAGACCATTATGCTGAATCTGGAGAGGTCCACTGCGCCACTCCTCAGGTCGTTGCTCACCACCTGAGGGGTAGATACTACTACTTGGGAAGAGACCCACTTGACTAGCCTGTCCTCATTGTCAACCTCGCCTGTGAACTTTGATATTTCCTTTTCGCTGAGAGACAGGAGTTTTTTCAGAGTCTCATAATGCTGCCCAACAAGTGGTTTTGTTGGAGCGAGAAACAGAGCCTTTCCCCCAGTATCTTCCATGACCTTTGCAATTACCATCGCTGCCACAATGGTCTTGCCAAGACCGGTGGGAAGAACGATCAGTGTGTTCTGTTTAAGTGATTCCTTGTATAGATTGATCTGGTATTCTCTCGGCTCTACAACCTTCTTAGAGAGCAGGGGGTTTTCCACATCATCCTATTGTCGACATGTATAAAGTAATTGGGAAACTGACCGGCTGTTGAGTGGGGGACTACCAATCAGCATCCCATCTCAGTCCTAGAATTTACTTGTTGCTTAGATTTGCGACCTGAATTGGACCAGTCCTCTTAGCATAAATGCCAAACCGACCAGAATTGATGTTACACCCACCCAAGAAAGGAAAATATTGCTGCCAAAGAAGATGAAGCCTGCCGAACACAAAAATAGCCCCAGAACCATTCCGAGGAAGCTCGAATAGGCTGTCCTGCTCCTTGCTTGATCCTTGCTCAACCTTATGATCTTTAGATCATCCTCATTGATCCCGAGGCCCATGTAATACTTGCTTCTGTCAGAACTTATGCTTGTGACTTTCATGCCAATGCCGGCTGCACCAACCAGAGTGAGTATAACTCCCGGTATGAGTGTCCAGTAATTTGCTGGAGGGTGCAGAACCGCCTTCTGATTGATGGTGACAGGAATATTGAATGAGGCGTTCGCAGGTGAAGACAACGATAGTGTGTACATTGTCTGGTAGGATGGGTTATTGATAGCAATTTCTGAGGTTGAATTAATCTGACCCTGCATTACAACCACTGATGGACCGAATCCTGTTGCACTTTTTGTATCGTTCAGATAGAATATACTATAGTCGAGAGTGTTGTGCCCTGTGTCGTTTATGGTAATTTGAATGGGGAAGTTGGGAGCCTCTACGTACAGATTCACCTTCTTATTGGAAACATAGTATCCAGCGGGATCCAAGTGGCTGCTGTACAGAGTGTCCGTATAGGACTGGGTAACAATATAGGGCTGAATGTCATAGTTGGCTAGACTTAGAAGGATCATTCCTAGGATGAGAGCAGTGAGGACAAATGCAACTGTCCTGTCCCTCTTCAATACCGTCCCACTTAGTTTAATTGAATCACGGAAGTAGGCTTGCTTCTTCTCCCTTACCGGTATATCTCTCTTATTGATGAGCATCCCGTTGCGGTAAAACCAGCTCCTTCGGTCAGAAATCCTCTCCACCCCAGGTTCTGGGATGTACATAGTAAGAAATGCGATTTCATCTTCCAAGTTATTGTCTGTTGAATCACTTTTTAATCGATCCGTTAAGAAACGCTTTTCTCTTCTGCCCCTCTTTCTCCGATTCTGTGCACTCAACTCACTCTTATTAATCCGTACGGAACCTCCAGTATAATATAATCAAATTTGGCTTAAAAGTATATCGAAGTGGTCCATGGAATCATTTCGTTTCAATTCATAAACCCGATCCTGATCGCCTATCTTCCGATCTGAGATCGTTTCTACATAGACTAATAATTATACACTAATTCATCGAAATTTCAGAACTTAGGAATACACTATGGAGATGGCCAACTTATTTACCATGTACTGCATCGCAGCACATGCCTAAGATCGAACTCATGAAAGTGGACAGCAAAGTCCTGCTTAAGAACCCTCTCAATGATTCTGCCCAGAGGGACTTGATACTTTTCAAGCCAGATGATGTGAAAGATGATGCACCTCTCTTGATAGGCTTAGCAGGTTTTGGCGGCGGGGCAAGAACTTTTCTCAATTTCTCGCCTCTATCACCCAACTTTACCGATGTTGTAGATGGCCTCAGGACGGGCGAGAAACTCCACGATGCGATAATTGCAATTCCTGATTGCTTCACCTCACTGGGAGGCAACCAGTACCTAAACTCAGATGCTGTTGGTGACTACGAAGACTTCATTGTCAAGGAAATAGTACCTGAGATGAAAAGCAGATTCAATACTGGCAAAACTGGGGTATTCGGAAAGTCTTCCGGAGGATTCGGCGCATATACACTCGCAATCCGAAACCCAGATGTTTTCAAGGGTTTCGCAGATCATTCTGGGGATGCCGGATTTGAATATTGTTACTATTCGGATTTCCCAAAGGCGATCAAGGAGTTCAGCAAAGCAGGGGGGGTCAGGGAATGGTTTGACGCATTCAAGAAGAGTGTAAACAAATCAGCCAAGAACTTCATGGCTCCTCTAGATACACTTGCCATGGCAGCATTCTACAGCCCGAATAAGGATTCGAATAACATGATGATTGATCTTCCGTTCGACCTTAGTACAGGAGAACTATTGGACGAGGTACTAAACAAATGGAAGAAGTTTGATCCAGCAAGGAATATTTCTGAGAATTTGGCGAAACTCAGGGACATGGACGCCATATACCTGGATGTGGGAAATGAGGACGAGTTCAACATCAATTTCGGTATGAGCAAAATGCACAGGATTCTTGAGGAGAAGTCAATTGATCATTTCTTCGAAGTGTTTTCCGATGGTCACTTTAACATAAGCTACAGATATGAGAAATCCCTTGAATATCTTTCAGAGAGGCTGTCATAGTAGGAGGAAAAATTAACATCTCCTTGTTAGATCAGCCTGAAGGGGCCGGTAGATCAGCGGTAGATCGCTTGCTTCGCAAGCAAGAGGTCTCGGGTTCAAATCCCGACCGGTCCATATTTAACTTTGGTCTCGATGATTAAATATATCAAGTGGCAGCAGGTACATACCAAATCGGATAAAGTGATTCCTTGACCATGGGGAGGATAGTCTTGTTGTCTGCACTGACCAACTTAGGGTTGCGTCCACCCGAAGTTTCTAGTGTACCAGGATGCTCGAAGGCTCCTGAAGCGCTGAGGGAGGCTGGGCTTTACCGATTCTTCATTGAAATGGGAGGAATAGATGGTGGAGCGACAATCCCTGGCCAATACTCTGATAAAATTTCAGCTGGAAGAATACGAAATGAGGATGAAATACTAAAATGTTCCAAGAAAATTCAAGAACGAATCTCAGGAATATTAGAGAGTGGAAATACTCCTCTCGTAATTGGTGGTGATTGTAGCCTTCTTCTCGGGGATCGGGCTATCACTCAAGAGGCGAGGTAGCTATGGACTTGTCCACATCGATGGCCATACTGATTTCCGCCACCCTGGTAATTCTAGCAAATGTGGGAGCTTAGCTGGCGAAGATTTAGCCGCCGTAGTAGGACTCCACTATCCCGAAATATCCAATATAGATGGCACAGGTCCTTATTTTGAGCCGAGAAAGATTGTACACTGTGGATGCTGAGATAATGATGAGCACCTTTTAGAAGTATCAGAGAAACTTCGACTAGTGATTCCTGCGAGCAACGCCATTGCAGATGGGGTGATAGAAAGTGGCAAACGCACCGTGAGTGCGCTAAAAGAATCTGGAGCACAGCCCTATTGGCTTCATATTGATCTTGATGTTCTGGATCCCAGCGTGATGCCTGCTGTTGATAGCCCTGATGAAGGAGGCTTTGAAGGTGAGCATCTTGCTGAATTGATGAACTTCTTGGCACCGGACGCTATTGGTGCTGATGTCACTATCTTTAATCCGGATCTCGACCCAGATGGAAAATATGCTATTTATGTAGTCAAGATTAATTCTGAAGGATTGAGGTATCTCGACGTGAAGCATGTGTGATTTGTTCTGAATGTGTACAAAGGGAGCACTGATATCCCTAAAGTGGCAATGTTCAGGACTGGAGCGGCTTCAAGACTCGGTAATTGGTCCCGCAAAACCAACTGGACCGTAAGCGATGAGGACGAAACCGAAGCAAAAGTGAGAACCTCACAATCTTCAGCTGTGGGAGTATGTCAGACCTGTTTAAAGCTGTCGAATCTGTTCTCGGCTAAGAACCAAATGGGTGGAAAGACTTAATACGGTTTACCATATATACGGCTAGATGGTTAAAACCAAGATAACTGTATCGGTAGAAAAACCAGTAGTGGACAACGCAAAGCTGGCCCTATTGAAAAAAGGAAGGACCCTCAGCGACTACATCGAAAAATCACTTCGTTCCCTTTCCACAGCGGAGATCCTAAGTGATCTGTGCAAGGAGCTTAATCTCGATTGCGGATACATGAGCGGGGAAGATGTAGAGAGGAGCAGGCCTGATCTCACTGGTAAAGTGTACTCAGAGAAAGAAGTCAGGGAAATGCGAAATGAACGTGTCTCACGTCTATCTTGATACAAGTATACTGATCAAAAGGTACGTTAAGGAGGAAAAAAGCACCCTAGCTGACAGCTACTTCCATCAAGCCCAGCGAGGGGAGACAGTCATTTGCCTGTCTGAGATCAACCTTGGCGAGGCGGCTGTTGTTTTTGACAAATACTCCAGGAAAACTGGTATTGACGCGAGAAACCGTCTCCAAGCAATGCTAAGTGAGTTGGGCTTACTTGAAAGATCCTCCTCGGTTGAAATATATCCTGTCAGTAGCAAGATAATCAGGAAAGCTGTCAAGACAGTTCTTGAACAACACATATACATTGTAGATGCAATTCAGCTGGAAACCTGTATTGAAGCCGGGACGACTGTGTTCTGCTCGGCTGACAGGGGACTTAATGCAGCAGCCAGGAAGCTTGGTATAGAAACAGCCCTGTGAGTACCGCAATATGCTTTTTCTTTTCTATTTGCGAAGCTTCTAATCAGGCACAAGTGTCAATCCCATGTATAATGCGAGAACAGCAACTCCCTTCTTGTCCCAAGAACCTTCAACGGTATTCCCTTAAAACTTTAATCAAATCCCCATCTTAATACTTGGAGTTTTGTTAATAACGATTCCATTCATCAGAATCATATATCCGGACTACGCAATTGCAGCTTCAATGGGCGTGCTTATTGGAATGGTCAATGTCTTGTCAGAAACTGGGGCCTTGAAAGTCATAAAACAAGAGATGATGGCTCGCGCAATGGGTGCGATAAGCACATTCGCCCTCACCATAACTTTTCTATCCGGGGGAATAGGTGGAGCTCTGATAGGCATTTTCTCAATGAAGCTTGCGTTTGTCATAATTGGCACAACCATAGCAATAGTGGCCTTACTATCCACTAGGTTCAGGGAGTATTACAACATATCTGTTTGATGCTCAGGCAGAGTGGCCTGATTGTAAATGCCGGTTAATAACGGTTAAATTATTTTCCATATTATATTTGAATTTCTATTCACCCTGAGAAGTACCTGCTATTAGCTTGCAATGCAGAGTCACGGGTCATCCATTATCTTTGAATTCATGGAATAGTTTTTTAGGCATTTGGCTAAGTATCAACAATGAATTTGCCCATATTTCAGGGAGATATCCTTATACGAAGGTTCGCAAGATGTATCCGTTCATATGAAAGGAATAAGGGCCTTGCATTGAGATTACGAGGATTGCAAGCGACTTAGTTCCTCTGCGAGTTTGTCCATCTGTTGATTCCAGCCCATTGTCATGCCTTGAAGAGCACCTGGTGCTTTTGGTCCTTCTGCTTTTGTAACTTTTATGTGTATATGCATCCTAGTCTTTTCTTCCATTTCCTCGAATTCTATTGTAACTGTGTGCTCGATGAACGTGTCACTCCCCCGATCCACGTCATCAAGCGCTCCAGAAGTGTAAGCTAACCTGTGCTGAGGAACCACTTCCGTGAACTTTCCGTTCATCGGCCATTGCATACCCTCAGCGGGACCAAGTTCCTTTCCTGCAAGCATTATAATATAGATTTTTCCGCCGGGTCTTGGATCCCATTCACATGTGGGGTTGGTTACCCCTTTGGGTCCCCACCATTTTGCAACCAGCTCTGGGTCAGTCCACGCTTTCCACACGATGTGTCTGGGAGCGTTCAAAATCCGTGTTATTTCCAATTCCTTTGTCTGCTGTTCTTTCTCCTCCATGCTATTATACCTCCTGTTTCCTCTTCTCCTCTTCCACTACCTTTTCCAGTCTGTCTAATGACTCATTCCAAAGAGTGCCAATGCGATTAACCCACTGCTCAATATCTTGCAGGGACACAGCGTTTATACTGTAAATGTGCTGCTGAGACCGCTTTTCCATGTTAAGAAGCTTGGCGTCATGCAGAATATGCAGGTGCTGGGAAATCGCCTGCGGAGTAACAGTAAATTTGGTGTATATCTCACCTGCCGTAAGTTTCCCATGACTTGCAATGATTTCAACTATCTTTCTCCTCCTCGGCTCAGCCAATGCATTAAAGATATCCATTCACGAAAGACATAGTATCCACTTGATAAAGCTTTTGCTTAAGTAATGAAATCCACTTTATTGCATTTCTTGCGTGCTCCATAACTGTTTCACACAGATTTTCCAACATGCGCAGCATATGCAAAATGGAGAAGAAGAGTTGATGCCATTCCAAATTTCCCTCTCGCTGGAAAATCACCCGAACTTTGCGCTGAAATACAATAGCCCTTAGACTTCAGGAAGTTCAGTTGAATTTTTACTTCCCTACAGTCCACTCACCTTCATCTGCGATTTCTGCGTTTTCGGGTATATATGTCATATCTAAAATTCCCTCTTTTTCTAAAAATGAGGTTCCGCATTTTCTACAGGTCAGATCGGCATCGAGAACTATTTCTTCCAGTTCGGCTTCGCACACCGGGCATCTGATCATATCTGAGTCTTCACACAACGCACCTACCTGCCTTCTGTTCTTTTGAAGAAGGAAGAACGTCGTTGGAAAGGAACAGAACTTGGGAAAACTCCTTCCAAGTTTGTAAAGCAGGTTGAGTGGCAGACGTGCCAGTACAGAATAATCCTCCAGTCCACTGGATATTTCTGCGCGAACCTCAAACCCGGATGATGCGAATATCGCGGAAACATACTTCCTGCTGAACGCAAACGTGGGAGATGATGCTGGGCGAACCCTGGATATATCCGCTCTTGAGAAAGTGACGCTCTTTACCCGGGAACTGTTTCTCTCCTCTTCTGTCAAATGATATTTTAGGTCGTCTATCAGAGTGGAAAGAGAAGGCTTCTGACTCATTGAGATCAATAGATAGCCACCCGGAATAATTATTCTGGAGAGTCCTTTGAGAATACGAAGCGGTTGCGACAGAAAGTTGAAAACCCGTATCATTACTACGCAGGAAAAAGAGTTATTCGCAAATGGGAGATGATACAGATTAGATGCAACGTATCTATCGTCTTCTTTTGAAAATTGCTCCCGAACAACCTTGAGGAATGATCTGTTGATGTCGCTCCCCACGTAATGTTCTGCAAAATTATGGATTAAGCCAGTCATTCGGCCGTTTCCGGTTCCGAGCTCTAGAATTCTCCGCCCATCTGATCTTGATAGAAGAACTGAGACTATTTTCTTTTCGAGAAGGTCTACCTTTTCTCTTCCCTTCCACAGTGATTCAAAGTCTATTTTCTCGAATTTGCTGACAATTTCCTTGCTACCCGGCGGATCTTCCATCACAGCACTTCTCTTGGTTTAGCCCCTGAAGTTGAGTGGGTTCTCCTTCATTTCTATTTCCACAACTAGTTCACAATTTGGCTTTCTATCCAGTAATGCAAAAAAAACTGGTGTTTGTTTGCATACTTGGGAGGGTTATCGCATTCATATCGATCTAAATGGAGAACATGCCTCTTCAAATTGAGTAAGGTCTCCAGCTAATGAGGCGATTAGTTATCTTTATAATAAAGAAAGCAAATCTGTAGCTGAGTCGGTATTGCAGCACTGGGTATATGGTACGGTCTACAACAATGCGAACACGGTAGAGGAGTCAATTGGCTCAGTGTACGCTTCGAACACCAACATAGCTATAGTTGACGCGTTCTCTACCGACGGTACTTATGAGAAACTTCTTGCCTTGAAACAGGACTATAATTTGAAGATCGCGAGAGTTAAGTGTTCGAGGGGAAAGGGGAGAGACGTTGCTCTAAGGATGTGTCAACCTGGTTCTTTCGCGGGATATTTTGATCTTGATGCCATTTATAATGATAATTTCCAAAAAGTTCTAGATTCAGAGATAGATAGAACTCTCGTCTGGCAACACCACAGCCAGACAGGATATTTCTCCACTGTTGAAACCGCTCTGAAGTTCGGAGGGTACGGGAATTACTATGGAGCGGAAGCACTTGAATTTATTTCAAGAACCGGGATAGCGTCATCTCTCCCTGTTCAAATAGGAAAAAATGCTTCATTCATAACAACTGGACCTGGAGGGAGAGAAAGAAGATATTCTTCGAGAGTTGGGCTACCCTTGAGGATGGCCCGTACATCGGTAGACGTGATTAGATCTCAGGGACTTTTTTATAAGCAATTTACGCCACATTACGGTCGCATGAAGTCGCCACTATACCTTGCTGCTAAACTGAGAGGAATCAATAGGGTGGAGCCAGGCAAGTCCAACATCCAGCTATTCATGGAACAGTTTGCAGAGAAGCTGAGTGATCATAGACAACTTGGCATTAGCGATGACTGGGTGGCCCTTCCACTGCCAGACCCGTTGTTCGAAGACCCGGAACTTGTTGATAAAATTGTCAAAAAGCGATGGGGGCAATATCACAAGTATAAGCGAGTTGGACCAGGTATAAAGTGGGGAAATGCGGTGTTGAGAAACAGAGATTTCTTGCTATACTCACTTAATTCGAATGGGCTCAGAAATTACATTTCCGCCGATCCATACAAGAGGATTGCTTATACCGACTTTCAGGAATTGTAAGCGCGTACCGCTGAGTCTTCGGTTCAATTGAAGAGACTGCATCTCTCTCTTCAAAGGACAATGCTGGCCCACCTTGTTCGGATTAAATTGCTGGATTAAGACTTATGATTCTTTTGCAAATTATAGAAAAAGAAGTGTGTTGACCTCGATTTTCTAGATCCGGATAACTACCTCTTCCCTTTGTTAAACTATACTTGACTTGCAGATCTCATTTGCCAGAGTCCCATAGTATTCCCTTCGGTATCCAGAAAATAGGCAGTATAGCCGCGTTCTCCAAGCGGTTTTTTCCCCTCTTTTATCGTGCCTCCGTACTCATGGATCTTCTTCAGAGTTGCATCCATATCCTTAACACTGATAGTGATGATGGGTCGTTGGAATAAGTCGCTCCTTTCCACTATTGCGCCGTTAACTTCAAACGGCCTAGGATTGAGATCCTTTTCAGATATTCTCTTGGTCAGAAGCCGTTTGTAATCAACCCCGGGAATCGGGTTGTTCTCCCAGCCAAAGACTGTTCTATAGAAGTTTATGGCTCTATTCATGTCGTCAGCGGGTATTTCAAAATGTTCAACTAAATCCATCTGGATCAATACTTTCATGCTCCTCGTTTTATTATAAGTATCGAGCTAATTTGCGTACTTCTGTGTTCTCTCCGGTGAAATATTCTGTAGATAGAGAATTCCAGGATTTTTCAGTTTTACTTTTCCTACTTTTTCAGTCGAGATGCATTTAGTGCGATCCCTTCTTTGACAAGAGCAATGAGTGCATTCTTATCTGGAAAATCGCCTTGATGAAAATCAATAGCGCGAACCCCTTTGCTATCCAACCTTGTGTTGAAAATGCCACTCTTGTCTTTCATTTGAGCTCCTTTCACAAAAGTCAATCTAACTGCATTTTTGAGTATATCTGCCACACATATCATGCCTTCATGAGACCAGACTGCAACTCCCTCCGGTCGTGATGGTTTTTTCCATTTAACTTCTTCAATTATACCTGGATCGGCATCCAGAATTACAGATCTCAGATGAGCGAGCATTTTTCCATGCCATTCTTTGGCGCTGCTTATTATGACATCAATCTGTTCTGAAGCACTGGGAGAATCTCCTGACAACTTTCTGTTATCCTTCATAGCTTGCCTACCGCCTTCAGAACCATTTCCTTTATCCTGGCTTCTTCTCTGGGTGTTAGTTCTCTGATTGCAAAAGATGTGGGCCACATAACGCCTTCATCCAGTCTGGCCTTATCACTGAAGCCAAGAGTTGAATATCGAGTCTTAAACTTACTCGATGGTTGAAAGAAACATATGACATTTCCATCTTTTGAATACGCGGGTTGTCCGTACCAGGTTCTCGGTGATAATTCTGGAGCAGTGGCCATGATGATATGATGGACCCTTTCCGCGATAAGTCGATCCTCTTTCTCCATTTCAGCGATCTTTCTCATCACTTCATCCAAATCTGCGAGATTCTGGTCTCCCGTCTTTCGCGATCTTTTTCTCAGTTCCTCTGAGCGTGCCTTCATCGCTTCTCGTTCTTCTAATGTGAAAGCGCTTGATGAACCAGTTTTGTCCCTTGCCTTGAAACTGTTCCTCTTACTCATAAATCTCCCCAGTTACCTTCCACTAATCTATAGCGATATATTCAACTTATTATGCATTAACAAAAATAGACAAAGTATATGCATGATAGCAAGCTGTACGAATATGGCAGCAGATCCAATGAGCAGACTCCTTATAGATTATAACGAGAGGAATCACCCGATAAAGGTTACACGACAACCCGGTTCTTTTGTAGTGGTTTCGAACGGGGTTGAAATATTGAGGACAGAGGAGGCGCTCATGCTTGAAGAGTATGGCCACAATCCGGTCTACTACTTCCCTCTTAAGGATGTCAGGCCTGGCTCACTAAAGCCAACCAGTAGAAAGACGGAGTGCCCGTACAAAGGAATCGCGAACTATTACACTCTTGTTGCTGGGGAAAAGGAGTTTCCAGATTCTGTTTGGCAGTACTCTAATTCGAACGAGCAGTTTACCCCGATTAAGGATTACGTAGCTTTCTATGGCCACGCGATTGACAAAATAGAGCAGAATTGGGCATGTGGCGTTTATTGTAGAGGATCAGCTACATTAGGTTCTGGTAACGAGCTTACTCATTAGTATCCCAGTACGGGCAGGCTGCCACTTTCCAAGCTACGTAACATCATCGAAATGGTGTCACCAGTGACCCAAGCTTCTGAATCACAACTTCGGTCTCATCACCCTTCTTCATCCATACTCTCTTCTCCGGTGGCATTCCAACTATTACACCTTCCGGAGTTCCTGTAAGAATTACGTCTCCAGGGTTCAGAGGAAAGTAATGGGATATGTAGCTTATCAGATAATCGCAATGGAAGATCATGTCTGCGGTATTGGAGTGTTGTCTGGTCTCGCCATTTAGTTTGAGGGAAATGTCGAGCGAATTTGGATCTGGTATTTCATCGGTTGTCGTTATGTATGGCCCTATTGGAGCGAATCCAACTAGAGTCTTTCCAAGAAGCCATTGGGTGCTAAGGAATTGCAGATCTCTCGCGGATACGTCGTTCGCAGGGAAATAACCAAAAACGTGATCGAGTGCATCAGTACGGTCCACATTGACTGCCGTCTTTCCAATGACGATACCCAATTCCGCCTCATAGTCCAGGTTTGAAACGTTTGGTGGAATATCTACGGGTTGCCTGTGACCCGCCAGTGCATCGTTATATTTACTGAAAAGGACTGGCAGCCCGGGTGGAGTCGTACTGGTCTCCTCAGCATGTTTCCTGTAATTAAGCCCTATGCATACAATTTTACCTGGTGCTTCTACACATGGGTGGAATTCTATCTGTATATCGTCCTCTACCTCAAAAGAGGGTGTAATTTCATCGTTTAACAGAGAATTGAGCAACCTGGGTGATGTCATTACTTCGTCTGTTGTCAGTACTGGATTGTTCTCATGAAAGCTATTAGATTCAAAGAGCTGGACTGCATTTTCGACGCGTTTTGCGAGATACTTTTTTCCGTTGTAGCTAACGTTTCCAATTTTCAATGCCAACAATAATGAGTGTATTGTATAAATTTTCTCGGTAATCCAAATGGGGAGCAACTACGCAAAGCTCCGTATACTTTTTTTCACTTGACCTAATTTATCAGAATTTGCACTGAAATGTTCAGCCTTTCTCGCTGTGCAAAAAGGATTCTACCGCAAAAAGCAAATAATTTAGGGTAGGAAAGGGTTTTAAAGTCTCAATGTTACTACAGCATATGGCAGAATGGTTTGAATCAGACAGCAGATGGTTCCCAACTGAATATGGTGAATCTGACGTTCTTGGAACCCTGAATCACTTAAGCGCCGCTAAGATATTGAAATGCGCTTCTCTGATTAGAAAGGGTAAGGCGATCAATTTGAGTCATGAGATTTACAATGGCATGCCGAGCAGGCAGTCACTCCATGGCCCATTCTTCTATCTTCAATCTCAGAGGGTTTATGATCACAGACCTCCCTTCAGGTCTCCCACCAAAAACAAGTTCGGCGCAGCACTCTGTAGGATAGAAATGGTTGATCACCTTGGTACCCATCTTGACTCGTTAAACCACATTTCATATGATAACAAGTTCTACAACGGTATCGACGCCTACGATGTTTCTACGACGTATGGAACCACAAAGCTCGGTGTCGAATCAATCCCTCCGGTTGTAACCAGAGGGATATGCGTAAATGCAACAGGAGACAGAAAAATAATGGATCGTGGCGAGCCTATCAGTGTTGAGTTTGTCCAGTCATATCTCAAAGAAAGGGAGATAGAAGTCGAGTACGGAGATGTAATCTTCTTCTACACCGGAGTAGGTAGATTGTGGACCAAGCCTGCTCAGTACAATGAATATTTCGAAAGTTCACCTGGTATTGGACTTGACCTTGCAAAGTGGCTCGCAAAGAAGAAGGTTGCAGTTACGGGAAGCGACACTCCCGCGACGGAAGTATCACCTCCAGAGCTCGATGGTACCAGACTTCCTGTTCATCAGTATCTCATAACGCTCCATGGTATACGGCTCATAGACAACATAAACCTGAACGAACTCGTGGACGAGGGCATTTCAGAATTTATGTTTACGATGGCCCCACTCAAGGTAAAAGGTGGGACTGCCTCACCGGTATCGCCGGTTGCAATCTTCTGATTAACATCTGAGCAACCTCCACGAATGAACCCAAATACAAGCATGAATGCATGGAGTCAAGGCCAGAGGGAGACATTTACGTCCAACGAGCTAGATCGAATATCTGTCACCTGGCCCATTTTGCCTGAAGACTGATAGACGCATATAGGGTCTGGACCGAATAGGTCTCCGAATTCAACATAAGCCCTGGATCTTGATCCCCCACAAATGTTCTTGAATTCACAGCTTCCGCACTTTCCCCTAAGGTTCGAGGGATCCCTCAGTCGCAAAAACATTTCATTGTGCCTGTAAACATCAACAATATTGTCCTGAGGAAATTTCCCTAAGTTTAGTGGAAGAAATCCACTGGGGGTGATTTCCCCGCTATATCCAACAAACATTATTCCCTTGCCGTCACCCGTAGACGTAACATGAGATTGAACTTCATTCTGCGGGATTCCTTCCAGTTCTCTGATCCGGCTTACCAGGTTACTATACACAGAAGAGGGAGTGTATCCCCTGAAGTGCTTCTGCTTCAGTACCCTCCTGAACTGTGGACCTTCTGAGGTTCTTATCGGCACCCCATAGCCAGTTGCGTAGGAGAGAAAATGCATTACATCTTCAGTGCTCTCTCCGTTCGGATTCTCGAGTGCGGATCCCCTGCCTGTTCTGACCAGGAAAAATACCTCCCAGGCGACAGCATGCTCCCGTCTCACAATATGAAAAATGTCTGCAAGCTGCGAAATATTGCTATTCATCACGGTGGTATTAACCTGAACTTTCAAACCAACTTCTCTTGCCAGCCTTAACGCCTCTATGGTTTTCTGCCAGGTACCCAGAACACCTCTTATACCGTCGTGAGTGGCGGGATCTGCGCCATCGAGACTCAAAGAGACTGCTCCGACATCCAGTTCTCTTAGTCTAATCATTGCATCACGGTCAAGCAGGCCAGTAACACTTGCAGCCACCGCGGTGTATATACCAAGTTCTCTTGCATGAGATATCAATTGGAATAGATCCGCACGCTTCAGCGCGTCTCCCCCGGTAAAGAGGATAGCAGGGTAAGGTTCTCCGAATTCAGCTACCTGTTCGATAAGCGATAGCCCATGTTCAAGCGTGAGTTCACCTTTTAGGGGATGTTTGATAGCTTTCGCCCGGCAGTGTCTGCAAGATAAATCACATGCCTTTGTGACCTCCCAAAATACGAAAATGGGTCTCTTGTTCATATCCATTTTCCCGGACTGCCATGGTGGAATTATGCTACCCAATTACAGACAACCTTCCTGAAGTGATCGTGCAATAAACACCTGAAAGATAAATACTGAACCAGATATGTTTGATAAAAGCAGAGGTAATGCATGCAACAGGCAAGCTCTGCCTCTGCCCCAGGAACAACAGATGGGGCTTCGGATGTGACTTATGAGCGGTCGGATCTTATGACTGGATTCGTCAATCGGACATAAATCCGGAAGCACTTATATGGAATTCTATCCGGATTTTTTAAGATTCTTGAAACTCACTGTTGCTTTCCGGCATGCTCCAAATTTGAATTTCCTGCCATCCGTTCCTTCACATACGAGTAAAGAGCATCATACATCGGGAACTGCAGCTTCATGTTTTCATGATCATCCTTGGCTATCTCCCTGAAACCTAGTGCTGCTGCTTCCAGGCCTGCGGATTCTGGAGGTGCATCCGGCATGTTGGAGTCTGCTCCTCTCACAATTCTCGCAAACTCGAGAAGTGCAGGATCAGTGAGCTTATACTTCCTGATCACAGCATCAAAGCTAACGTAATCCTTGCCGTCTTCTTTGAAGTGGAAGAGCTCCGCCCCTGGCGAGTCAAACGCTATCGCGCCTTCAGATTTCGCTGTTGCAAGAACCTTCTCCCTTGGAACAAAGAGGAATTCCGGTTCTTTGTCAATGAATCTTGAGATAACCCACGGGCATGCTATCCTGTCAACCTTTGCCTTTTCTCTTGTTACCCACTTCATCCGATATCGTTCAGATATATTCTCAGAATGCTTAATTCATTCCATGCATGGACAAGCAGTTGTTTTTCCGTATAATCGGAGAATCAGAATATACACTGTTAAGCAGGTACCTGAGACTTCAGCCAGGAAATTATGGCATCCATTGCTTCGGAATCTATTGACGTCCCGGGAGCATTATAGTTAGCGGATACAACTTCAGCGGTTAACTCGTTTCTCGGCATCTCTTCATGCTTAAGCACATGGTTGGCATTTTCCGGATAAGTGAAGGAGGCACTTGGGTTTCTGTAAAGAGCTGCCTCGAGTAGTTGCCCATCGGCCTTCCAGTTTACCTGAATATCCTTCTTTCCGATGATCACCTTGAGAGGGTTATGGATTGATTTTAAGTGCTCGGATACTGTATAACCCCAGAGTTCCCTGGAGAAAGGTAGATTCGCAGGGTTCTCCAGAGATTTGAGTAACATGCGGATAGGTTCCGGAAGATCTTCGCCTACTTTCATGGTTTCACCTTCCATGAACTTGGAGATATTTTCATCATACAGCTTGAGGATGACTTCTGAGTCTCGAAAGCCTTGCTTCTGTTCATCAATCTGGCTCCTGGCTACGTCGCCAACCGATCTGCCGGGGACTCCAGTCAAAATCATACCTTTGAACTTTGGACCGTTTCCTTCAATCTGGTAGTTGATTGCATGTATTGCACCCTCGCTGTTTGTGAGGGCATAGATCTGATCTGCTTTGACCTTCTCGTTTGAGGCAAGAAGAGAGATTGCACCAGCCAGTTCATCCACATGGGATTGCATCGATATCTTCCCTGCAAATTTTGGGATGTTCTCCCTAACCATGGGTCCGGAAGCCATTTTATCATATCTTATCGAAATGAATCCATTCTCTGCAAGGGATTCAGAAATCAACTTAGCGCTGCCATTCGTACCTGGCAGAAGAGGTGAACACCAGTTCCGGTCGGTCGGGCCGCTGCCAGCAACAAACACGACAGCGGGAAAAGTCCCCTTTTCTGCAGGTTGAAGCACTGTACCATGAATATCTATGCCGAGAGCATTCCAAGATACTTCTGTTTCCAGGAATTTCAAAATTCACACCAGATATGGATAAAAGGCAGAGATATTAACATGGAGCCTGATTCTTATGATAGTCTAAGGCGCACTGTCAACATGTTTTTGAAAGGAAAGGTTTAACTTGACATCCATGTTGATCTCAATATGACGAATTTTGTCCTAATACCCGGGGCCTGGCTCGGTGCATGGGTCTGGAAGAGAACCATCCCCATTATTGAGAAACATGGAGATCATGTTTTTCCAATCACACTTACTGGTATGGGAGAACGTGTCCATCTTGCATCGAGAGATGTTGGGATGGAGACAGCTATTCAGGATGTCCTTAATGTCATTAAATTCAACGATCTTGACGACATAGTCATGGTTGGCCACAGTTTTGCAGGAAAAGTTGCCGCCGCTGCGGCAGATCGTATTCAATCAAAGATACGGACAATCATTTACCTTGATTCGTTTTGGCCCGAAAAGGGTGACCGACCTCAGGGATCGTTTGACCCAACGCTTGAATTTGGACGTTTGCCAGAAGGGTCATTCGCTGTTCCATTCAAGGAAGAGATATTGGATAATATCTGGAAAGACGTTGTTGGCGAGAATAGAAAGCTGATGATGGAAAAATGCACGCCTTGGCCGTTAAAGCTGGCTTCTGATCCGGTGATGATTTCAAACTCTTTCTACGAGCTCAAAGACGGATTCATATTTTGCAGGCTCACCGGGGACCCTGTAGATAAGATTATTCAGGAGAAGTGGGGAAGTAAGGAGGGGCCCTACAAAGTCATGGAAACAGCACATTATCCAATGATTACAATGCCGGAGGAACTTGCAGAGAATTTGCTATTGCTCTCAACTTAGCTCTGTGTATTTACACGGAAAGCATGTTCATTCCAACCCTTTCTCTGTTACTAAAGAGGGCTGTTTCTCTCTTATGAGTTTTAACTGAGGAATTCACTTTTCCAAAATGCGAATTAAGACAAAGAGAGCATACTACTGAAGAAGCCTGGACAAGCATATCCGCTCTTGAGTTAATATTTCCACTAAAATATTGTTTTATCCAATAGATGAAAGCGAGTGTTTGATCCTGCGTCTCAGCATCAGGGAGTTTATTACCACTGATGAAGAACTCATACCCATTGCAAATGCTGCGAGAATAGGTAAGATTGAGAAAATGGAAAGCCCGAAGACAGGCACCAGTACTCCAGCTGCGATCGGAATTAAGACCGCATTGTATCCAAAGGCCCATCCTATGTTCTGTTTTATCTTGGAAATTGTTCTGCTTCCGATCACCTTCGCGTAAGCAACATGTAGAAGATCATTCTTCAAAAGTATTATTTCTCCACTCTCTCTTGCAATATCCGTACCAGAGGCTAGTGCTATTCCGACGTCAGCTGTCTCAAGAGCTATTGAATCGTTTATGCCGTCGCCAGTGTAGATCACATAATCTCCCGCTTCCTGATACCTGGTTATTATCTCCGCCTTCTGCTCTGGTCTGATTCCCGCATGTATATCGCTGATGCCTAACATTAGGGCAATACGGTCTGCCTCCTCTCTTGTATCACCGGTCAATATCGCTGTCTCGACGCCAAGCGATCTCAACTTTGCTATGGCCTTTTGGGCGTTATCCCTTAGCTTGTATTCGAGAGAAATAATTCCCGCGTCTACTCCATCGATGCTGATAACAATGCTTGAAGCTCCAGCAGATCCGCTCCTTTTCAAACTAACGTTGTGGTCTTCGATTTTCCCTTCAATTCCCTCCCCAGGGATCTCCCTGACCGAAGTAGCGGATTTTATAGTGATGTCTTTCTCTCGCGCAAATTTTACTATGGCCAGGGCCGCGGGGTGATTCGATGATTCTTCAATTGAGGCTGCGATTGAGAGCAAGTAGTCAGTGCTTTCATTGCCAAGAGACTTGATTTCGCTGACTTCTGGTATGGTCTCCGTAAGGGTTCCTGATTTGTCAAACACCGCCCTGTTTGCTCTCGAAAGCCTATCCAGTGCTGTCGTGTTCTTGACCAGTATCCCGTTCTCTGACGACAGATTGGATGCTATCAACAGTGTGATGGGTGCCGCTAATCCGATCGCACAGGGACAGGCAATCACAACTACCGATACGAAAGCGAGAACGGATATCTCTATCGAGATGGTACTTCCAATGCTGTTGAGGTAGAAGTACCAGAAAAGCGATGATGCTGCCGCTACTGCTATTACCACTGGAACAAATGCAGCTGAGAAGATATCCGCAATTCTCTGGACTTTTGCTCTACCTGAAATGGCTCGCTGAATTAATTCGTAAATCTGACTCACGGTGCTATCCTTTCCAGTTCTCGTCACGGAGACCCTCAAAACACCGTTAATATTTGCAGTTCCCGATGACACTTCAGAGTTTTTAGATTTCACTACTGGAGCCTGTTCTCCGGTCAGCATGGATTCGTCCACTTCACTCTTCCCGTCAACGACAACACCGTCTGTGGAGATCGTGTCTCCTGGTTTGAAGAGGACCTGATCTCCGACCTTGATCTGATCTGTCGCTATCTCTGTGATTTCACCACTTGCTGATATCAGATGACTGGTCTTCGGAACTATCTCTATGAGTTTGGCAGCTGCCCTGTTTGCCCGGGTTTTCGTGAAGTTTTCTATGTATGAGCCGGTAAGAATCAGAGTTATGATGAAAGCGGAGGCATCGAAGTAGACCTGTGAATTTGGAATCTCTGCGGGAAAGAGAGTGACGAAAACTGAGAAAACGAAGGCAGTAACTGTTCCAAGAGATACTAGAAGATCCATGTTGGCGCTCCTGCTCTTCAGAGAATGATATGCTCCCTGATAGAAACCGAAGCCTCCATAGATCTGCACCGGGAAAGATAGAGCCAAGAGAATGTAATCCCTGAAAAGGAAAGCTGGTGTTATCAAATATGTGATAGAAATTATTGGAATTGAAAGGCTCCAAGAGAGAAGGAGCCTCCGCTTCAGTTTTACTTGTTCTTCCATTGGAGAAGAATATTTCAGTAGACACGACTTAGAGCAGAAGTAGAAGTTCTGACCATCGATTGTGGATACAAGATCTGAAGAATCTGCAACGAACATACCACACACCGGATCGGTTGGCATATCTTGATCAGACCTCTATCATAATCAAACCACTTACTGTTTGGAGGAACGTTTCTCCTGTTTCGTATTTAACATCCATGTTTCAAGACTCCGTGTAAGCACTTCTTTCCTGAGCTCTTGTTCATGCGGGTAAATTAGCAACACCGCCTGATTTGCTCAAAGGTAATAACCTATCACTATACATCATGTATAAATTGTAGTCAGTAATTTATCATTATGAGAAGAAATCCTACAGAAATTGAGCAGAGATTCCTTTCTATCCTCAAAAAGAATTCAAGAATTAGCATTATTGATGCTGCCTCTGAACTTGGTGTAAGCAGAATGACTGCAAAAAAAGCTCTTGATGCTATGGTTTCAGAAGGTAAGATCAGAGGATTCACTATAGCGACAGATGAGGACTTAAAGAACCTGGCTATTGTTCACGTTGAGACCATGGAAAATTTTCCCATGGAGATGGTATCGGAGCACTACAGATTGATCGACGGTACAAACCTGGCTGTTATCTATTACGAAGACCTGACCCGCCTTAACGACGTCAAGATTCTTGATGTAAAGATAGTAACAGAGCGAACCATCCAGGACAAGCCTGTCAGATTAGAACATATACACTGCGATTATTGTGAAAACGGGTTGTCCAGGAACTCAATCACTTTCGAATTGCAAGGGAAAACCTATTATGCTTGCTGCCCAGCCTGCGAGAGGGGGCTAAGAAATAGAGCGAAACGCTTATCCGGTGATGCGACCGTATCATGAAGAGAATCAAACCGGAGGGGTGAGAACAGGCGCTTTGGTTCTATTCTGACTTGGTTGATTGAGTTATTTTATCCAGCGCTTCTCTGGTCACTTTTGTGATCTGAGTCTGGACAATGCCGATGACAAAGTCGGGGACATCCTTAAGATTTAAGGACCAGACCACGTTGACACTGACTGATCCTCCCTCCTGAGTAAGCGTGATCTTTCTACTTCCATCGATTCGATCACCCGTAATCTCAAGACCAATGAATTTGCCGTAGTCCAGTGAAATTACCTGTCTGGTCTTCATTCCGAAAAGCCTTGGACCAACTGTTGCTTCCCTTATGATCTTTGTGTCGCTTCTCTCTTCTACTTCTATATTTCTTAGGGAAGACCAGAAATATGTTTCCCTTGATTCATCAGTGAGTACTTTCCATATAGATTCTATGTCAGCCTTAATATCTCTGGTCTCATTAATCTCTATCATCTCTCTGCACCTATTCTTTCTGGATAGATTCAGCCTCTCTCGCTATCTTCATAATCGCAAGCTCTGTTAGTATGCTTAGATGATCCTTCATTAAACCTGGAACAAAACCAGGTACCTGTTTCGGTTCCATTGACCATGATATATTCACTGCTGTGTCGCCGTTTTCAAGAGTGGCCAGATCTATAGTCCTCTGACCGGTCATCCTATCTCCGTCAATAGAAAGCGAGATCCTTTTTGTTGGCTCAAACTTCATTGTCTGGAGACTCCTTGATGGAAAACTTTCGGGACCCACTGTCACTTCACGGACAACTGTATTGTCCTCCGTCCTTAGCAGCCTGACGTCTCTGATAGTATCCCAGTAGTCCTTCTCCCTGTCCAGATCAGAGATAACTGACCAGACCCGGTCTCTATTCGCATGTATCTTTCCGGTTTTCTCTATATGAAACATTTTAGATCAGATGAGAAGATTTGAAACTGTTATTATATTAGTGTTACCTTAGTAGTAACAATGACATCCATCTCTGAGAGTTTGGAAAGGCTCGGTTTGAACGGTAATGAATCGAAGGTTCTCGAGGCACTCTTTTCAGAGGGTCCATTGGGTGCTTCTGATATCCACAGACATTCAGGGGTGCCGAGGAACAAGGTATATGAGATCCTGGATGGAATGTCCGTTAAGGGATTAGTGGAAGTGCAGCCGGGAAGACCAATCCTCTTCAAGGCAAGTGACCCAAGATATATTGTTGAAAACCTGGTTGAGAATTACAGGAAAGCCGGTGACTCGGTTAAGGATCAGCTGGCTTCTTTCCAGGCCTCCAGGTACAGTGAATCAGATCCAGCCGCGTATGCCTGGGTAGTCAGAGGTAGACCTTCGGCCAAGAGGAAGATAGCAGAGCTGGTCTCGTCTGCAGAAAGAGATATTTTCATGATAGGTGGTTTTCCTAACGAGTATCTGAATCATGTCATCTCGGGGCTCAAGGCTTCTCTTCAAAGAGGTCTTAAGACGAGGGCTGTAAGCATGGTGAACCCAATGGAATCACTTCGCGATGATCTAACAAATAGGATCTGCGTTGAATATAGAACAATCAGCCTTTCTAAGCTGTCAGCAAAATCGGATCCTTACGACATGAAGCTACTGGATGGTTTCCGCACCACCGCGAAAAATGGGTGTGCTGTGATCATTGACGAAACGGTAGTATTCAATATAGTAGACGAGCATCCCGAGCCTGAACGGGTGACGGGAATACTGATGAAAGCTCCGGGAGCCCCCATGATCCAGAAGAGTACAATTGAACGAATTCTTTCTAAGTATACCAGGAAATTGTAGAAAGAACCCTGAGATTACTCCTTCCCGGTTGATGATATGGCACGCTTCGCATCTGTAACAAGAGCAGTGTGTATGAGTGGAATCTCATAGTCAAGGTCTTCAACAATAGTATCGCCTACCGGTCTTCTCCGCATGATTATCCCACAACTTGAGACAAGGAAGAGGAAAGAAGCCTTTTTGGTATCTATGCCAAGGCATATCCCATGATTCGACATAAGATACTTAATGGGGAGACGCTCCGAATAGATCTTCATTGACAACAGGTTCAGATTGTTTCTCTATATATCAATGACGCAAAACCGCTGCAAATTCGCATAAAGGTGGTTATCCCAGGAATTCTCTTTCAACCCCTTGGTCTACCATCATGATTTAGTGCTCTTGGCAAATTCCCATTTTGAAGGATCATTTATCATACCATAACTCTTGGATTTAATCAGGGCTACGGTCTCTAGAATAGCAAGTAATGGTAGATATTTTGCTAGTTCTATATGTGTAGAAAGAGTCCTGAAAAGGATTCTTGCGACCATAAGCGGTTGTTTCAAGAGCATAAAGTCAAGTACCGGAGGCTTGAGTCCTCTTTCGACCATTTCCCGGTGACCATAGAGCACTCTTTCCCGTTGAAGCAGGAAGTCTTGAAAGTTTTTGGGTACCAGGTTTCTGATCACTATATCCGAGGCAAATCTCACTGCAAAGCCAGATTTCTCAACAGAAAGGCACAGATATTCTTCGTCGTTCACTATGTCTGGAAGACCGCAAACCGCTTCTCTCCTCAGAATCAGGAGTTCGCCTCCGTGGACGCATCCCTTGATGGAATCTATATGCTGCATCGTTTTATCTCTCAGAGCCCAGAGAAGTCGCCCGGCTCCAGATATAGATCCTTTTACAGGAAATGGTTCTACAGAAGGCACCACAGCTCCTGTCACCTTATCCTCGAAATATGCATCCGCTTTCTCTGGAAAGTCTGGATTGAACTCGATATCTGAAGACATAACTGCAATATAATCGGAAGATGCATACTTCAAAGCTCGATCGAGTGAAGCAGCTTTTCCCAGCCTTACCTCTTCTCTGAGCAGCACCAGTCTATCCTCGTTCATACCTGAGGTAATGAATGAGTCCGGGGTACAGTTACCATATGCAATTATTATTTTCCTTGCGGATGTGTTCAAGCATAAGCGGAGCACTTTTTCAAGCCCGGTCGGGTCATCATATGACATGATGATTATATCCATATCCAGAGGTTCAGTCCCCCCGTTTAAGTGAAGATCTCATCAGTTTGTATTTATCCGTATCCAGGAAGAAGCAATTTCTTCCTATTACGGTATTGAATGCCTCAACTTCTCTACCCATGTTTCTGAAGTGGTGATTCACCGCCAGGCCCTTGAGTACCAAAAATGTGGCAACCGGCACGAACAGCAGTGCAGAGAATATCCTGTGGCTGAACTTTGCAGCTGAATTTGCCTTCAGATTGGCTTCGTTGGTATAGGAAGAATAACCTGGAAATTTAGGGTTTGAACTCAGTAGATCCTCATAGAAAGGAGTCCCCTGCATAGGAATTACATGCATTGAATCGCGCAGAATTAGTGGATCGGTCATTTCAGCAAAAAGCTTTTTCGCATAGCTCTGTTCTATACATAGGGAGAGACAGATATCATGCATCCGCAACAGCCGTCTCATCAAAAGTGCCTTTAGGAGGACGAGCCATAACGAATTGTCTTCCGTTACAATGAATATGTCAACGTCGTCCCCCTCCTCTGGTTCGTAAGAGACTGATCCGCTGATCCCGGTGAATTTTATGTCAGGCGAGTTCAGAGCAGCGGAGAAATTTCTTGCATAAATGATCTTTCGCATTTTACTGCTAGAAATGTTCTCCCCTCGTGGGAGGGTCCATGCTGGCGGTGCTTCGTTTAAACTCAATATTAAATGAATATTAATTCTCGCTATTATCTTTTTCTCAACGGGAGGAAGAGAACAGGCAATTCCTTATAATCTGGAATCTCTCTTTGGAGTTAGAAAATCATCAACAATTGGAATTGAGTCAGTTGCTGTACGGAAATGTAGGGAATGCATGAATAAGATAAGGTTGAACCAGAAAACTAAGGGTATCCTACTTGTTACAATTCTCTTCCTCGGGATCGTGGGTATTGGGGTTGGAACATTTGCCGGCCTCGATTCATATAACGCGAATGTGCATTCATATTCATCCGGGGGTCTCGCAGTTAATGTGACTCCAGGTACAGTTGAAGTACCGGAATCAATCGCTTCCTTCGTATCGATTGATGTAGTAGTGCAGGACTCAGTAAATTTCAGTCACATACTCATCGTATTGTCAGATGGGATCTCCGAGAAACAGATCGTAAACAGCTCAATGCCACCAAGGCCCTATTTCCTGACCAGGTTATCCATACCTCTAAGCTATCTGCAAAATGGAGCCAGGATTCTAGTTTCAGTAGACAACTCCACTGCTGTTTCACTGCATGTAGATCTGCAACCAAGCTATTTCGGTATCATAGCGGACGTAATCCTGGTACTGGGGGTTTCAGGAGTTGTTGTCTTCCTGTTGTTCTTCGAGGTAAGAACCAAGAGATACTGGTTGCTGCTCCCAGTTTTCGTTGCATTGAGTGCTCTCTATGGGCAGAGGTACGACACTTTCTTCATGATATCTCTCGGAATGCGCATTTATGACGGTGTCAACCCATATTTTGGTTCTACTTTGGTAGCTCCAGGTCTCACGTGGGAATATCCTCCTGGGTTCATGCCGTGGAGTTACGTTTCGGCTCTTGCTTATCACTATTTTTTTGGGTACCAGATACCGAACGCAGGTAGTCTCAACTATATATCCACTATCTACCTGGAAGGCACATCAGCCTGGAGGGCACTTGAGGGATCTAACCTCTTCCTTCTTTATGGTATGATTAAACTACCTTTTGTATTTTCATTCCTCTGGATCGCGAGTATCTTAGAGAAGATAAAAGGAAAAATACCTTGGAGACTGTGGTTGCTTAATCCTTTTGCAATACTCGTTTGTGTGATCTGGGGCCAGCTCGACGTTCTGGCGCTCGCATTTATGCTTCAATCCATTCTTTATTTCAGAGAGGAAAAGAGCTTTATGGCAGCCCTGTTTGCAGGCTTTGGTACCCTTATCAAGTTATTTCCGGTGTTCATTATTCCGTACATAATATTCCGGACAAAAAACAAAACGCATGCTATTGTCGGCGTGGTACTCGTATCCTTACTTGGAATTGCAATGTACAGCGCTTCTGGAAGTATAACCCAAGATCTGCAAACTATCGTTTTCGGCAGAGCCAGTGCAACTTATCTTGGAGTGTTCAACTCCAATGGTCTGTCGTGGCAGATTCTGATTCAGGGATTTGGAGTTAGTCATTTCCCCTCTCTTTTCGAGTATGTGTTCATACCCGCTTACCTGATACTGACTTATTTTGCAATCAGAGGTAGGATACCTGTTAGCTCATACTTCATAATGACAATGTTACTCTTTTTCCTCACCTATAATTTCGTGAACCCTCAGTATTTGCTCTGGCTCATTCCCATGTATATTATTTCGGAGAGGAAGATGGAGGTTGTTGTTTTCTCGCTGTTAGCTTCCGTGTACGTGGCACTGGATTACAGTTACTCCTACTTCATGAATCCGATGCTTTCATGGAACTACTTTGCCAGTGCTCTTGGACAGGTTGAGCACCTCAGGACAAATGCAACAACGTCTTACTTAGTGCTTGGTCCACTCGCACTTATATCCGCAGCGTACTTTGCCCTTTCCCTACTAAAGGAGTACAGGATTCAGAGAGGAATTTCATTACTGGTTGAAGCGAGTTAGCATTTTATCTTCTCAGGGCTATACTGACACCATAAATATGGATAAGAAGAGGTGTGATTGGGTTCCACTGGAAGACCCCCTCTATTTGCGGTACCATGATGAGGAGTGGGGAGTGCCTGTCCATGCAGAGAACCGCCTCTTTGAATTTCTAATACTGGAGGGTGCACAGTCTGGATTGAGCTGGAGGACGGTGCTTTATAAGAGAGAAGACTATAGAAGAGCCTTTAATGGCTTCTCTCCCGGGAAAGTGGCATCCTTCAATGATGAAAAGATTGAACAAATACTGAATAATCCAGGCATAATAAGAAACAAGGCAAAGGTCTTGTCTGCGATCAACAATGCATCCAGATTTATGGAAATACAAGAGGAATTCGGATCTTTCAACACCTACATCTGGAACTTTGTTTCAGGTAATCCAATCGATGGAAGAGTGTCCGGTTCTACATCACTACCCGCATATACTGATCTCTCAGTTATGATCAGCAGGGATCTGAAGAGCAGAGGATTTACATTTGTTGGACCAGTTGTGTGCTACTCGTTCATGCAGGCAGTTGGTATGGTAAATGACCATGCCACTTACTGCTTCAGGTATTCTGAGATCCTCAAGAATGTGCAATGATTGTGCTTGTAGCTTCAGCGTCTCAACCTAGCGATCAAATTATATCCGAAGCTGCGAATCAGAGACTTAAGAACTGCACCCCTGCACATACCATTATAAATGGCGAAGTCAGCAAAATAGTGCGCTCCCGGTTTATCCTTCACCATGGAGGCTGAGTCTCGAATTGAAACTAACAGGTCGACCGACATCGGAAGTATGTGCTCCCTTGGCTGGTATTTGGCAAGGATTGGATAATCTCTTTTTGGAATAGACTTCATCTCTATGTGGGTTCCCATTACATGCGATATCTTGTGTGCTGAAGTAAAAGCTACGAGCTTCTGGAGGCTCTGAAGAAAGGAGGGAAAATCAAAGGCATAGAGTCTGCCGGGATAAACCAGGTCACCAGTTATCAAAAACCCGGTAGAAGGATCGTAAAAAGATATCTCCCTTGGGTCATGTCCGGGTGTTGGAATTATCTCCATCTTTCTGTCTCCTAGTTCAAAGAATGCGCTGTCTTCAGGAAATTTGGATATATTGAAGAATTGTTTTACATCTTCCACCGATTTTCCAATGACTGTTGTTTCAGCGCGATCTGCAAATTGCGAATCTCCGGATGTGTGATCATTGTGGCCATGTGTATGCGTAATTATCAGCTGAAGTTTTTCTACGTTATGCGAGGAAATCCACTCGGATATCAGATGATCCACGGTCTCTCTAAGCGGAATAATAGATCTATCGGCACTTGTCCCGGTATCGATTAACATCGCCTTCACCTTTCCAAACAGAAGATAGAGGAATGGGGCCTCGTAAGAAACGTCCTTGCTTACCCTCATTATGTAAGTATTATCGTTGTATTTATGCACCTGAAGCGGTGGATCCCTCTTTTTATTCCTCTCTGACCCATGAATCCATCTATCGGGAAAGGTTCCGGCTTCTAATCCACCTGGACTATCCATGCAATATCCTATTCGTTGGAAGGATCATGTTCTTGGGATAAAGTATTGCGTCACGAGAGACCGGTGATGGTTCCGTCTTCCATTATGTCTACGGATTCCGCGGCTGGTTGTTTTGGCAAGCCAGGCATTGTCATGATCTCACCAAGTTTTGGGACCAGGAAGCCTGCTCCGCTTGATATCCCGATGCTCCGTATAGTAACTGTGAACCCGCTTGGAGCATTGAGGAGAGAGGGATCGTCACTGAACGAATATTGAGTCTTCGCCATGCATACTGGTAGATTTGACAGATTCAGTCTCTTGATCCTACGGATATCTGTCATCGCAGTAGCTGTGTACGAAACTCCATCAGCTCCGTATACCCGCCTCGCTATCTTCCCGATTTTATCCTGCAGGGGATCTTCAAGGGAGTATGCTCTGATTATTTCCCTGGGTTTATGATTAATCCTGTCAAGAACTTTTGAAGCGAGGTCCTTACCGCCATCTCCTCCTTCTGCAAAGACTCTTGAAAATGCGAAACCGTAACCCTTCTCGTTGAGAGCTGCTGCAATCAGTTTCTTCTCGTTCTCGGTATCTCCGGGGAAGTCGTTAATCGCGATTACAGGATCATACCCGAACTCTCTTATGTTCTCCGCATGCCTGTAGAGGTTGCCCAATCCGTTTTGCAGGGACTCCAGATCCTCGGCATTAGTGTCTTTCGAACCTCCGTTATGCTTCAGTGCACGAATTGAGGTAACGATTACGACCGCAGAAATATCGAGTTTCCCAATCCTGCTCACAAGATCAAAGAACTTTTCCGCACCCAGATCTGACCCAAAACCTGCTTCCGTAACCAGATAATCTGTTAATCGGAGTGCCATTCTATCAGCTATAATGCTAGAAGTACCATGCGCTATATTTCCAAACGGACCTGTGTGTATGAATGCAGGTACGCCTTCTGTAGTCTGGACTAGGTTGGGCTTGAGCGCGTCCGAAAGGAGAGCTGCCATCGCTCCCTGTGCGTTAAGGTCAGAAGTGTAAATGGGTTTGTTATCTGTGGAGAAAGCAACGAGCATTCTGGCAATTCTGTCTTTGAGATCGTTGTAATCCGAAGAAAGGGCGAGAATGGCCATAAGTTCTGATGCAGGTGTGATGACGTACCCTTCTCGAACCATGGCTCCTGTATCTCGCTCACCCGCTCCAACTATTACCTCTCTAAGAGATCGATCGTTCATGTCGATTGTACGTGGAAACAGAATCTTCTTTGCATCTATGTTTAGCCTGTTTCCATGATACATATGGTTGTTTATCAGAGCGGAGAGAAGGTTATGTGCAGCTGAAACCGCAGGGAAATCCGATGTGAACAGCAGATTGATCCTGTTGCTCGGCTCAACCATGGACTTTCCACCTCCGGTCGCGCCTCCTTTTATGCCAAAGCAGGGTCCAAGAGAGGGTTCCCGGATCGCAACTGCGACCTTCTTGCCTAGCTTCTTCAGTGCCTGTGCAAGTCCGATCGCGTTGGTAGTTTTTCCTTCACCAGCTGGTGTGGGACTCGTTGCGGTGACTAGAATGAGTTTTCCCTCTGGGTTACCGGAAAGACGTTTCATTATGCTTAGTGGGATCTTTGCCATGTAAGTTCCATAAGGCTCGATTTCATCTTCAGACAGCCCAAGTTCCATGGCTATATCAAATATTTTCCTCAACGACATGAGACCACTTTCTCCTTAACTCAGCTACGGTATCCACCCAGAATATTTGATTGTACCGAGTCACCTGTAAGGGCAGATCGGACGAGATTGCTCAGCAGAAAACAATATAATTTGAACAGATGACCGATCATGATTGCGGTGATCGGAGCAGGTAAGATCGGTTCTTTCATCGCCGACTCCCTCGCCCGAAATAACGATGTTCTGGTGTTTGATCGATCCGAAGAATCACTCTCGAATTGCAGGATTGCTAACACTGTTAGAGGAGATATCGCAACGCAGGCGGATAAGATCAGGCGCTCAGACATAATCGTTATCGCTCTCCCAGGGAGCGTATCGCTTGAGACGGCAAAAACTGCAGTCGGAATGGGTATAGATGTCGTAGACGTTTCATTCGCCCAGACGTTGCCACATGAGATTGGAGACCTGGCCGCTCGAAACAGCTCTGTATATGTCCCACATTGTGGTTTTGCACCGGGACTCACTAATATGCTTGCCGGGATGTTAGTGGCTTCTGGCTTTGATGAAGAGATTCAGATATATTGCGGTGGCCTTCCTGTTGATATCCAGAACCCTCTCGGATATAATGTCACATGGAGCACCGAGGGCCTTATCGACGAGTATGTGCGACCTGCAAGATTCCTCCGAAATGGTGAAATCTTGAGTGTAGATCCGCTCTCGTCTATAGAGGAGATCGCAATCAGTGAATTCGGTACCTTTGAAGCTTTCCATACCGACGGCCTTTCGACGCTGCTTGACACCAGAATCTCCAAGAATATTATAGAAAAGACACTGAGATATCCCGGACACTTAGAGAAAATGAGATTTCTTCGAGATCTTGGTCTCTTCTCTGATCGAGAAACCGCAGGTATCAGCAACAGAAAATTTATGGAGGGGTTCCTGGAATCTCTCCCCGGAAATGGAAAGGATTTCTGTCTGCTTCAGGTCAGTGGACATAACGCGGAATCCGGTTCGACATTTACCGGGTATTGCGGTTTCGATGAACTAGAGGGACGATCTGCAATGTGCAGAATCACCGGTGCTGTTGCGGTGAGTGTCGCGGAATCGCTGTTATCAGAGAGAGTTGATAAACGGGGGATACTCACGATGGAGGAACTGGGTTTGGGTCAGAGATCTGCATCAATACTGGATCGTCTTAGCAATTTCGGGATTAGTATTCGATCTGTACAACGAGAGAAAGATTCTAGATAATATATATACTCTATCAGTATATATAGACTATATCTATTATATGGAAAGTATTTATTTAAGCTGCTTTCTTTTGGGAAATTGAGAACTAATGGAAAGAAAGATGATTGGAATAATAGCGGTTATAGTGGTGATTGTTGTGATCGTCGCAGCAGTAGCCACTATAGAGCTCTTGCCAAAGAAAGGTGGGAACGGCAATACCACGACTCCGAAGCTCACTATAACAGAGGGTGGTTCGACGCTCCTCGAACCGGTGTTTGACGCATATGCACCTAATTACACGGCCGGAGACCTTAAGCCTTCTGGCGGAGGTAGCGGTCTTGGTATTTCTTCTGCAGCTGCTGGAACGAATCTAATCGGCGGATCGGATGCTTATCTGTTGACAGCTCAGGTCTCTCAGTACCCTTACCTGCTCAACATACCTGTTATGATCTCATACCAGTATGTAGCATACAACGTGCCGAGCCTAAACAACATACACTTGAACCTTAACGGAACACTTGTCGGCGACATGTATTCTGGAGCCATCACAAACTGGGATAGCCCGCTAATACAGGCTGCAAACCCTGGCGTTACCCTCCCGAATGCTACTATAGTGCCGGTTCACAGGTCAGATGGCAGTGGAGACACATTCATGTTTTCATCGTTCCTGTATCACTCAAGTCCAACATGGGCTTCCTACGCGGATAATCACAGCTTCAGGTGGGCGACAAGTATTGCATGGCCCTCCCTACCTACAGCTCAGGCTGAAACTGGGAATTCCGGTATAATCAACTACATGGACACTACACCAAATACAGTGGGATACATAGCTGCAACATATACGAGCACGCTGACAGCAGATCACTTTGGAATCGCGAATCTGCAGGATAAAAATGGCCAGTATGTTGGGGCTACGGTTGCAAACGTTTCTAACGCAGCATCCGGGTTCCTCAGCTCTATTCCTGCAAACGGAACCGTTCCTCTGCAGTATGCACCAGGTAACGATGCTTACCCGATAGCAGATATGGAATACGTAATGGTAAAGGAAAACCAGACTGCGACAGGAGGGCTAAACAGCAGTCAGGTTGCATCAGCTCTTCAGGCCTTCATAAAGTGGATAGTTAACTCTACAAGCGGTGGCAGTACACAGGCATATATGACCCAGTTCAACCTGGTCGCGCTTCCGAACTCAGTCGTGACGGCAATAGTTGATCCACTGATCAACAAAATACATGGATGAGGGTCGTAGAGTCTGATGAATTTTACCAACAAAATTTTTAATTTTATTACATTTTTATTATCTTTTATACCAGCTTTCTTTTTAATTGCGATTCTAATTTTAGTTGCTTCTTATTCTATTCCCTCGATCCGGTATAACGGAACTACATTCTTCTCCAGTTATATCTGGAATTATGGGAATTTTTCTGCAGTGCCCATAACGACAAATGGTATCACCCATCTTGCCGGCGCGTCGTACGGTGTGCTTCTTTTTGTTGTGGGAACGGGAATTACGTCCGGATTGGCACTTCTTATCGCAGTACCAATCTGTTTTATAGCTACACTTACAGTTGAGCTTTACCTTACTTCGAAGATAAAGTATGTCGCTGTTTCGCTCATCGAACTCTTTGCAGGAATTCCGAGCGTTGTTTTCGGTTTTTGGGGGATCGTTGTCCTGGTACCGATACTCGAACATCATATAGAACCGTGGATGAGCCATAACCTGGCATTTATCCCATTCTTCTCTGGGTCTGCGGTTGTAGGCGGCGATGGCATCATTGCCTCCTCGCTCATCCTAAGCGCCATGGTGATTCCAATCATTACCGCGGTAATGGTGAATAGCTTTGATTCTGTTTCACAAGACCTCAAACATGGGTTATATTCCCTTGGGGCGACAAAATGGGAGGTCGGAAAATATCTGATTTTGGGCTACTCCAGGAGCTCCACTGTCGGAGGGACCCTGCTGGGACTGGGCAGAGCTTTGGGAGAAACCATGGCTGTCCTGATGGTCGCGGGTGGTGCGTTGAATTTCCTTCCCACATCCATATACTCTACAACCAACACAATGTCTGCCTGGATTGCATCCCAGCTAGGGGACGTGTTCCTAGATCCATCCGGAATGTTCCTTTCCGGGTTGGCAGAGGTTGGATTGCTGTTAGTTGCGATCTCATTGATTGTAAATCTGCTTGGCAGATTCATCGCTGGAAGAACAGTGTTGAGGGGGACCACAGATGCTTGAAGAACACCGGGATGAAACAGGTATCAAATGGAAGAGTCATGCTTCCAGGAAAACGAAAGACATAGCGGCTAGATTGGTTGGGTATTTTGTTCTCGCGGTTCTCGTGGCTATTCTTGCTTCCGTATTCATCTACGTTATAGGACTTGGTGCAGCTGGAGTGACACTTAAGATGCTTACTACATACGGCGACTCCAATTCTGGTGGGCTGCTCAATTCTATCATAGGAACATGGATGCTCATTGGGGTTGGCCTGATTGTCGCCGCTATTCCCGGTGTCTTGGGGCCTCTTTATCTGGTAAATCATACATCGAATAAGATTGCAACTACGTTTGCTAGATTACTAACCGATCTTCTGACCAGCATCCCCTCGATAGTGATTGGTCTCTTCGGATACCTGTTCTTCGTGTTTTATCTTGGGATGGGTTTTTCCCTCACTGCGGGCGGCATCGCGCTAGGAATAATGATGCTGCCATACATTACCAGAGTTACAGAAATTTCATACCGCAATGTTCCACGTGAGCAGGTTCAGAATGCATATGCACTTGGGGGAACTTATACGAGTGTTGCCTTCAGAATTTACATACCTCAGGCACTCAAGGGGGTCCTTTCAGGTACCATTCTTGCGATCAGCATCGCAGCAGGTGAGACTGCACAGCTCCTTTACACAGCAGAGTTCAACGCATTCGGAATACCAACTGGATTCTTCCACTCCGGGGTTTCTTACCTGACCTACATTGTATGGGATGGATTGTCGGTACAGTCGCTCGGATACGCCCATACACTGGCGGGCGTGGCGTCAATGATACTGATTCTATCTATCACTGGATTGATAGTGCTTTCGAAGTTTATATCGTCAAGAAAAAAGAAGTGAAAATATGGAAAACATAATTGAAATAAGCGGATTGAACGTTGAAGCGAACAAGAAAACTATACTGAACGGGCTTAATCTTGTGATATACAAGAATAAAGTCAATACCATAGTTGGCCCGTCTGGGGGAGGCAAAAGCACTCTGCTTAAGTGCCTAAACCGATTAACAGAAATTGACAGGGTCTACAGGGTATCTGGAAGTATCAAGTTTGGAGGAAGAGAGCTTTCCGATTATGACGAAGTCGCCCTCCGGCGTGAAATAGGGATGGTATTCCAGCGACCAAACCCATTCCCGATGTCGATCTATGAGAATGTCGCGTTTGGCCTGAGACTTCAGGGGAGCGTGAAAAAAGAGCAGCTTGATCGGTTGGTTATTCAGGCCCTTGAGGAAGCCGGATTGTACGCGGAAGTGAAAGAAGATCTGAAGGTTCTGGCCACCACCCTGTCTGGAGGGCAACAGCAGAGATTATGCATAGCCAGAGCACTGATACTAAGGCCGAAGATTCTCATGATGGATGAGCCAACCAGCTCCCTGGACCCGGTAGCAAAGGGGAAGATAGAGGATCTAATCAAGGATCTTAAGGAGCGGTATTCTGTCATTCTCGTTACGCATGACATGAATCAGGCGAGAAGAGTTTCTGACTTCACCAGCCTCATTTATAACGGAAAGATAGTGGCGAGCGCTGAAGGAACAACATTCGATTCAGCTGAGATAGAGGAGATTAGGCCATATCTTGGAGATCTGATTGGTGAAGGCACAGAACCCAACTGATCTCCATCAACCCTATTTTTTCTGGAATATGAAAATATATTCATGCTTGAATACGTAGAAGCCACCTGATAAAGCTCGATACCGCCAAAGTTCCTTCTGACCTTTCTTGCCTCTTGTATCTTCGAAGTTCTTGACGATTATTGACTTGAGCCTGAACCCGGATTGCATAACCTTCTCCATGGACTGGAAACCCAGGGGGAGCCATTCTCCCCGGGAATACTTATCGCCAATTATTAAAGCGAGAAATCGACCTTTTTCGAGAAGTGGATAGGTTTTTTCTACCACCTTGCCCAGGCTTTCTAGAAAGTTATCCTGTGTAACAGAGTTCGACAGATCATCCTTGTTGTCCGTGAATTTGATGATGTCCCAGTAAGGAGGGTGCAGGATGATCAGCTGCACCTTCTTCAGACCCATTTGATTGAGAATCATGTCAAAATTGACATTCCTGGAATCGCCGTTGACGATAGACAAATTTACGGAATATGGATCTTCCTCTTTCGAAACATTATCGATTGCCGCGGAAGTTGCTTCTCTTGAAATATCTATCCCTAAACAGTTGCGGCCAAGTCGTTTGCACTCAATCAGAGTTGTGCCGTTTCCCGCGAATGGATCAAGAACTGTTTCCCCTTTTTTAGTGTATCTGAGAAGAAGCTGATGTGGTATCTGAGGCACGAAGTTACCCCAGTACTTTGCGTTGTGTGTACCAGATTTCTCCCTGTTGCTGAATATCCAGAGACTGTCAGTGATGACTTCTCCATATTCCTTCCATCTGTTCATATCCATGTCATTGATATGATTCACGTGACTTTCACTAATGCTCTTCTTCAATCTTTTTAGATAGTAATGCGCTCTTTCAGCTGTGAACGCAGACGATATTTGTTCAAAGTCCCTTTCTATGGCCTCAATCGCAAAACCGACCGGAATGTCGATCTTACCATTTCTGCAGGCCCTGGTGATGCGCTCTATCCCGGACCTGATTTCTGCCATTGACTGCAATTCAGATAGGGTGTTCAATGCAGTTTCCAGGTCTCTATCTTCCTTAGCGCTATTCTTTTTTCCCCGCCCTGTTCGAATAGAATTTGTAGCCTGCATTCTCTGAACTCATCCCGTCTATCACAATTCTCGCTTAAGTTTTACTTTGAGCCTGTTTAAGGGAATGATTTCTATCAATCCTATTTACAAATCTGCTACCTTTCTTATCTTTCGTTGCTGCTGAATTTCATTTGTTTCCCGCTCCCTTATTCATTTTTCTTTGCAATCTTTAGGGAGAGTCCTTCCCATCTTGTAGAATATCCAAACTCTCTCAGGGTATCAACCAGGTCTAGGTCTAGTGCCTCAATAGCTCCAAACATCTTATCTAGATGGGGCCACAGGCTGTCAACCTTCTTCTTGAGATCGATCATGTCTATCTTTGCGATCGCTTTTCTCATTGTAGGTTGTCTTTCTATATCGTCTGGCGGGGAAAAGTTATGAAGAATAGAATCCCATGGTATTGCATCTTTGTAGCACAATTCACCTTTTATCTGCTTCTCTCCAGGACCAAGCAGATATATGATCTCGATATCAATTCCAGCGCCTGAGAGCGCAGGTTTCATCTTTTCGTTATAATTTCTATATCGCGGTCTTGAAACTTCGAAGTAAATGCGCTTGTCTCCTTTCTCGAAGAAATAGTCGGGAAAGAACGCCTCATTCCCCCTGATGATTGGATTGGATAGGTGAAGTGATTCTAGAGGAGCAACCCTCCTGTTTTCTTTCCGCGGTGGGAAATAGTCGCGCGATGACGAGTCCAGGTGAAATGTGAATTTTTCCTTTCTCTTCTCTCTTTCTAAAACAACGGTGGAGTCGAATGACCAAGCGTCCAGAGCAATAATGCTTCTCAGAAGCTGCGAAAACCTGATGGAATAACGCCTCGTCTCCTCGATCGCGGATAAAGGTCCGTCGATCTTTAATTCACCTATCTGCCCTCCTGTAACAAGTGCGTTGAACATTAGTCCGAGTCGTTTGGCCTCCCAGGCGATGGATTGCCAGTTTGAAGCGTTCTTTATAGATAATGAAAGGGCCTTCAAAAGCAGTGTTTCAGCCTGCTCCAGGTTGTACTGCAGACAGAGTGCATAGTCGTCAAGTTTAGAAACATCGAGGAGTATTTCCTCCTCTTCCATGTCCGAATACAGG
The DNA here is from genome assembly GCA_046704325.1 of Thermoplasmataceae archaeon. Taxonomy (GTDB): domain Archaea; phylum Thermoplasmatota; class Thermoplasmata; order Thermoplasmatales; family Thermoplasmataceae; genus UBA582. The sequence continues at coordinate 53,573 of JBJKSG010000029.1, forward strand.
GAGAGATCTATCTCCTCCGGCGTGGAATTAAGCTCCTTGGCCAACTCCTGTAGAACGATTCTACGTTCTTGGGGATCAAAGACACCACCAGATACCCGGGTAAACAATTTTTCCCGTAGGTCTGCAGAATTGATCGAGCCGGGTTTGGTAAACCTGCTCTCTCTGAGAAGTATCTCTCCAATGCCCTTTATCACCTTGTTGAACTGTACTTTGAGCTCAAGATCCTTCAGCTCCTCATGTATGTCACGCTTGCGCCTCCCGACCATGTTTCTGAAGAGATCGCGCGTCATCCTGGCATATTCTATCGAATCCTCTCCAAGGAAGATGGGTGTTACAGTCCCTCTATTGCTATTTCGTCTTACGGAAAGTAGCTCTGTTTGGAACACCTTTTCCCCTCCTTCTGCTTGTACCGGATTCCCCGGTACCGGAAGACACTAGTTCATACATGACTGCCTGTTTACCTGTTCCAGGCCTGACTATGCGTCCAAGTCGCTGCTTGAACTGCCTGTTGCTACCCGAACCGCTTATGATTACTGCTACGGATGCATCAGGTACGTCGACCCCTTCGTCAAGAATCCTGCTTGTCGAAAGCTTGGTTATCCTACCCTCTCTGAAGTGATCCAGATAGAGTTTTCTCTCCTTTGCAGGTGTCTTGTAAGTAAGTGCGGGAATCAGGAATTCCTTGGATACAAGATATGCTGTATCCGTATCTTCTGAAAAGATCAGCGTCTTCTCGTTCTTGTGTCTGGCCATCACGTACCGGATAAAGTCCAGCTTTGCCCTTGCGTTGAAAGCGATTTGACGGGATTTTCTCCAAGCAAGGAGAGCCTCACGTCCCTCCCTGTTCCATGAACGTCTTACAAAATTCTGGAAGTCGAACTGGCCGTTTATCGATGTATTGTAACGTCTGATATAAGAGAGAAAAGTGTTTCGATAGCGGTTGTATTCCATCTCTTCCTCGTCTGAAAGTTCCACTGATACCCTGTTGATCTGGAACCCTGAGATATTATCTTTTAGCTCCTCATAGCCCAGCTCAAAGACCTTACCGCCCATGTATGGGGCGAGCATCTCATGCAACCCATCGGATCTCTCATATGTCGCTGTCAGCCCCAGCCTGTAGGGAGCTGCATACATCTTAGCTATTTGCGAGTATTGCTCTGAGGCCATGTGATGCACCTCATCAGCAAGAAGGAAACGGAAGCGATTACCAAGCTTCTCTGCTAAGAGGAATGCGGAATCGTAAGTCGAAACGGTTATGTCCTGTATGTCACGTACGTCACCGCCAAGCTGGCCAATCCTGATACCAAGTGACTTCTCTAGAGTGGTTCTCCACTGCTGGATAAGCTCTATTGTTGGCGCGACGATTATTGCGCTCTCGGAGATGCGAGTCAGTGCTTCAATCCCTATATGTGTCTTTCCAGTAGCTGTGGGGAGAACTACTACACCCCGCATTCCACTCTCCTGCCACATTCTTATGGCCTCCCTCTGGTAACCTCTTAGTTCATGACCAGCGGTGATCTTGGAATACCGTTGAGTCGGAAAGACCCTATCCTCATGATCAGGTAGTGTGGCCTTCAGATCGAAATAGAAGCAAGCGAAGGCCCTGTATTTGCCTATCCTGGGATCGTAATGCAGGTACTCCGGGATAGGTATGTTGCCGGGCCAGGTGTCTACCAGAATAGAACCCTGATCAAACTCGATCATCATCCGGTTTCAATAATGCGCATTCTCTATATTACATAATCCTTTGAACCGCGCCAAAAACTGTAGCTCTGATTGTCCGCAAAGATATATATCGTTTATGTGTATGAGCGGTTATGTATAACCCACTCAAGTTCTATGCTCAGGAGGCCATGAAATCAATGAACGACAGGGCCAGAGAGATACTTTCCTTCCTTTATCCAGCTGTAACTGTATCAGAAGACGCAGGTAACCTGGTTGTAGAAGCTGATCTCCCAGGCTTTGATAAGAAGGATGTGAAAGTTCGTCTCGACAGGAATGCCTTAGTTATACAGGGCACCAGGAAGTTGGAACCAAAGGGTGTTGTGGTCACTAACCAGAGACCTGATTCTGTTTTTAAACGAATCCAGCTGCCTTACGAGATCGATTCTGGTGCAGACCTAACCGCCAAATATCTCAACGGCGTGCTGACCATCCATGTACCGGTTAAAGGAGTAAAGACGGTCAAAGTGGACTAATTTTCAACCTTTCCTCGTTACAATAACCAGAAAAGCGATTATGTCGATGACCAGCAAGGAATATCCAAGGAGTTTTGCTGTGTTTGACATATACAGGAAGACCAGCGCGAGGAATCCAAGAAACACCGCAGACGGTAGTTTGTAGTCGCTGTTCTTCCGGTTGTTTTGAATTGGGGCTTCTTCTAACCTTCGTTTGAGGAGAGGGAGAACGTCCAGTCCCTTCTCCAGTGAAACTATGCCTTTTCTTACGAATTCGCTTATCTGGAATCTGTAAAGGTCGTCAAGCATGCCTTCCTGATACAGGATCTCTCTCAGGATCGAGATAAAACGAAATTCAGGGTCCAGGAGCTTGCAGATTCCCTCCAGGAGAGAGCTCATACGCATGTAAAGGACTAATGACCTAGGAAGACGGAACGGGAACTCGAAGATTACGTCATTCGCTATCGCGAAGACTTCCTGAATATCACGATCCTCTATCTTCTTCCCCTGCATATTCGCTATTGCCATTTCCATGGTCCTACGCATAACGCCTCTGTTGGCAACAGGTGACAGTGCATTCAAGGTGACCAGTGAATCTATAATCATGTCGGGATCTGTGTTCGCCAAACCTTCGTAGAGTTTGAGCAACTGGAACCTGGTGTTGTCATCCAGGGAACCAATCATTCCAAAGTCGTATAGTATCAAGGTACCGTCATCCATGACAGAAACGTTTCCAGGATGCGGGTCCGCGTGGAATATGCTGTCTCTGAGCAGCATCCTCATGAATAGCAGATCGAGTCGCCAGGCTATCTCCTTCAGGTCAAGATCCTTTGACCTCAATGTGTCGACATCAGTTATCTTTGTTCCATGGATATATTCCAGGACCAAAACCTGTTTCTTGCTCAACTCCTTGTATATGCCCGGAACTATCACCCTCTCCCCTCTCTTCCTGAGGCTTTCTCCAATTCTCTCTATGTTTGAAGCTTCTTTTAGATAGTCTGCCTCGTCGAAGATCCTGCCGTTGAAGTCGAGGATTACGTTTTCTATCGAGATGTAAAGGTATGTCTCCATTCTCCCTTTAGCGAGACGCAGGAGCCGGTTAATGACCGCAATGTCATGCTGCAGCCTCTCGACGACCTTTGGTCTATTTACCTTTACCGCAACTCTCTTTCCCTTGTAAGTGGCCAGATACACCTGGCCGAGAGAAGCACCTGAAATTGCCTCCCGGTTGAACTCCTCGAAGACCTCGTCAATCTTACCTATATTCTCCTCTATTATCGGTTTGACCTGTTCAAAGGGAGCTGCCGGGACATCATCCTGAAGTTTCTCGAAAGATTTTATGTATTCATTCGGCAGCAGATCTGGTCTGGCCGAGATAACCTGGCCAAGTTTTATGAAGGTCGGGCCAAGATCAATGAAAGCGTTCACTGCCTTCTTTCCGTTTTCCTCTATTCCAAAATCCCATGTATGGTCTTCAGATCTTTTGACCTTTTTGCGATCTTTCAGATACCGCCTGAAGACAGGGTATAACTTCAGGAATATTCGCAGTTCATCGCGTATCCCTGCTTTTAACGGAGGCGGTGCCATGGATGCAATGTATGACCGCACTCTTTATAAATATCCTTATGTGGACGCAAAAATGCTCTCTTTAATCAATTAATCCTGGCTACGGCTAGTTACGGGCGCTGTGAATTACCAGTAATCCTTGTGGACCCTCTCCTCAAGAAGATCCTCTGTCTTTCGTTTGTAACCCAATTCCTTCGCAGCAACCGCCGAAATAGACTCCTTGATAGATGGGTCAGGGTACTCCGTCTCCATAAGTTTCAGTATATCATACAGATCCTTGTGATATTTTATCGCAAGCATTAGAACACTCTTCAAGTCGTTGTTGTCAACTTCAGGTTCTTCCATGATCAGATGATCGAATGTCTCATAATCCTCTGCAGGTGACGCTTCCAGATCATGTGTAAATGCGGTACCCTCTTCTATGTTCCTGTTGAGTTCGGCGATATCTTCCTCTTCAGCGATTGAGAAATCCTTCACAGTGCTTCTAACATGATCCATACTTGAGTTATGGTAGATCTCGTCAAATTTTGTCTTCAGACGATTCTTCATCCGAATGATGTTTCTAAGCAGGTCTTGTTTAACTTCCACTTTGTCTTTGCCCGAAATGGCCCCTGGTCTAGTCGAACTCCGGGGAGGCATAACGAAATAAATCGAAACTTATTTATGAACTTTTAGCCGAAATTCATGACTTTTTCATATTGCAGTTGTTTCTTTGCATGTAAAATAGGAGTGCAACTAATATATCCAAAGTGATAATGCATTAACGTGAAAGTCTCTCCTTCAGTGATATCCTCAAAGCTTGAAGTTCTTGGAGATGAGATCAATAGATGCGTACGTGGAGGAGCCTTCTCTTTTCACCTGGACGTAATGGACGGCCATTTTGTTCCAAACATGACGATGGGTCCAGATTTCATAAAGGCGGTCAGGCGCTGCACAGATATTCCACTCGAAGCACACCTGATGGTGGATGATCCCCGGAAGTTCGAAAAGTCTTTTATATCGGCTGGAGCAAGCGTGCTACTTATTCATGTGGAATCACCAATCAACACCGGATCTTATCTATCTGAGCTTAAGGAAAGAGAGGTGGATTTTGGAGTTGTGATAAATCCTGAAACCAGTTTCGAGGAAGCGATCCCCTTTCTGCAGGATGCGGATACGCTGGTAATTATGAGCGTGCATCCAGGGTTTTCCGGTCAAAAGTTTATCCATGAAGTGGTTCCAAAAGTCAGGACTGCAAGGAGATATATCACTGAACATGGGTTGAGTACTAAACTTGAAGTCGATGGCGGAGTGAACGCAGAGACTGCAGTAATTTGCCGTGAGGCAGGCGCTGACATGGTGGTATCCGCTTCATATGTGTTTTCTGGCGACGTCGAAGAGCGTGTAAGGCAACTATCACTCCTCTGAATTCAAGAAACCCTTAGGAGTATCCTGCCATTTTTCCTTTCCGGATATGAGCGGATAGCCTCTTTGATATCATCTATTGAGTATATTTTGTCCGTAGGAAGTGAAACCGGCTCCTTGGCCATCATGGAAATCAATTCTCTGAACTCTGAGATAGATCCTCCTGTCGAACCAAGGATTTGCAGTTCCTGTGTGTAAACCTTAGCTATGTTGAGTTCACTCGTTGCCCCGGTGAACACACCAAAAGTAACGAGTCTGCCTCCACGTTCAAGTCTGTTTAAGGAATCTGCCCAGGTCTGGTTCCCCAGGGAGTTGATGACTATGTCTGCTTTCAGGTTTTCGGGAAGGTCGCCCATCCGGTAGACTCTTGAGGCGCCGAATTCCTTCACCCAGTCCTTTGAAGACACGGCAATAACATCAAGGCCCAGACGCTTTCCAAGAAGTACAGCAAAAACCCCTGTGTTTCCGGAAGCACCGTATACAAGAAGTGACTCCCCTCTTTTCGCGCCGGCGATCTTGAGGGCATGATATGATGTCAAACCCCCCACTGGTAGACTCACCGCGTCCTCAATCTTCAACGCTTCCGGTATCTTGACAAGCATTTTTTCCGGTACAGATATCTTCTCACAGTAACCTCCGTTGGATAATACACCGAAAATGCCACCGTTGGAGCACAAATATTCGCGGCCAGACTTACAATACTTGCAGGTACCGTCAAACCATCTGGGATAAAGCAGGACGCGGTCCCCTTTTCGAATACCTGCACCATCGGTAAGCGCGGTTCCAGCAATTTCCGCGCCTGGAATGTGCGGATCCGGCTTTAGTCCGTAAACTGTCTTGTTCCTGATCACGGTAATATCTATTGGATTGAGCACCCCATACTTTACCGCAACCAGGATTTCCCCATCTTTTCTTTGTGGTTCATCAACATCATTTAACGAGGTATTTTCCTCGCCATATGGCTTCCTAACAAGAACAGCTTTCATATGAATTGTAAGAGATGATCCGTATTAATACATCTCGATTGACTCATGGTTTGAATGAGGAATATCAGGTTTTCAAGAGAAGAAGACTGGGACGCCATTAGCAGGGTCTCCCGTGATTCGGGATATGTAGACTACATCAATGCTATCGGGCAATCCTTCCTTGAAGATGGCAGAGTCATGGTCTTTGAGGATCCAGAAATCCATGGGATATTGAAAGTGGAGTTTCTTTCGGATTCTTCCGCGTGGCTGAGTGCCATACGCGTTGATCCTGACCAGAGAAGAAAGAATATCGGTGAATCATTAACACAGGCTTCCCTTGTCTACGCACAGTCCCAAGGCATAAAGAAAGCAAGGATGCTGATTCACGACGACAATGAAGCATCGATCAGACTGGCCAAAAAAGCTGGTTTCGCTGAGAGAGAAAGGTTCCTGTATCTTGATGGTTCAATCGATCTCTCGCCTGGGGTAGAGACTACTGTGACGACGTCGCATCTCCTTAACATCGGGTGGAAATTCATAGACCCCGCGACCAGTAAACGAATAGATGGCAGATTTGTGGATCTTGGAAAATCGAAGGTGTTTGTCCACGAAAATGGATTTGGAATCTCTACTGAACCGTTGGAGATAGACGAACCCCCAAAGCTAACAGAGGGTGGGATAACCAGTGTACCGTTTTCGCTGGCTCATTTCTTTCCCGAGAGGAAACCCGTGGAGGATTTTGAATACGCGATTGTTTTCGAGAAAAACCTTTGAGAAATGGAATCATCAAGCTTAAAATATGGAATTGATTCTGTTACGATCAATTTCTAAAGAGGAAATCATGCTTTACTGCTCAATTCATGCAATGATATTTCATCACTTCACCGAGAAATATACGGAGAGGAGTTGATTTATGGCTGAGAAAAAGAATCTGATACTCCTCAGCGTGCTGATCGGCACTTTGATGTCAGCTATAGATACCACCATAGTGATCCTGGCTCTCCCAACTATTGCTGACGAGTTACATGTCCAATTTATTTACGTAATATGGGTTATTCTGATCTATCTCCTTGTTCTGGCAACTTTAACTACACAGATGGGGCGCCTCGGTGACATCTTCGGCAGGGGCCGCATTTTTAACCTCGGTTTTCTAATATTTATCGTAGGATCGGCGCTTTCCGGTTATTCCCCCAACGTATTCTTCCTTATTGTTTCGAGGGGCATACAGGGGTTCGGTGCCGTTCTACTTCAGGCTAACAGCAGTGCCATAGTAGCGGATTATTTCGAGCCGAATGAAAGAGGAAGAGCTTTCGGTATTACCACCATGGGGTGGAACATTGGCGGAACGCTTGGAATCGTCCTTGGCGGTGTTATCACCACCCTGATTGGATGGCAGTATATTTTTTACATAAATGTGCCAGTTGGTCTTGTAGGATTCATTTTTGCACTGAAGTACATAAAGGATGATCAGAAGAAAGAGGTCCGGATTGATTATGCAGGTACCTCAATCCTCGCAGTGATTTTGAGCCTGATTGCTTATTCTGCGACAGACATTGCAGGCAATGGGGTAGATTCTTTCAACAGTTTGCTTCTCCTTCTTGGCGTCTTTCTTGTAGTTCCTTTCGTCCTTGTAGAGCTCAGAGTGAAAAGCCCGGTAATAGCAATGAATGCCTTTAGGGAGCGTCTACTTTCTTATTCACTAATAGCTGCAACTCTACAGGCGATCGGATATCTTTCTGTGGTTTTCATTCTCATCATGTATCTTCAGGGGATCAGGGGATTCACCCCGCTTTATTCATCGCTCCTGCTCGTCCCTGGATATGTCCTCTCCAGTTTTATAGCACCATACATGGGTAAGATCGCTGATCGCTTCGGCGCGAGTTTGATGGCAACTCTAGGAATCTTTGTCATGTCACTCGGTATAGTAGTGTATTTCACGCTAGGTGTAGAATCTCCTATCTACGTGGTCATCCTCGGTTCCATTGTATCTGGGATCGGTGGCTCGATGTTCTGGCCGTCAAACAATAGCGCAGTTATGTCAAGTGCACCCAGATCTCTTTACGGTTCCATTTCTGGGCTGCTCCGAATGCTTTCAAATATGGGAACTGTAATGTCATATGCGATTACCATATCGGTTGCCTCTGTAACTGTATCGAGAGCAGTTGCGTTTGAGGTGTTCCTTGGATCCGTAAGGGGTGGAGTCCCTGCAGACTTTATAAACGGTATACACGCTGCACTGATAGTAGGGGCGGTTCTACTAGTGATCTCGGGTGTATTTTCGGCTTTCAGATCCAGAAAAAGAGCTCCTGAGGTCACGGCTGGAACACAGCCAGGTGGATCCCTGGGAAAATCTTGATTTTGTGCACAGACGAAGTTGACATAGGAAAAGTATTAGTAAACTAAATGGTTTACTAATAATATGGTACCTGGAGTGAACACGACCACGAGGGAGACTATTCTCTCACTCCTTAAGAGAAATGAGTCTCAATCTATGGATCAGATTGCAAACGCCCTGGGCATAACGAAGATGGCAGTTTTCAAGCATATGTCCAGGCTTGAGGAATCCGGTTTGGTCGAGAGGGTTACTGCGAGGAGAAGTGTTGGAAGACCAGTGTCACTTTTTCACCTCACCGAGAGCGGAAAAGATCACTTCCGGTCGTCCTATGCATCCATGATGAGGTCGCTAATCGACTACATGGTGGAGAAGGGTCAAAGATCGTTCCTTCTCGATTTCATGAAAGAACGATACGCAGAGATACAGAAGGAATACTATGCGAATCTTGGACATGGTTCACTTGAGGAGCGGGTGCAGATGCTTGCAAAAATAAGGGATAGGGAAGGCTACATGGCGGAATCCAGAAAGGATCCCTCAGGTCATTTTGAGCTTGTTGAATATAACTGTCCCATTTACCAGATTGCTCAGATAATGGGTGAAGCCTGTGATCTTGAGAATATGCTGTTCCGGAGTGTGCTCGATGTTACTGTGGAGTCAACCCACAGGCAAGTTTCTGGTGAGAGATTTTGCAGATTCATTGTGCATCAAGCGGAGAAATAAGAGATAAGAATTAGAGATCGGCTTTTGGGTAATAATTAATAACGACATCATTGCAGATCAGATAATTTGCAAACTTCCCCCTCTCTGTTTCAACTAGGCTGCTTTATTTTATAATACCTTTGCATGTAATCATGCATGTATCAGGACCGATATGAGCTAACCGTGGATAAATTGCTCTTGTCTATCAGGAACAATCCCAACCAGATCGTTGCATACAAGGACGAGAAACATATCACTTACAGAGAGTTTAAGGAGCGTGTATATGACCTGGCTCGTGGCCTGGTTCAAATCGGCCTGAAAAAGGGCGATCGAGTTGCAGTTCTGGATTATGATACGCTCAACTATGCAACGGAATATTTTTCGGTGCCGATTGCTGGTGGAGTGATACACACTGTCAACATACGCTACTCACCGGAGCTTATATTTTACTCAATGAAGCATGCTTCAGATCGCTTTGTCATAATTTCAGACGAGTTCATACCCATAATTGAAAAGAGCGTCCAGCTTTTTGACTTTGTTGAAAAGTGGATAGTTACACATGTAGGGGACAAACCCTCTGCTATGCTGCCCGGTGCGATTGACATTGATGATCTCTTCGTAAAGGATTCTAATATACAGCTCCCAGAGTTGAAAGAGGATGATGTTGCTACCACTTTCTACACTTCTGGAACCACGGGTTTTCCAAAAGGCGTAATATTTTCCCACAGGCAGGTTGTGCTACACAGTGTGGCAGGTCAACTCGGACTTGGGAACGAGCCGTTAAAGAGTAGCTCGACTGATGTTCTTATGCCCCTTGTACCGATGTTTCACGTGCACTCTTGGGGAATCCCGTATGGCGTTTTCTTGCTTGGGGCAAAGTATGTGCTGCCCGGAAAATATGATTTTGAAAAGATTCCTGCAATAATGGAAAAGGAGGAGGTTACGATAAGCTACATGGTGCCTTCGATTCTGTACCTACTTCTCACCTCGAAGGATGGTCCAGGCGTGTTTCAGAGGCTCAAGCCAAAGGTTGTAATAGGCGGGGGAGCACTAAGCAAGGGTTTAGCAGACAGAGCTAATTCCCTTGGCATCACGATATTGGCCGGATACGGTATGTCTGAAACCGCCCCTGTTCTGACCATGGGCATACTCACTCATGAAACGCGCCATCTGGAGGAAGGAAAGAGAAGAGAACTGCAGAATAAGGCAGGAGTTCCATTCCCCCTGGTCGATCTCAAGGTTGTGGATTCTGGGTTCAAGGAGGTTCCCTGGGATTCAAGGTCCATTGGGGAGATCGTGGTCCGAACTCCATGGAATACGCGTGAATACATACATGATGAAGAAGCAACTAAAAAGCTGTGGAAAAACGATTGGCTGAACACTGGAGATCTGGCAACCGTTGATGAGTATGGTTACGTCGGAATAGTGGATCGCGAACGGGATGCTGTAAAATCTGGGGGCGAATTTATCCCGACCATCATTCTTGAAGATGCAATTAGCACGTTCCATGGAGTTGGAGAGGTTGCAGTGGTCGGAATGAAGGATGAAAAATGGGGCGAGAGGCCTGTTGCATTCATGACTGGCCTCGAGAAAGTGGACGATGCAGCGATAAGAGATCATCTCCAAGGCTATATCGATACAGGCAGAATTGCAAAGTTCTGGATCCCGGATAAGTTCGTCGCAATAAAGGAGTTCAAGAAGACAAGCACTGGCAAGATTGACAAGAAGCCGCTCAGAGAGAATTTAGACGAACTGCTGAGAGGGACGTAGCTTTAAGATCTGAGCTATCTATTCGGAGTCATCACAGTCAGAAAGTGATCACCAAACCAGTAAAAAGGCCATCTTTTTCCAAGCCAGGAGTCAAGCCTCTTTATTGTGTTGAACTTCCTCTGGAATTTTTCCACGTAGTTTACAAAGTTGGAGGGCGGTATTATGACCGGGACCCCTTCGGCTAGTTCTAGATGAAAATCTGATGAGAATATAGCTACGATCTCACCCAGAGTGTAGGAGTAGACGTCGATGCAGAAACGTGACTCTCCCTCCGCGGAAATCTTCTTCAACCTCGCAAGAGAGTTTACGAACTTGAATCTCATAGAATAGCCAAAAATTTCCGACAGACAGAGACGATTGTATATTCCCATTATCAGCTTTCCTCCAGGGGAGAGAAGTCTGCTTAGAGCATGTGGAATTTCGTTTATGTTCTGCACGCAGTTAATCGCTCCATAATTAGAATATACGCCGTCGAAACTTCCAGATCCATGTGTGGTCTCCAGAGAGGATATTTCTTCCGCGTTCAACCTGATAGTTTCTAGACTGTCAGAAGTTCCCGCCCTTTCAGCCTTCTGCCTGATTATGTCAAGCATATTTTGCGAGATATCAACTGCGACTATCTCGTGCCCGTCCTTCAGGAGTTCCAAAGTCTCTGTGCCAGTTCCACAACCTATCTCAAGCAAGGTGGAACCTTTCTTGAATTCTCTTCGCATCAGCTCCAGTGAGCGCTCTCTGAGGAGTGCATTCACAGCATTTCCAAAAATGTGGGTATCATAATTTTCGGCGATTGCGTTGAATTCCGATTCAAGCCAGCTCCTGTATTTCTCCGGATCGGTGCGTGGCTCTTGAGAAGCAGAACTAAGTTCAATAACCTTGGATTTTTGAGTGTACCACTGAGATATCCTCCCTTTTCCGTATTTTTCGATGAAGAGGCTAATCACATGGTCTCTTTTTTTACCGGAGGTTACCAGAGATGCAGACATCTCGTTTATGCCTGCATTCAGTTCCACCCTCGCAGATCCTGTTCGAAGAATGGAGGAAGGCCACCTCGGGTTCTCTCCAGACGTCGCTACGAATAGGCAAGAACCATCTCGTACAAAGGCCAGTTCAACAGTTCTCCCTCCGATATGTAGCAGGAGGGTTCCATTCAGAATTTCCACAGGGACCTCGGAGAAAAGAGGTTTTTGACGTAATTAAGGTTGCCGTTTTGATCATAACTTTTTTCTTCTCCTGTGATAGTATGCAAAAATGGCCATAATCACTGCAAATCCTGCTGCAACTCCCGCTGTGTATATCAGGATAGGTGTCGGAACATATACCGTATCATTCTGCACGAAGACCTGACTGCTCGAAATAGACAGATTAACCGAAGAGTTGGAAGTATGGTTGTAAGGGAGCCTAGAAACCGGGTACTGGAATGGTTGGGAAAAAGCAGAACTTACATTCGAGACCTGGTTTCCAAGTGCAATGCTGCCCGTAAGGCTTGCAGGAAGCATATGCTCTAGCGTAGGGTTGAAAACCAACGGTGACCTTGCGATGTTTCCACCAGCATATGAAGCGGTAAAGTCAAACATGTCCAGCGGTATGTTTGATTCAGAGACAAGGGAATTGAGTGCAACCATTCCCCAGTTATAGTCAATGAAAGCAAGTATCGAAGTGTGTGTGAGTATGGTCGATGAAACGTGGTCCTCCTTGGCATATGGTGACACCATAATGAACGGAACCCTGAAACCAAGCTGGTTACCCCCAATGGCTGGAGGGGCTACCTGGTCATAATAGCCCCCTCCTTCGTCGTAAGTAATCATTATCGCAGAACTGTTCCACAGGTTGCTGTGCATGATCAGGTTGACTATGTAGAATATCCACATCTCACCCCAGAGTATGTTGTTTGGAGGATGCTGACTGCACCCCTGTGTTCCGCCGGCGATTGGAGAGACCCATGATACGTCAGGCAAAGTGTCATTCTGGACCTCAGAAATGAAGCGCCCCCATGAACCAACATTCCCCATGTGACTGTTCATTCCATAAAGGAACTGGAGCGGTTCGATGCCCTGTGACGCGTTCCTGAAATAATAACCCCAGGATACTCCATAGTGATCCATCTCTGAAAATATACTCTGTGAATACAGTGCATATGGCGGTGGAGCATTCTGATCTTGCTTTACAGGAGAAAATCCTGTCAGACTGATCAGCCTGTTCGGCAACGTCATGCTCAGGGTACTGCTGAAATACATATCTCCAATGGAATATTGTTTTGCAAGATACCATTCAAGACCCGCTTGGGTGACTCCGTAATACAGTAGAGAGCTCGGTCCTGATCCCTGTAAAAATCCATTCATCTTGCCCTGGTTCCAGTCAGTGTGGTATTGGCTGAAACCTTCGTACGGGTTTGAGGTTGTGAAGGTTCCCTCCGAAACCGCAGTCACATTTTCAGTTAAGGGGTAATTGGTCAGGTCCACTGGTTGCGTGACGTCTGCACTCATGCTCCCGTTAGAAAGCTTGCCATATACGCCGAACAGGTTATCGAAACTGTGATTCTCCATCATAAGAATTATCAGATGTTTTATCGGAGTACTTGTTGTGGGCTGTCCTTGAGAAATGTCCTCAATTGGTATGCCTCCTGAAAAAAGAAGTAGAACTATTGCGATCGAAATGGCGGATCGATATAATATGTGCCTCTTCCTACGATCGAGATGTGGCATTTCCTGCTGTGAACTGATATTTGAGTAATTACGTTTTTGTTTTTTGCCTCTCTGGAGAGAGTCAAGGGAAGATGATTGGTTATATGCACTTTCCACCTGCGTTCTGGATGGGTGAATTCTAAACGATAATAGTCATTCATCCTCAGAAGAGAAACAATTGCAACATCAGGTTGAAATTGCTGCAAAAAAAGATGTTTTACTGGATTCATATCAAGGTTAAATAGGAGATTCCAATCCTTTATCATGCCTGAAGCTGCGTCTAGAACTGGAATGATCAGGCTGCAGGGGTTACTTTTCCTAATAGCTTTCGTTGTGACCATGGTCATACTTTTTACCGACAAGAACCTGCAGACGGATTTTGGCATTCAAGAGCCCTACTTCATTCACTGGTACGGTCTTCTTGTCACTGGTATAGTTGCGATTATAGGTGCCGGTGGTTTGTTGGGCTCGCCTAAGATATCATATTCTAAGATCGGTGTGGTTGGCTCCATACTGCTTGTCATTTTCTTGATTTCAGACGTTGCACTCTACAGCATGGTAGGCTTTTCAACCGCCAGTGGGTTTGCTACCTATCTTTTTGGCCTGTCCAAATACCCGGGGACGTTATCCTACATACCCGGACTCTACGATGCGTTGTTAGGAATTTATGTGGTGACATTCGTCGTAGGTCTCTTAGCAGCTAGGAGTAAGAGCTGAAATCTGCTCATCCCTCAGCTCAATCCCAGCTTCGAGTTCAGTGCGCTCTCAAATGACACTAGCTCCGCTATCTGTCCATAATTGCTCTGTAGATATTGCGTTGTATATCCTCTCAGATTTGAAGGATCAAACGGAGGGCCGTTCAGCATCCAAGTGCCCTGCGGTCCCGTGATGAATAAAACCGTGTTGACATGTGCAGGATTTCCAAGAAATGCGGAAGGTTTGCCCTGATCCGTTCCAACCTGAGTCGTGTATTTGGTTTCAAGTGAGGCGATGACTGAGGGTATCCCTGAATTGTTTACCGCATTAAGACCAAAGCTCACTAGATCGCTAGAGGATATGGGGTTGTTTCCAGGCCAGCTGCCAAACAGGGTTTCGTTGTAGACATAGAGCGGGTTGAAATTGTAGGTATTTCCTTTGGCTGTGAAGGAGAAGGAGTCGTTGAAAAGCAGACCCGGGATGTTTGCATCAGATCCCTCGTTCGGGTCAGAATAGTTGGGTCTAACATGATGAACTATCTGAGGGTAGTAGCTAAGAAAGCTGCCATACAGGCTCCAGGATTCTCCAGCGCCGAACGGGCATCCGATCCATGATATGAAGTAAATGTCGTAAGTGTTCGATGGCGCGTAACTTGTAGAGGTAATTTCCACAAACTGGCCATAGGGAACTTGATTTGGCGGTGGCACATAAGTTGGTCCATGGCCTAAACCGGGAAAGTGAACTATACCGGTTCCGAAGATGACACCGATAACAATTACGACTGCAACTACTGCTATAGCTACTTGGAAGTTCCTCGATTCGTATATTGCAGACTTCTTTTCCTCTACCTTTTCATACCTGACGTGCTTCTTCTTTGCCATCCACTTCGGTTATGACGATTTAATCTCTTTACTTATAATTTATCAGAGTTGAACCGGCATCTTTGAATACCTTTCGCTAACGCTATAGCTACATGTGAATTGCAGGTTATCCGTTAATGATGGGGTTGCCCGGATTTGGACCGGGGTCTCAGGCTCCCAAAGCCCGTAGGATACCAAGCTACCCCACAACCCCTGTTGATCTGCTGGAAGAACAACCCCGCTAAATAAGTTACCGCGATTAATGGATATCGCGCATGAGAGCCCGTTGCGTGGTACGAAGTAAGAGTAAAAGAGAAATATCTTCCCGTATTGGGTGTCCACCACTGTGATGATTTCAGCCTAAACTGATTAGTGATGTTAGACGGGCAGACTGAGTGGAATCTACTTTATCTTTTCAAGTGTAAATGCGCCCAGCTCAAATCCGGTATCGGTCGGGAATATCTCAACCCAGTCCCTTGAGCGTACATTACCCAGTCCTTCCACGCGGAGGTATCTCTTCGGTCCGTCTGTTCTGAAGCTGATAGACCCGTCCATAAGATACGCGATCGCCTCAATCGTCTTCTTGTCGAATAGTCCGGATTCTATCAGGTAAAGAGATGTGCTATACTCTGACTTCCTCTTCTGCGCAAACTGCTGCACAAACTTCAGCATTACTCTTTCTTCCAGCTCTGTCACATAACTGGTAAGCGAAGAGAATAAAAGAGTGTAGAAGGGCCGAATCTTGAGAAATTCGGTGGTTATCAGGTCCACCGCCTTTAAGAGAGAACTTATGTTTATGATGTTGTCTATTGTCACAGAGTGTTTTGACTGCGTTTCGGTCTGTATCGATCTTGAATAGACGTCCACGAAGCGGAGCATGCCTGACTCTTCCGCCTGATCAACATTCGGATAAATTCTCGAGATTTCCATTTTGATGTCGTTAATGCTCTTATCTGTCGCTATTATCAGAGATGGAATCTCTTCCTTCAAGGAATTCGCAATAAAGTTCCATGAGAGTGTGTCCTTCCCTGCATAAGGCGGGCCAGAAAGCAAAACATTCGATGAGGTTCGTATCCCTCCCATAAGGAGTTCGTCCAGCTTATCTATTCCAACAAACAGTTTTTCCGGTCTACTGCTTGTAGGGGCAGCCACTGGCTGTACCACGGGTCTAGACGGACTGGGTATTCTCCCATGCATACCATGCTGTTGCGGCGCCATTCTGGGTGAAACCTGCTGGGGAGTTGGTGTGGTTGCGTTTTGAGTCTGTGGTGCAGCATGGCTGCTCGGCGATGTAGAAACTGACCTGCTGATCTCGTCAAGTTTTGATTCAGCCTTGCGTAAGTTGTCCTGCAGCTCTGAGAATATCCTTCTCAGCTCCTGCAACATCCTATTTTTATCTTCTTCACTCATCTTAAGCTACCCTGCCATGTTCACTTGAATGTCCCGGAGACAACCCATGGCGGCTCCTCCGGATCGAAAGGTTCCATTCCGTCGACTATTTTTGTCTGCAACAGTTTTTCGTCGACCTCTATCCCAAGTCCTGGTTTGCCGGAAAGCGTGAAGTACCCGTTTGCAAGCGTATAACCTGTCTTCAGAAGGTTCCTTTTCCAGTCTGGCCAGGACTCTTCGAAGCTTTCCTGAATTGCGAAGTTGGTCATTGTGTAGTCCAGGTTTAGAGAAGCAGCGGTCTGCACTGGACCAAACGCGTTGTGCGGTGCGACTAGAACCCCGTACGCGTCCGCGATAGCGGCTATTTTCTTTCCCTCGAGAATGCCCATGCAGTTTGTAAGGTCAGGTTGGATTATGTCAACGAGACCCTGTGAGATGAGCCTAGTGAAGTCTCTTTTGTTAAGGATTCTCTCCCCGAGGGCCACTGGAGTTTCTATGTGACGCTTGAACTCTTCTAACCCGACTTCCAGTTCCGGATGCACCGGCTCTTCGAAGAAGTAGGGTTCATATTGCTCAATTCCACTTGCTGCTTTTATTGCATAAGGTGTGTTGAATCTGCCGTGGCATTCGATTAATAGGTCAACGTCTTCCCCGAGTTCAGTGCGCAGTGCACCGACTATCTCGGAAGCTAGCTTTGCCCCCTTTCTGTCTATCCTGTCATAATGGGGACCGAACGGATCGAATTTCAGGGCAGTAAAGCCCTTCTTAACCATCGCCTTTCCCTTTGCGACAAAGTCGTCAGGCGTCTTGCAGTCTGAATACCAGCCATTAGAATATGCCCTTATTTTCTGGTTAAATTCTCCGCCTAGAAGATCATGAACCGGTGCACCTGCATGCTTTCCTATGAGATCCCATGATGCCATTTCAAAAGCGCTGAGTGCAGAAGTCGCTTCCATTGATTTCGACTGGTAGAACGAGTTTCGGTAGAAGTCAAAAATGTTCTTCTCCACGTTGAAGAAGTCAGCCCCTTTGAATATCCGCTCCACTTCCTTCATGCTCTCCTTTACGGGTAGTGTCATGAAAGTGGTGGGTGCTTCCCCCCAACCTGTCAAACCATCTGAAGAGGTTAATTTGACCAGTAGAATCGTTGAGCTCCATGGTGAAGAAATTTCCCTCCCTTTTTCACCAAGCTCATAAATATCAACATTTGTAATTTTAGAATCCATACAATAGTCAACACATAAAATTACTTAAATCTTAATCACGAAATTCACTGCAACACCGGATTCTGTATGATCTGAAAATGCTATGTATCTCTCAGCAATGACATGCCATGGCATCGGAGATTGACATTAAGAAAAGGTTGCATGCTGGCAGGATGGAATATGAGTATTATTCTCTCCCTGAGCTGGAAAAGCATGGATATAAAATTGCTCACTTACCGATCTCCATACGTATAATGTTGGAGTCCTTGATTAGAAATGTTGACGGTCATAGAGTAAAGTGGGAGGATGTGGAAAAGCTTCTTGAGTGGAACCCACGAAAAGTGGCAGATGCAGAAGTCCCGCTTATTGTCTCTAGAGTGGTAATGCAGGATTTTACTGGCGTTCCAGCGGTGGTAGACTTAGCCGCGATGAGAGAGAAAACGAAGGCAATGGGCAGAGATCCTGATCTGATTAACCCGTCGGTTCCGGTGGATCTCGTTATAGATCACTCCGTCCAGGTGGATTTTTTTGGGAACAGCGAGGCATATGAGAAGAACGTGAAGAAAGAGTTTGAAAGGAACAGCGAAAGATACAAGTTTCTCAAGTGGGCTCAGAATTCTTTCTCAAATTTCAGGATAGTTCCACCTGGAGTGGGCATAGTTCACCAGGTGAATCTTGAGTATCTCGGAAAAGTGGTAGGTACTGAGGATCAGCTATCTGGACCTGTGGCTTTTTTTGACACCCTGGTTGGAACGGATTCCCATACAACTATGATAAATGGTCTGGGTATCTTCGGATTTGGAGTCGGTGGAATCGAGGCAGAAGCTGCTATTCTAAAGGAGCCTGTGACTTTCCAGCTGCCCGCAGTCGTTGGAGTAAATCTCCATGGAAAACCTGCTGAGGGAACCACGGCGACAGATATTGTCCTCACTCTTACGCAACTGTTGCGCAAGTCTAACGTTGTCGGAAAGTTTGTAGAATTCTTCGGTACCGGTGTTTCGGAGCTTCCTGTACCTGACAGGGCCACCCTTTCTAACATGTGCCCAGAATATGGTGCAACGGTTGCTCTTTTCCCCGTCGATCAGAAGACTCTGGACTATTTACATCTGACCGGTAGATCAGAGGAACATATCGAGCTTGTTTCAGAATACATGAAAGCACAGAAGATGTTTGGCACTCAAACTGGCGTGGAATACAGTGAGTTAATAGATCTAGATCTCTCCGCAGTGAAATCCAGCATTTCTGGCCCAAAACTGCCGCAGCAGAGAACTGACATCGGGGATGCTGCCAACAACTTTCTATCGTTCCTTGAAGGCGAAGAATCTATCCAGGTAGGGAGAAAAAGCCAGAAGCAGGTCAGTCTCAAGAGCGTTCCTATTGACTTGGATGGGCAGGAAGATAGGCTATCCGATGGTGACGTGGCAATTGCAGCAATAACCAGCTGCACTAATACGAGCAACCAGAATGTGATGATCGCAGCAGGTCTTCTCGCAAAGAAGGCCGTTGAACGTGGCCTGAAGGTTAGCAAGAAAGTGAAGACTTCACTTGCTCCCGGTTCACGCGTGGTGACAGAATACCTGAATCGAGCAGGTTTGATGGTGTATCTTGAGAAACTCGGCTTCTACCTTGCTGGATATGGATGCACCACATGCATTGGAAATAGCGGACCACTGCATCCATCCATTGAAAAGGCGATAAATGACAATGGGCTTTCCGTCGCTGCAGTGCTTTCCGGAAACAGGAACTTCGAGGCGAGGATACACAAAGATGTGAGAGCGAACTATCTCATGTCACCGCCTCTCGTTGTCGCCTTCGCGCTTGCAGGTACTGTTGTCGTCGATATGGAGAAGGACCCGTTGGGAAAGGACCTCAACGGTAGAGATGTGTTCCTTAAGGATATCTGGCCTTCGGTTGCTGAAGTCGACGCAGAAGTGAAGAAGAGCGTTTCCAGGGATACTTATTTAGAGAAATACAGGGATCTTGACTCATATAACCCGGAATGGTCACGCCTCGAGGCGACCGGGAGTAAAACTTACGGGTGGGATGATAACAGCACCTATATCAGAAACCCTCCGTTCTTTGAAGAGTTCGATGTGGATGCCGATGCGTCCCTCGACACTATTGAAAATGCCCGACCGCTTGTCGTGCTTGGCGATTCGGTCACGACAGATCACATATCACCGGCTGGTTCAATCGCTAAGGATTCACCAGCTGGAAAATATTTGGTAGATCATGGAGTGGCTCAAAGAGACTTCAACTCGTACGGTTCCAGAAGAGGGAACCATGAGGTCATGATCAGAGGGACTTTTGCAAATCAGAGGCTAAAGAATCTGCTTGTCTCGGGTAAGGAAGGGGGGATCACTCTGCATATGCCGGATATGAAAGAGCTCTCTATCTACGAAGCCTCTGTAAAATACTATGCTGAAAAAACCAACCTGATTGGATTCGCTGGCAAAGACTATGGAGCAGGTAGTTCAAGAGATTGGGCCGCTAAGGGGACCCTCCTTTTGGGAATAAAGGCGATTATTGCTGAGAGCTTCGAGAGGATTCACAGGTCTAATCTCATTGGAATGGGAGTTATTCCGCTTCAGTTCGAAGACGGTAGAAAGTACACTTTGCTCTCTGCGGATCTGGAACGGGGGTTCACTATCGAGTTTGTCGATTCGGGGAAGAAGGCTATCTTGAGATATCGTACAAAGGATGGTTCGGAGTCGACTGAACAGTTGAGGGTTAGAATAGATAATGAGGCAGAAATGCAATATTACAGGAGAGGTGGAATTTTGCAGAACGCATTATCTAACATACTCTCAGGCGCCCGCAGATGAGGATCGCCCTGTTGGGATTAGGTCAGGTGGGCAGAGCTCTTCTCCGCATACTATCTGAGAAGAAGGAGCTGTATTCAACCAAGGGTAAACAGATACAGGTTGTTCTTGCAGCAGATTTTCATCATGTTATCTACAGCAATGATGGAATGGATCCATCGCGTCTCCTATATTACAAGGAGAAGGGAGATATATGGGGCTCTGGTTACGCTGAGATCGAGAGAGAGGCTTTGCTGGAGCAGGATTTCGATGTGCTGGTAGACATGATGCCAGCCACTTCAGACGGTATCAGAGCCCGGGATCTTTATAAAACTGCTTTCTCCAAGGGCAGGAGTGTTGTTACGGCGTGCAAATCCGGGTTGGCGAATCACTGGGAGGAGATAATGCATTCTTCTAAGGAAAATGACGCAGATATTCTATACGAAGCTACAGTGGCTGGTGGTGTCCCCTTTTTCAGTTTTATCAAACACTGTATCATGGCTTCAGAGGTGACCGGGGTTGTAGGACAGGTGAATAGCGCCGCCAACTTCGTGATTCAGTGCATGTCAGAAGGAGGAACTTTTGGTTCTGCAATAGAGAAGGCAAAGGTGCTTGGCATACTTGAGACTGATTATCATTTCGATACACTTGGTCTCGACAGCGCGTGGAAGACCGTTATTGTGGCAAATTCTGTCTTTGGAGCTAATCTCTCTGTCAAAGATATTCAGTTTGATGGGGTGGAAGATCTTTCCAATAGCAGTGAAAAACTGACTCAAATGCGCCTACTGGCCGATGTTAAACTTGATCAGGGGAAAATTACTGCAACTTCGGTTCTTAGGGAACTTGATAGGGGAGACCCGCTATCGATGCTGAAAGGTCAGGGATTGGGATACACTGTCCACATGGCTGACAGAGCCCCACTGACTGTGCTGGAGTTCAAAGATGGTCCAAATGAGACTGCATACGCAGTCGCAAACGACATACTTCTTTCTTCGTCACGGAATCAATGATCACTCTTTCATGTATCTGTTGAACCAGGATAGTTTTCTCTCCAGCCGGTCGCGCATATTCCTTGGAACGCCATGCCTCGCGTGTTCGTGAGAATCTCCTGGATATCTGGCAAGCTCCGTTGGAACATGGTTCATCTTCAGTGCCGAGAACATCTGTTCAGACTGTTCGATAGGGCATCTGTAATCTTCTTCCCCGTGTATGAAAAGTGTGGGAGTCCTGGCCTTCTTCGCTTTCGTGATCGGGGACATTTCAAGGAGTGTTTTCATGCCTGCCTCGGACCATGGATCTTCTATCCCTGATTCTATCGCGTTGAACCAGAATCCAATGTCGCTTGTTCCACACATGCTCATCAGGTTAGATACGCACCTCTCTGCGATCCCGGCCTTGAATCTTGTCGTCTGAACAATAGCAGCATTGGTCATGTAACCTCCATAGGATCCACCTGTTATCGCGAAGTTTTCAGATAGCTTGTACTTT
The DNA here is from genome assembly GCA_046704325.1 of Thermoplasmataceae archaeon. Lineage (GTDB taxonomy): Archaea > Thermoplasmatota > Thermoplasmata > Thermoplasmatales > Thermoplasmataceae > UBA582. The sequence goes on from JBJKSG010000029.1 coordinate 75,609, forward strand.
GATTTGGCAGCATCCATGTAAGCTACTATATCGAGGAAGTCTTTTCCTCCCCAGTCACCTACACACTGCGATGCAAATTTTTCTCCGTAGCCCGAAGACCCCCTTGGGTTTCCAAACAGGACGTTATATCCATTTGCTGCAAGAAAGTTGAACTCGATTGAGAAGGCATAACCATATGCAGTATGCGGACCGCCGTGAACGCATACAATGGTACCCTCCGCCTTTCCTTTGGCAGGTATTAGCCAGGCATCCTGTCCATTTACCTTCATTTCCTTTGGAGTAACTCCCCTGGCCTTCGGATTCAGGTCAAGCTCTTTGTTGAAGACCAGAACGGATGGTTTTTCAGGCGATGTGTAAACATATGCAACTTTCCCTCCACTGACATGAAAAGCGCGAATGCTGACCTTGTCCGGTGTGAGCTTGGTTACCTTCTTTGCGTAGGAGTAAACGGCAGAAGTCCCCCCACTTTGGCCTACAAGGTAGAAGTTCCCGTTTTCGAACTGTAGCGATTCGGCTGGTGGAACAAACAGATCACAACCTACAGAGCTGCTTGCACTGTTCGCAATTTCCACGGATTTTCCAAGTTCCGGAAACATCAGCCGGGCAGGGTGCCATGGTTTCTTCCCTTCGCGATGCCCTATATACGCAACTGTTCCATCAGTAGCGACTGCAACGCTTGATGCAGTTCCCTTGCCGGTCGTGATTTTCCTGTACTTTCCCGTAGACAGGGCAATCTCATAGACGTCCTGAAGCCCGATGTCGTCATCTTCCTTTGTGGCGATGAAGACCGTTCTCTTTCCGTTTGTTGCAAAATCTGTAACGTCGAAGTCCCCTTTCACCAGGTCTTTTGGTTTTGAACCGATTATGCTCAGTTTCTTCCTGGAGCGGAATAACCCCTGCGAATCGAATCTGTACTTCAATTTGGACGCAACGAATGGTTCTTCCCTGTCACCCTTGTCCTGAACTATGGCAAGAAGTTCTTTACCTACGAAGAGGTATTTGCCGATTGATTTGTTGCTGTAAATCTTCCTCGGTTCGCTCAGTTCTTCTATAACGAAAAGGGTCTCCTCCTCCTTTGTATAGGATACATAGTAAAGGGAGCCGTTGTAAAACCTTGCCTTTCTTTCGTGGCCCCCAAATGTAATTCTTTCCTCTTTCTTCCCATCGTATCTGTAAATAGAGGATCGATACTCGTTGCCCTCGATCCAGGTCACAGTGTAATATGTAGATCCATTAGAAACGAAAGGATCCGATGCCAGTCTCAAGGAGTAAGCTTCTTCTGCTTTCATGTGAAGGCATGACAGTATTCACATTAATACCTTCGCCGGCCCCTTATCAGCACTTATGTATGAGCTTTGGCACTGAAAACATAGGAAGATATGCTGTCTATGACCCTGCTTTTAACCATTGACGGACGGGTCCAGCTGAATAGAGAAGGTTCCAGATAACAAGCCAGAGCACAGCTGTTACAGTTCTCGAAGTCAGCCCAGTGAAATGATTTCCACAATGCGGGTATGTCTGCATCCCAGATGCTAGTTTTGCCACTATACTCATTCAGCACATAGCATGGGAGTACTATCTTTCCAGTGGGGTCTATATTGATTGTCAACCAGGGCTTGCAGTTCCATAACCTCCCACCATACCATGAGTTGAGTATGGATCTAAAGTAATCAGGCGAGTTCATGATCGGTTCACCATTCATGCGTCGCATGAGGAGTTCCCTGATAGTCGCTCTTAGACTGGACCTGGATGGGCTCTCTTTCTGTGCGGTTGTGTAATCGAAAGCTATCTGAAAGTTTACGGTTACTCCAAGATCTGAGGCGAGTGAGACTAAGTCACTGGCTTGACTCAGGTTTTCCTGCGTCAAGGTTGCACTGATCGTCGTGGGAATTATTTCTCTTGAGGCTTCAATTCCTTGAACTGCATGCCTGAAGGAACCGGATATACCACGCAACCGGTCGTGCACATCCCCTATTCCATCTATCGAAACGAAAATGTGGTTCAGGAACCGTGAAATGCTTTCTGCCTTAGACTCGAGGAGCCATCCGTTTGTTACCATTGAGGTGTGAAACCTGCGGTAAGATTCCTTTAAAATGTCAACAATATCCTTCCTTAAAAGAGGCTCGCCCCCTTCGAAGCCAAGAAACAGGACCCCTGCTCTCCTGAGTTTCTCCATCATGGCAACTTCCTCTTCAATCGAAAGGAGAGATAGATCCTCTCTTCTCCAGAAGGGGCACATCTTGCATTCGAGGTTGCATCTATAAAGTAACTTATGCCCTGCTATAACAGGGAGTCTACTTCTGGCAAGAACCATCTTCAGGGATCGAAGGAGGCCCCTGCCAACGACAGGCCCTAGGATCGCCATGATTTATGCAGTCGAAGAAGCTATTCATACTTTTGCAGTGCTTCCGCTTTCAAAGTTTTGGCAGGTATCTTTCAACTTCCCATTTAGTGACAAAAGATCTAAATGCATCCCATTCTCGCTGTTTCACAACCGCGAAGTTTTCGAATATGTGTGGTCCCATCAGTTCACGCATCAGTTTACTCTCCCTGAAATGGTGGAGTGCCTCACCTAAGCTCTCGGGCATCGACCTGATTCCGAGTTTTTCCCTCTCTTCACCAGTCATGTGAAATATGTCCTTCTCAACTGGTTCTGGAGGTTCAAGTTTACGCGAAATTCCATCAAGTCCCATGCCCAGTATGACTGCAAATTGGAGGTATGGATTCCCTGCAGGGTCTGGACAGCGGAGCTCCATTCTTTTCCTGTTCCCCACTCCCGCAGGTACTCGAATAAGAGCGCTCCTGTTCTTGTTTGCCCAAGATATGTAAACTGGGGCTTCATATCCTGGAATAAGACGCTTATAGGAGTTTACCCATGATGCAAGCACTGCCGAGGCCTCGCTAACATGGGAAAGTACACCTGCAAGGTAGTGCATAGCAAGGTCACTCAAACCATGCTTTGATTTTTCTTCGTAGAAATAGTTCGTTTCCTCGTCTGACGACATAATGCTCTGGTGAACATGCATACCGGAACCGTTGACTCCATTTATGGGCTTAGGCATGAATGTTGCATAATAACCATATCTTTGGGCTATGTTCTTTATGATGCTCTTCAGCATAGCTACCCGGTCTGCCATCACAAGCGCGGATGCGTATCTTAGATCGATTTCATGCTGTCCGAATGCGACTTCATGGTGGGCTGCTTCCGGCTGATATCCAAGTTTGTGGAGTTCGTTGAGAATTTCCATCCTTATCAGGCTGGCTTTGTCGAGTGGTGTGTTGTCAAAATACCCTCCAAAGTCAACCGGCTCGTTGGTTGGATTTCCATGTTCATCATATTTGAACAGGAAGAATTCAAATTCGGGTCCCACGAAAAAGTCCTTCTTTTCCTTATGCAGCTTAGAAAGCAGGGATTGCAGTATGTACCTAGGATCACCGGGGAACCTGTCTCCTGCGGGTGTATGGACATCACATATGAATCTACCCACCCTGTAGGAATTGTTCTCTTCCGGAAGGATCGTAAACGTGCTAAGGTCCGGGACTGCTCGCATGTCAGATTCCTCAATTTGTGCATATCCAGCTACGGAGCTCCCATCAAAGACCACACCTTCGGTTAGGGCGCCTTCGAATCTATTCTTGGGCACCGTCAACGTCTTTACAAAGCCAAGTATATCGGTGAACTGCATCTGCAGGAATGATACTTTTTCTGATGAGATCCTGTCCATTACAGACTTAACTGCATCTTCCATGCAAAAGGCATTATCCGCCCTGCATAAAAAGCTTTAGTCGCAACTTCTGACGAAAAAAATGAATATCTCTTTCAATGATTCCAGCGATCGAGGAAAGATCGGCGAGAGCGTTCTTTGGGATGGAAGTTAACGATCATTGTGTGTGTTCTCTCAATACATAACTAAATAGTTATATAACTGAGGAGTATAATCTTCTGATTTCAAGTGCATTTATTCAAAAGTTCTCTGTATAGACAGCAGTTAACCAATATTACAGTAAATTTCGAAGCATTTCGGAGGATTATGCGATGACCACTGGAAGAGTCTTCTTGGCAATATCGGACCCGACAAGAAGATCCATGCTCGACCTTCTCCGATCGGGGCCGCGAAGTGCGGGGGAGATTGTGAATGAATTCCCAGAAATGTCGCAACCTGGAGTTTCCAAGCACCTTAGAGTGCTCAGGGAATCGGGAGTCGTTGAAGTTGAGATAAGTGCTCAGAAGCGACTCTATTCGTTGAAAAGAGATGGGTTCGATGAGCTTGATGAGTGGATATCCAGTTACAGGGACTTCTGGAACAGTAAGCTCGATTCACTCAAAGATTTCCTCGACGGGCCTGGTTCAACTTCTAAAGAAAGGAGTAAAAAAGATGGAAAATAAGACTCTGACAGAAAAGGGAAAGGTGGTATTTGAGGGAGATTATGCAACAGTTATGTTTGAAAGGTATCTCCCTCATGAAATAGAGACAGTCTGGAATGCATTAACTGACCTGAGGGCACTCTCTCGCTGGTTTATGACCTCAGGAAGCCTAGAGCCGAAGCTGGGAGGCAAGGTGGATTTTATCACCGGTCCATCCAGATTCCACGTTACAGGTATAGTCACTGCATGGGACCCGCCGAATCTCTTCGAGCATGAATGGAATGTAGGCCCCACTGCGGAACTCCCTGGAGGGGAGAAGGCGATAATCAGGTGGGAGTTGTCTGAAGCTGACAGAGGAACGATCCTCAGACTTTCACACAAGAAACTTACTAGCAATACAGCAAAAGGATTCGTTGCTGGAATGCATATCTTCCTTGACAGGCTAGCAGCCCAACTAAATGGAGAGGCCCTGCCAGTCTGGACTGAGAGGATTGGTGAATATCTGGAGAAATACGGCGGTTGGAGCGGAAAGGATGCCTCTCATTAGGCAGATTATGAATTCATGCGTCTGCGGTACCTTTGCCTTCTATCCGAAGGTTCCTGAGACTCATAAGATATCCGCCGAAACAGATCTCCCACAGTATGATCGGGTAATAAATCATCCTCTAAACGCCTCCACCACCCAAGAGGGACCCCGCCCCGATATACCCTGAAAGGTACCAGAATATCGAGAATGCTCCAGCCAGTATCGATATCAGAGCAAATGTGCCCTTCACGATTCTTGACGACAATATGCAGCTGATCGATCCTAAGATGAAAACCATATTTGCACCTAGGTAGTGCGTTGTGGGAAGATAATTCCATGGGGAGACACCGACCAGTAGAAATCCAAACCCTGCGAGATACATCACGGCGGAGATGACAGCATTTCTTTTCCCGGGTAAAAGATAAGTTCCAAGTATCCAGAGTATGCCAGCGGCTATTATTGAGGAATCCCAGAACAACTGTGTAGGAACACCGGTGCCTCCAAGATAACTGATCGCGTAACTCCTAGTTGTAAAAAACGGATAATAAGCCTGTGCGGCGGTAGTAGATATCATTGCTATAAAACCGCCTAACGCAAAGCCGACGCCCTGACCGGGCCTATTGAGTGGCTGATGCGACCCTCTTTTCATTGTCTCTCACACATCTTGGAGGAATGTAACCTCTTGGTATATTTTTGCACTGTGCTGGTTTGGCAATAGTTCGGAAAATTCGCTGATAATGTTTACATTGAAACCTGTGTTGCAAGCTATCACAACTTCGTGGGAAAATGTTTTTTTGTGGTGGTTCGCTCTCTTCGCTATGCAGAAAATAATCGGTTACATAGATAATGCTTCATCACACAGAAGCTATTTTCATCTGGTTTTTACAACCGAATACCTCTACGCCTGCGAGATATCAAACCCAACGGAGACTAGGAGGGCTTTTATGGGCGAGATGAAGGCAAACAACACGGGCTCAGCTCTAATTGAGAGTGAATTTGTACCTGTTGTCGGTTTATATCACTATCATAACACCCTTCAGCGGAGCGTGATGGATTTCCTGGCCAGCAACACCGCAAAGGGAGCAGACATTGAGGCTAACCTGGATAACTACATTTCAAACAACCCGAATCGTGTCCGTTCCTTTGATTACGATCAGATAGAGAGTGCAGAGTTCAAGCAGGGGACGGATTTCAAGTTGCCGCATCTTATTATCAAAACTGGTGAAGAAACGCTCAAGTTCCATCTTGTACACGATAATTACCATCATGCAGGCAAACTGCAGCAGGATACTTATGATCGCTACAGGAATACGCTTACAGAAGCCCTTGGGCCTAAGCTCTCAGAAGGAGAATAACTCGAGTATGGGTTGCCCTCATAAGAGAGATGAAAAATCGTAAAGGCTAGATCGTGAGGAGCGCTCCAGATGCCTGTAATACCTCCTGAGGAAAGATCTCTCGATCCTTGCTCTGGACCATGGAAAACTAATCCTGTTTGTTCCAGTCGCCAGTCCAATTTTAACGGTGGCGGCGAGCAGGTTTGAGAAGTCCGAGTTAATTGCCTGTATATCTCTATAAATGCTGAAGGAATGTGCCAGCCGGGTGGCATCATCTATTATTTCAGACCTTTTGTGAAGCCCCCTTCTGTTGAAGTTAAGTGTGAGAAAAGAGAGTTTCAGTAGAGGATTCATCTCCGGGTAATACGGGTTCGGAAAGTTGTCGTAAATGCCATTGATACCGCTAGACATTAGTGTCTGTAGTTGCTTGTCGAAGTGGTTCCCAAATCCTACCTTGACTGATCCGGATACTTCGTCAAGTTCCCAGATTACAGAATTGTGAAGTGAATTATCAAGGACTTTTTTGATCTGATTCTTATCTCTTGATAATGAGAATATCACCCTGTCTACTGTGTGTTTGTTCTCCGGTTCAGAAAATGTCTTCGAAGCGTGGAATGAGAGAGACTGCTCCATGGGTGCGTAGGTAGAGGGGGGTAAAACGTCTATGAGGAGGATGTTTCTGCTATCCCCATCATTCAATTCTCTTTCCGCAACGAGAGCAAAGCCCCCGGCCCTCGGATTTTCAATCGAAATTGTGTTGTACGGGAGAGACGCATTGATCCATTGAACTGTGCTCGCGGCCATGGATTGCAACCTGTGAATCTCTCTGTCGATTGTGTATTCCTTGTATATTGAGGAGACATTAGCTGCCGTTTTCGACCACCTTCGCTATACTTGAGATATTACCAACAACCATGAGGATTGAGTCAAGAGAGCACCCTGGCAACGCGATGAGGGAAATCAGGTCCATTCTCAGCGTGATCCTGCAGATTGGTGAACTGTATGAGTTTTCAAAGATGTAGATAGATCTACCGGAAAGGGTGTCTTCCGGGCTACCTGACAGGAAGCCTTTCGTTATTGCTCTAAACGCATTTTCATCTCCTATGTGCGGGCGTATTCTGAATACAATTGGAGTGAGAGCTGGCAAACCAAACTTCTCGGTCGGGCGTAGATAGATCTGCTGCATAAGCCTTTCATGTAAGGAGGAGGATTCAGAGAGAATTTTATCCGTCAACTCATAGATAAGTCCCGCCGGAACATGAGCGGGGTCATGGAGTATGATATTGAAATTTCGGTCGAGTTCAAATGTCTCCTTACCGTTCGAGAAGTGGTATTCAACAGGGTAGATTTCGTTGATTATACCGTTTTTCATTTCATTCAGAAGATAGTTCTGACCCGTAATATCAGCAGTTGCTTTTAGCGTGATAGAGCCACCGCCTGAGGATCTGAACTGTTTCAGATAGAAGTTCTCTGAATTCGCTGTCGCAACTATTGCATCAAGTTCATTGTATCCGAAAGAGAGAAATTGTATGTCCCCCTTGAATGCTGATCTGAACTTTTTATAATCGGAGTTGCCAAAAGAGGATAATACAAATCTGTAGTTGTCTCTGAATGGCAAAGATCTGAGATCAAGAAACATTTCATCGCTGATCTTCTTGGGAAAAAAGTTCTCCAGGGTCCTGATTAGCGAAAGCCGCAGTCTCGATCCGTATTCCCGGTACAAAGACATCTGACTCAAGAGGTCAACAAATTCCGGCTTTTCCACAATTCAAAATTGGCAGAAAAGATAAAAAGCATTCTCTTTTATCTTTTGATTGTTATTGGAATTAGATTGTTCTCATTTTCGAGCATCGCAATATCGACAGGATCTATCATTCCCTTTGGGACATCAAGTATTACAGGTGCGCCCATAGAAATCTGCAGTGCCCTTGCCCCTATGATCCTGGCTCTTTCAAATTTAGTCAAGGACATATACATCAACAAAGCAGTAGGGTAATAAAAAACCCTATTAATATTTTGCTCTGGATAAAAGCTACGTGTATTTCCTGTAATAGGGGTCGGGGGCATCAAGGAATATTTCGGGTTTATCTAACCCTTGAGCCTGGCGGAGCTTCTGTCTCTGGTTTAACAGGATTTCCAGTAACAAGCAGTCGCTCATCCTTACCGTTTATTGTTGCAACAATGCCTCCGTCTTTTGAGACTTGAAGGTTGTATTTCTGCAGATCCTCAATAGTGACCATTCTGGTTCCATTATAAGCATAGGGTCCAATGCTGACGGAAGATCCGGGGGAAGTGTTAGAATCAACTGTTAAGAAATGCGTGCTTGTGCCATCATCAGCGGCGAGAAGCATCCCTTCGGAGTCGAGCCCTCTGAATCTGCCTCTTTTAAGGTTCGCCACGACAATAATGAGTCGGTTCTCCAGCTGATCGGCACGATAGTGCTTCCTTAATCCAGCGACGAGCTGGATCTCATGATCCCCTAGAGAAACCTTCATCACATAGAGTCTGTCTGCGTCGGGGTGGTTTTCAACACTGAGTATCCTTCCAACAACAAGGTTGAGGGGGTTCGGATTGATATCGGATATCTCGAGCTTCCTGAATGGTACCTCTGCAACTTCCGGCTTGAAGTTGCTCTCTTCATTCAGCTTTCTGTATGCATTTTGCATGCTTCCATCATATCCCATAATTTTCAGGCATTTCTCAGCTGCTTCGGGAATGTAGGGATAGATCATTACCGTCAGGTACTGAAGAAGGCGCATCGCGGTATACAGTTTCCCCGCACACTTTTCCCTGTCTGTTTTCACGAGCTTCCATGGCTCAGATCTGTTGAGATAGGCGTTTGCCTCCTGTACCAACTCTACCCACAGGTGAAGTGCTTTCTTTATCTCCGTGTTGTCAAGGTACCTGGAGAAATCAACGAAGCGTTGGGAATAACTAAGCAGTAACTCGAGATCAGAAGACTCTCGCTGCTTCGAGCCGAGTTCAATGTTGTGTGAAGTGATGAAGCTTATAACTCTGTGCAAGAGGTTACCGTATTTTGATATCAGCTCTGAATTCACCTTTTCCTGCATCTCCTCGACGCTGAAGTTGGAGTCTCCATTTTCGGGAAGGATTGATGCAAGGTAGAAGCGCAGATAATTGCTATCAACATGCTTGAGGACGCTATCCACCGTGAAACCAATTCCTCTGCTCTTGGAAGCCCTTTCGCCGTCAAACCTCAGGTATTCGTTCGCCGGAACATCATACGGGAGATTCCAGCCACCTCTCCCAATCAGCATCGAGGGCCAGATGATTGTGTGGAAAGTGATGTTGTCCTTGCCCATGAAATAGTATGTCCGAGTATCGCTATCTAGCCAGAATTTCTTCCACAGATCGGGATCTTTGCGGGCAGCGGACACTTCCCTTGCAGCGGATACGTATCCAATCAGGTTTTCGAACCAGACGTAGAGTCGCTTGTTTTCATACCCTGGAATTGGTACTGGCACACCCCAATCAATATCCCTTGTGATCGGTCTTGCCTTGAGTCCGGTGGTTATCAGCCCTTTTGAGAATTGCAGCACGTGTGGTTTCCAGAAATCCTTTGTATTCAGCCATTTTTCTAGATCGGATGAGAACCTGTCGAGAAGGAAAAACAGGTGCTCAGTTTCTCTAAATTCCGGTGTATCGCCCGAAATAATGCATCTAGGATCTATGAGTTCCTGCGGGTCTAGAATCTTTCCGCATTCGTCGCATTGATCGCCTGTAGCGTAAGGAGAACCGCAGTTAGGGCATGTTCCCGCGATATATCGATCAGGCATGAACCGGTTGCAGGTGAGGCAGAATGGTGAAATCATTTTTCTCTTCTCGAGAAAGCCTTTTTCCAGCAGATCTAAAAAGAATTCAGCTACGTCTTCCGAGTGGTTCCTATTGGTCGTGCGCGAGAAAATATCGAAATCAATCTGCAAAGATCTGAAAGTCTTCTCATGCTCTGTGTGATACTTGTCAACTATTGTCAATGGTGTTGTGTGTTCTCTATCAGCCTGTATCGTTATCGCTGTACCATACTCATCGCTGCCACAGAGGAACATCACCTCGTTTCCCTTCAGACGGTTGAACCTGACAAATATGTCTGCTCCAAGATAGCAGCCCGCGATATGACCAAGATGGAGCGGAGAATTTGCGAATGGGAGAGCACAGTTGACCAGTAGTCTGATTTAAACCACCGGAACCGTATAGAGATATTGTTATTTATCTGATCGTTAGGTGGTATCCGGGATCAGCGCCGGGCTTCCAGGATCCGGTCGAGAATAATTCCAGCTTCGCTTCTGGTAAGTTCCTCAAGGCTTTTTTTCCTGAATTTCTTTAGAAATTCATCTATTGAGCTGGAGGTGTCAGCCTGCTTGTACAGCCGCTCAAGTAGATGGAGCTGCTTCTCCGTCAAGGGGGTTCTTCCCCTTTCCTCAGGCGCACCTGATTTCAGTTTGAGCAGTTCATCTAAAAGCGATGAAGCTTCCCTGACAGTGAGTTCTTCTGCAGAGCTCTTCTTCACTTTGCTCAAGTATCTGGCTGTTGAAGAGATTCTCTCCTCGCTGTCCTGTAGTCTTTTGATCAGTGAGAGTTGCTTTGAAGTTACTGGAGGAGGTATATCTTCCACCTTTCTCTCGCTCTTGATTTTCTCTATCAGCCTTGATGCCTCCGTCATGCTCAGGTCCGAAATTTCGTGCTTGAAGCTCTTCTTAAGAAAGCTATTGACTTCGGTCAATACGCCTTTATTCTGCGCGGTCAACTTCTCAAGCAGTTTCAACTGACCCGGTGAGATTTTAGTCCCTGCCATTCACACGAGGATCAGGATTGTGGCGATATAATTTTAGCCCATGACATAAACGAGTGCATCTAAACATGATAATGCCTGAACCTGTAGTACAGGGAGATATCGTAAGTTGCTTTTATAGCGCCTGCAGCATAGAGAAGTGATGCGGGAAAGAGATCTATCAGAAAACCGCCAACCGCTGGAGACGGTACCTGTGCAACGTTTCTCGATGTCAGGAATAGGGAATTAGTCTTCACCCTGCTTTCCTTGTCTATGATTGTGTTTATCAGACTGTCTCTCGGTGCTACGTCCATCTGGCTGGTAGCCTGTCTGATATAGAGGAGCACCTCACTGTAGAGCAGGGAATGTATAACCGGCATAAGTATCAGGAAAAAGTTGCTGATTATGTGCGTATAGACCATTGATCTGACCAATCCAAGTCTGGTAGAGACGGGTCCTGAATATAGGATAGAGACGGCAGTGATCGCAGTAACAATGAAGAAAATCAGACCGTTTTCCTGGAGGCTCGTTCCATATTCTATGTTGAACCAGAGGGACATTACTGAGGAAGTGATCAACCCGCCTGCAAAGGAATCTACTGCAAATAGGCCGGCAAGATCCCGGGCAGTTCTTCTTGTTTCTCCTTGAAGTTTTTTCTGTTTTGCCTGCTCTCCTGGTTCTGCAAATTTGGCGAACGCATATGGAATTAGCGAGAGGGTAACAAATACCCCGGACACTATGAAGATAAGGGTGAATGACCTTCCGCCTAGCAGATATAGAAACATGGCACCAATCATGTCGCCACCATACGCCATGAAGTTGTAGAAAGAGAAAGCGCCGTTTTTCTCCTTTTGATCTTCGGTTATGCTTCCTATAGAATACTGCTCTAGCGGCTGGTTGGGTGTCATATCCTTCCCGGATAACGAGATTCCGCCCAGGATCAGTGCCGCTATGAATACGGGAAGATCCTGGAAAATCAAAATCGAGAATATCGATAGTGCGAAAACGGTTGTGTATAGTGAGACGGTTGCCCTGGAGCTGATCCTCAACTTTGGATAATAGTATATAGCGGCTGTTGAACCGAAGTAGCTTGCAAAGAGCACTAGACCCGTTTGGAGGTTGCTCAAACCGAATTGGAGTAGATAGAAGGGTGATGAGACAGAAAGGACAAGCAGTGCAAACGATCGAAGTAACCTGCTTGTAGAGAATAATGCTATATCTCTCTTCATTTATTGCAGCAATCCCCGTTCCTTATGCACGACAGACTAAAAGTTGTTCGCTACCAATCTCATCAGGCTTCATGTTTCTGTTATGCATCGATTGATAGGAAGTGGTCCAGAAACTCGAGGATGTTATCAGAAGTGATTGCTCCCATTAGTCCAATTCGAATGCTTCTCCCGCGGAATTCGCCCATTCCGCCCGAAACATGGTATCCTCTTTCTGCAAGCTTTTCCACAACCGTCGCTGCACTGGTTTTAGTTATTATGTTTAGAACCGATCTTGACCGCGTATCTCTATTTCCCGTGATCGTGTAATTCCTGCTTTGCAGCTTCTCAATAACGATATCTGACAGGTTTTTTGTTCTCGATATTCTAGCGTCTATGCCCTCTTCAAGAAGTTCGTTCATAGCTGTGTTGAGGGAGGCAAAGACGCCAATAGCCGGTGTATACGGCGTTTCATCCTTTTCCATGAAGCGGAGCGAATTCTCTATGTCGAGATAGAGGGGTCCCCGATCTTTATCTACAAAATGTTTTCTTGCGTCATCGGTCAAGAACACAATAGATGCGCCTGGAATTGATCCGATTCCTTTATGCCCGCAGGTGGCAACAGCGTCGATCCCCCAGTTCTCGATGTCGAGAGGGATCGCTGCGAAACCTGACACCGAATCCACAAGAACTGTAAGTCCTTCCTCCTTTGCTTTTCCTGCGATCTGCCTGAGGTTGTTCAGCGCGGTGCCGTTGCCCGTTTCGTTATGTATCAGAAAAACTGTGCTGCATCCTGAGATTCGGGCTTTCTCCACTACCAGGTCGGGGTCGGTTGTTTCGTCGCTCATCATCTTGATCTCGCTCACCTCACTCCCTCTTCTCCTAATTGATGCAATGGCCCTCTCGGCAAATTCACCGTAAGTTACGCAGAGTACGTTTTCTCTTGGAGAGATTAGGCTGTATATAATCGACTCAACCGCCAGCGTTCCCGAACCTGTAGTGACTGAAACGTTGTGACATCCAGATACTTCCCTCAAAGCTCCGGTGAGGTTCTTCATTATCTGTCTAAACTGAGAAGATCTGTGAGGCAGGTGAATATTAGAAGCTGCAATTACCTCTGCAGAAACGGTCACGGGCCCGGGGGTGAGTATCATATGGAACCGGCCGAGAAGAATTGAACAATCTTTTTTGCAGCCATTTCAGCGATCCTCGCCTGTGCCTCTTCCGTCTGTGCCCCAATGTGTGGCGTTATTATAACGTTTTGAAGTTTGAGAAGAGAATGCTCCCACTCATCTTTAGGAGGTTCGTTCCAGAGAACGTCTGCAGTGTAAGATTTCACCTTTCCTTCCTGTAGTGCAATTAGCAGTTCTGGACCGTCTATTGCAGCTCCTCTGCTGGTGTTTACTATAACCGGCTTCTTCTGCATCATTGCGAAGTGCTCCCTTCGGAGGATTGGTGGTTCCCCGGAATTCATGCTTACGAAGATGCCGATATATTCTGATTCCCTGCAAAGCTCCTCTAGAGAAACGTATCTGCCAGATACGCTGTCGATCCGGTGGTCCTGAAATATATCGTAAGCAATTATATTCATACCAAGAGAGCGGGCTATCTCAGCTACCCTATGACCTATCCTACCAAATCCAATCATTCCAAATGTCTTTCCAGAGAGCTCTACCCCAACTTGTTTGACAAATTCTCCACTCTTCAGAGATACGGAGAGCGCAGGTATGTTTCTTGATGCGTCAATTGCGAGAGCAATGGTTAGTTCGGCAACTGATTGGGTGGCAGCTTCAGGAACGTTCATGATTACGATCCCCCTCTCCTTCGCTGCAGAAATGTCGATCCCGTCTAAGCCAACGCCTGCCCTCATGATAAGCTTCAGATTTTCTGCAGCCTGTATGATATTCTTGGTTAGTTTTGTCCTGCTCCTGATAATAACCGCTTCATATTTTCCAATCGTTTCACCGAGAGCAGAACCGTCTATCCCTGGTTCATAATCAACGTTCAGACCATTCTCCCTGAGTGTGCCTAGTAAAGAAGGATTAACCGGGTCCGAGACCAGAACATTCTTGGTAGCCTGATGCACAGCTTCCCGTAGGGATTTGAAGGTATTTAATTAACTTGCATCCAGTTACGACATATTGAAGCCTGGGAGAGGGGGTACATTTCCTATGGAACCATTTTTGGTCTTGATATGTTTCCTTTTATCATTTTTCCCCTAATTTCGACCATTACCTCAGTACCGGGATGCGAAAATTTCTTGTTAACAAAGCCAAGACCAATGCCTCTTGCAAGTATTGGAGATAAAGACCCGCTCGTGATTTTTCCAATTTTCTCACCCTCGTGGAATATTGAGAAGTTCTCCCGTGGAATTAGCTTATTCTCAAGTATAATTCCTCTGAAAATTTCAGTATCTGTTTCCTTTCTCTTTTGAAGAGACTGACTTCCAATATAGCCTGCAGCCCTGTTTATAATAAACGATATAGAGCATTCATATGGATCTCTATCCACATTGAAATCCACTCCTGAAAGTAGCATCCCTTTTTCCATTCTTAATGTGTCTCTGGACCCAAGACCACATGCAGATCCTCCATGCTCTGTAACAGATTTGAAACAACGTTCCCACCATTCTAGGGCAGAATCGTTTGAAACTATCAACTCAAACCCAGTCTCTCCAGTATAACCTGTACCAGAGAATATCACATTTTCTCCTCCGGTGATATGATTATACCCATGAAAATCATCTTCATGGAGATCGAAAGAAAACTGCTTTGGAAGAGGGAATCCCAAATCGTTAGCCACACTTACGGATAGAGGACCCTGAACAGCAAAACATGAAATCTTATCTGATACGTTGGAGACTTTTGCAGAGATAGAATTGTGGTCCCGTACCCAGGAGTAAATCAAATCTGTAGTGGCCGCGTTTGGCACAAAGAAAAAACTATCCTCCGATAGTCGGTATACAATTGTATCATCAATCAGGTTTCCACTTTCATTCAGAAAGGCTGTATACGCAGCTCTTCCAACCTCAATCGAACCAATGGATGAGGGGAGGACGGATTCCAATAACTTAATTGCACCCTCTCCAGAGACTTTGATATCACCCATATGTGACACATCAAAAATTCCCACTTTCTTCCTAACTGACATGTGCTCTGCCATTATTCCAGTATAGTAGAGGGGAAGATCCCAACCATGAAAATCGACCATGTGACCGCCATTTTTGACATGCCAGTCAAAGATGCTTGTTTTCACGAAATCTCACCGGCATACCATTTCCTTTTTCCACCGGAAGTGTACCCCTCCCTCTGCGTCATGCTGATGAAATAATCATGAATTCTGGTGTCACCCGATAGCTCAGGATGAAAGGTCATTCCAAGCACATACTGGTTTCTTACCATAACGGGTTGATTATCATAGGTAGCCATAACTTCTACATCCCCTACCGCCTCGATAACAGGTGCTCTTATGAAAATTGCAATGATCGTGCCAAGCCCACCTATTTTTATGCTTTCATAGAAGGAATTGGCCTGTCTTCCATAGGCATTCCTCCTGACAGTGAGGTCAATGAGGTCCATACCACGCACCCGTTCATCCTTTGCATTTTTTGATACCAGTATAAGGCCCGCGCATGTACCCATCACGGGCATCCCGTTCTTAGCCCTCTTTATGATATCCCAATAGATCTCGTATTCCTTTATCAGGCGGTATATGGTTGTACTCTCTCCACCAGGTATTATTAGGGCTGAAACCTCAGATAGAATTCTTCGGCTTTTAACCAGGACAGGTTCGATTTCTCTCTTCCTTTCCTCTTTCAGACGATAGAGCATCTCTATGTGCTCGGCAACGTCTCCCTGGAACCCAACAACACCCACCTTCACGTCGAGGAATAGATAATAAGGTTATATTGTTAAGTGATCGGTGTTGCAATGTCTGAAACCAACGAGGAGAGAGATGCGATGTTTCACAACAGGAAGGGGCACGTCGCGGTGGCAGAGGGAGACCTGGAAAAAGCGCTAGGGGAATTTATCCATGCAATTGCAATTTCACCAACGAACGTAAGTTTTCACAACTCGGCTCTCCAGATGCTTCTGAAGCTGGACAGAAAGGAAGATGCTATTGAAAGATTGAGGAGGATGATAGATCTCAGACCGAAGAATATAGACTTTAGAATCTCGTTGATTGAACTTCTTATTGATGTTAACCAGCTAAACGAGGCACTGGAAGAGTTCAACGCCGCAATTCAAATAGATGGTTATAACCCAGAACTCTACTGGAAGAAAGCAACGTTCTTAAGAGAACATGAGAACCCCGATGGTGCACTTTTGGCACTTCAGGACGCCATTCGGCTAAACCCAGAAAATCCACAATACAGGCAGGGGAGAGCAGAACTTCTCCTTGATTTGAGGAGGTATTCCGACGCGCTCACGGAATACAACAGGATAGTAGATCTGATCCCATGTATACCGGAGGCATACTATGACAGAGCGAGGGTTTTTGAAGTTATGGATATGACAAAAGAATCAAGGGCCGATATAGAGAAGATACTGACTCTCAGGCCCCATGACCAGGGCTGGTTGCAGATTTGCGCCGAATACATGGAGGGCTCTGGAGATTTTGGAGCTGCCATCCAAATCTACTCCGCACTGATCGAAATAAACCCGGGCAACGCAACCTACTTGTATAATCGAGGAAATTTACTGGAATCTAATGGGAACAGAGTTGAAGGACAGGACGACATCAGGAGAGCTAGAGCCCTGGATCCGAAAGGTCTGAGTTAAAGAGACTTAAGGTCAACCATAAAAGACAAGTTACGAAAACCTTGCCTCATGGTTTTGGCCTATATTTTTCACTCTCGCAAATATCTTAGGTAAAGCATTCTTATATACAACCTACTGCATCCCGTATCAGAATGAGAATCAAGACAATTGCTGTTTTGCTGGTTGTGGCCTTCTCTGTCTTCTCTTTTGCGATTGGCCCGGTCCAATCAGTATCCAGAGAATTTTACTACATGCCATCAGGCACCGTTGGAAATTTCACAGGAAACCTGGTCATAAATCAGAACGGTTCAGTACTTGCGGGTTCCACCCTGTATTCTGTATCGAACGTGAATGCATCAGGCGTTTTACACTTGAGCGGAAACAGCTATGTTTTGGAAGATTACCTTAACGGAACAGTCAAGGAACAGAAGAATAACAGCGTGTTTGATGGGAATAACCTTCTAATAAACACGAATTCATCTTTTGCTGTATTGATCCTTAACGCAGGGGGCGTAACGGTTACCAATCTTTTGACGAACAACCCTGGAATAGCGGTTTGCATTCAACATTCCAATAATGTGACAGTTGAGAATAGCATCCTGTCTGCGACTTCATATGGGGTCTACGCCGCATATTCAAATGCCGTTACCCTTAGCAAGAATAAAATGAATTCAAACCTAACCACAGTCCGATTTGCAAAATTATGCCAATCCACTCATGTGAACATATTCAACAACACAGTGAGTCTAACAGGAGGTACCGATACTGGTATCATCTTGTATTATGTAACCAACTTCGCTATAGAATACAATATCATAAGAGCAAGCTCATGCGGCATAGACCTCTATGCCAGCTCGAATGGGTTCTCGACTCAAAATAACCTGTCTGGCGGCGGAGGGAATGCCTTTTACATGTATGCAGGGTCAAATTTTACTTCTGAGAATGACGTAGTCACAAATTGGAATGGAATTCCTATGGTTATATGCTCTTCGAACCACATCAACCTCTCCTATGATCAATTTGCAAACACGGCAGGCTGCATCAAGTTCTATAATTCCAATATTGTTAAGTTCTCACACTCAAGAATGCTCAACACCACCAATTCTGGTTACGTTTTGAACATACATTGTTCAAACAACGTCAATGTTTCTTACGATGAATTAGCTAGCGCCGGCTTCAATGGTATTTTAATGAATGGCGGCAGCGTTGGAGAAATAGCGATTTATGCGGACACTATCCAAACGCCCTCCGGTCTCGCAATCTCAAACACCGCTTGTTGTGTCCAATCCGTAAACGTAACCGACACCCAGATCGTGGCAAAAAAAGGTATTTTCTTCAACGTTTGTGATGTGAGGGACAGCTCATTCATGAACAATGTGATATCATCTACCGGGAACTCGACTTTCGCGATCAACGTCACTTCATTTGCAACTTGTCTCATTACATTCATGAACAATGTGATATCATCTACCGGGAACTCTTCCGCAGCGATCTATATGACCAGTTCCAGCACCCTAGGTTTCACCACCATGGTAAATAATACCATTACTGCGAACGGGAACAATTCGGTCGGTTTATCATTAAACGGCGGCACAGATTCCCATCTTTTAATCGAAAACAGTACTTTCTCAGTGGTAGGGAATTTATCCACAGCAGTGGCAACCCACAGCACCAGCAATTTGGGCTTTTCAATTGAAAACAACACGTTTACAGTGACGGGGAATGCCTCAGCTGCGATACAATCCACTTACTGCACGTTTTATGATGGATCCGTGTTTGATAATACAATCTCGACGAGTACCTCTTATAGTGACACCCAGGGAATCAATATCGTGGCAAACCCCACTTGCCCAACCCGCACATGCATCTATAATGTTGCGATCACAAACAATACATTCAGCGACTTATTCAGTGGCCTTCTTATCAGTGCATACTATGGAAGTGTAATATCGGTTATTGGGAACAGTTTCACAAACAACAGTGGATCTGTGGAGATAAGATCGAATGGCAATCCACTGAATCTATGCTGTATCAATGTATCCAAGAATATTATTTCTCAAACTGGCAACCAGAGCGTAGAGTATGCTGTATCTGTCGGCTACATTTCGGACTCTATCATTTCTGGCAACGCAATTGAAAGCTCTATTCTTCAGAACTGTGCTCTGGTAGTCGCTTATTATACCTGTAACCTAATGGTATACAATAATACAGTCCAGATGAACAAATTAAACAACGCAACTATAGGCTACGGAATTGTCGAATGTGACTCAGACTACACATCTATTTTTGACAATAGTATAACTGGTGGTCACTTAGGAATCGGAACGGGGTATAATTTACATGAGCAAATCACCGGGAATACAGTAAATAACTCTTACTTTGGTATTGAGCTCTACCATTCAGTGGATTTTAATATGTCAGGAAATACATTTGCGAACTCCAACTACACACTCTACCTGTATGATAGTTCACTTACCCCATCCGTGAACATAATCACTGATAATACCTTCATTACCGCGTATAATTATACCATGTATCTCATTTTCTCCTCCTATGTGACATTCTATCACAATAATTTTATCAACGGTTCCAGTGTGCACACTTTTATCGAATATAGTCCAAATTTGACCTGGAACCTTTCCCTCCCGACAGGCGGTAATTACTGGAGTAACTATACCGGTCCCAGCTCTAATGGCATTGGTACCGTACCATACTACCTCAATGCAACCAATGCTGATTATCTTCCATTGACAT
>JBJKSG010000030.1:0-50862 GCA_046704325.1 Thermoplasmataceae archaeon
GGAAGTTGGAAGCCATTTAGTTTCAAATCTTTCTGATAGTGCCCTTTTTTCAAGAGTAAGCATGTAGTTTCTGAGTACTTTATCTTCTGGAATTGTCCTTCCGAGAGATATTCTGTATTTCTTAACTCCTTCAGGGCCGATCCTGACATTCTTAACGAGGTAGTAGTATTCGTGATTTCCGTGGCGCTGCTTTTCGATGAATGTCACAGTATGACTACAATATCAAATTATAATATAAATGTAGTCATAATGTCCACATAATTTATTCAATTAATAAGTGTGGTCATAATGAATTCGCGAGACTAAGATTATTAGAAGTCAATTGAAGACTCAGAAAACTCATGGTACACGACATATTCTCTATTCTGTTTATAAGCCACTGGAGGGTTTCGATCCCCCGACCTGCTGATTACGAATCAGCTGCTCTTCCATCTGAGCTACAGTGGCGCTAGTGTTCCTCTGACCTAATGCTCCGGATGCAGATTCACAGTAAAAATATGTTGTTCAGAGCCGTTATGCTGATTATCTGCTATATACAGCCCCCTCCTCATTCTATTTCAGATATTGCTATGGCTCATACAAAGCGATTCCAGATGGAGGCTTCGGGTAAAAGTAAGTGGATTTTTGGCTTATCGTGTTTCCCCTGGACACAACGTTCATGAATGTCTTCTTGTCCCAATCAGGCATCAAAATTGCGAATTTTGCCTTCCCCTCTGTAATTGTCGTAGAGATATAGTCTATATCATGTGAGTAGACTACGCCTGTCTCCATTTTATCCCCTTTAAGTCCCGCAAGCTGTTGCATTATGAATTCAGCAACGAATTTTCCAGGATCCGAGCGTCTCATTCGAACGTAGAAATCAGGAAGAGAGTTCTTTGGTAGCAAAGAAAAAATACCATCATTCGTCATTATCGCAAATTCCCCAGATCCAGACCATTTTTCTATCTTTACTGGTGTGAAGTAGCCTTCGAGTCTTCGGAAGAAAGCTTTGATGTCCTCATTGCTCTGAACTATTCTGTGTATGCCGGCTATAAGAAGCCCAGGGTCATCTCCTGATGCAATGTAGGCCATGGTGTAATCCCATCCCTTACCAAGCTCCTTTGCTATCTCAGACGCAGCAGCCAACCGATGGTGGCCATCTGCCACTATACCAGTCTTGCTTCGCAGTTCAAGCTCTATAGCTCTCAGCATATCTGAGTCCCTGAGCAGATAGACTTTGTTAGATACTCCTGCTGGCTCTTCGAACTCTGCATATTCCTCGCTCCTTGTGATTGCCTTTGCCAGTAGTTGCGGTAGAATGCTTTCCTGTACAATAATAAATATCGGCTCGGGCACCAAACCAAGGCCTTTCATCAGTGTGGACCTGTTTTTCCTCGGTCCCTCGAACGTCTTCTCATGAGGTTTTATCGAGCCATCGTCAGGATTAATTTTGACTATACCGACAATCCCTGTTCTCGCTAGAACCTTCCCTGAATGAGTAAACTTTTGAGAGAGTATCACGAGTGCGTCACTGTCAATTCGTCTGAGAACGCCTTCTTTCGACCATTTCTCGAATGTTGACCTGACTTCCTGCATGCTCCTGTCACCAGGAAGGGTGATGTGGGTGATGTTATGCATGTGTCTCTTCAGGTCGCGTTCCTGCTCTGAATTTATGGTATCAAAGGGAGGAGACCAGAAATCTGTGATTCCAGTCGAATAAAGATAAGGTCTGAACCCTTTGAGCTCCATCAGGTCACCGGATCCCTTTCTCTATGTTTGCAATGTCGTCGGCGTATCCTTCCTCGCCTTTTGGGGTTTCCAGCACCATCGGAATCTCAGTCAACCGCCGGTCGTTGACAAAATTTGAGATTCCTTCCAATCCAAGCTTTCCCTTGCCGATCTGCTCATGCCTGTCAATCCTGCTTCCAAGTGCACCTTTGGAATCGTTTAGATGGAACCCGAGAAGATATTTCCATCCGACCTGAGAAGAGAATCTGTTCATTGTTTCGGCATACCCTTCCGGCGACTTTATGTCGTATCCTGAAGCGAAAACATGGCATGTATCGAAACATACGCCAATCTTGTTCTTGTAGTCAACCCCATCAATCATCCTGGCCAACTGTTCGAAGGTATAGCCTACATTCGATCCCTGTCCTGCTGCAGTTTCGAGCAGGATCATCGTCTTCCTGGAAGCATGCAGCACAGTGTTAAGCATCGCGGAAATTCGTTTTATGGCTGATTCCTCGTTAGAACCTACACTTGAGCCAGGATGCAGTACAAGATAGCTTATTTCGAGCCTGTTAGCTCTATCCAGCTCGATAGCAAGTGCATCCTTCACTTTGGTAGTCATATCCGGATCTGCACTACCCAGGTTCAACAGGTAAGACGCATGAACCATCATCTTTCTGAGGCCAGATTTCTGCGATTCCGTTCTGAATCCTTCTATCTCCTTGTCAGGTAGCGGCTTAGCCTTCCACTGCATCTGATTCTTGGAAAATACCTGGAGTGTCCGGAAGCCAAATTCGGCGGCTCTTGCGGGTGAGTTAGATATGCCCCCCGCAGTCGAGATGTGCCCGCCCAGGAGTATCTTTTCGGTGACCTTCATCGAGAGAGAATGTACTTCTTGCTAATAACTGCGATTATCCATCAGTCTGGATTCCCGAAGTTTAGCATCATGTTGACAAACTGGTAGACATGGAGAGCAAGAGCCGGGTTATCAGTGTAACCGCATGCCTCTAGGTCGGGACCTGCAAGCATTGCCCTCTTTCTGTCGCTCACAACATCTGTTGCAACGAGTCCCTCTTTCCTGAATACTTCCACATTCGCAGGGACCCTCTTGTTTGGCGGTGTTACAAAAATGACTCTTATTCCCCTCTTGATTGCATTATCGATGTTCTTCTTCAGTTCCGTACGGATCTCCCTGACTCTTGGGGTGCATACGTATATCTCCGTCTCAGTGAGATTGAACATTTCTCTCAGCTTCTCCATGACCTGGGTATTACCGTATATTGTGTAGACAAGCTGAGGTTCACCCTTCGAGGGGAGTATGTCCTGCAGCTGTTTCAGATCAATGAAGAGATCGTTTATCCTCCTGTCGAGATCACCACGAATCTTGTTCGTATCTTCGGGTTTGAACATCCTGGGCCTACCCTCGGTTTCGCGTGCAAGACCTTTCTGAACAAGAGATTCCATAACCTTGTAAGCCGATGTCCTGGGTATTTTTGCTGTGTCTGCAACAGTATCAGCATTCGCAACCCCATGGTAAACAAGAGCAGCGAACCCTTGAGCCTCGTAAGATGAAAGACCTAACATCTTCAGCATTTCAGTGGTACGGGCCATGAGCTCAGGGTTAATATCCATAAACTAAGATTGGTAGTTTTTAAATAAAGCTTTGGTGACCCGGTATAGAATGACCCTTTTCACTCGCTATTTCCAGTGAATTTCAGTCGTCGATAAGGCTCATTTTCTTTAAGCAATTGCGTATTTCCTTCAGGATAGCGGAGATGAGAAACTCAGGTTCTTTGGTGGGAAGTGCAGTTATGCAGGCCCTTCTCTACACTATGCTGGGAAACCTTATTGATTCGAGCTTCTCGCCACTCTCCACTTTCTTGTCGGTGCACTATTCTTTGACCTCAGAGCAACTTGGCCTCATTACTAGTTCGGTATTCATCGGCTCGCTTGTTGTATATTCTATTTCTGGCATCGTCGTCGACAGGTTCGGAAATAAATTCTCGATGAGGATGTCGTTCTTGCTTCTTGCCCTCGGTGCGTTCATCTGTGCGTTTGCCCCGAATTTCCCCATCCTTCTGATAGGCTTCTTCAGCATCGGTTTCGGTTATGGATCCATTACGCCCGCTACTAATTCGATCATCATGGAAAGTTATTACCCAAAGCATGCGGGACCGATGGGAATAAAGCAGGCAGGTGTTCCCGTCGGTTCAATAGTATCTGTCGCTCTGCTCCCGTTTGTTGCGAGAATGTTCGGGCTTAACTGGGCATTCACCCTGCTCGCCATCGCCGCCGTCCTGGTCGTCCTTCTGACGAGAGGGGGGCATGTACATAGAATGGCGGTAAGCCTTCGTTCTTACTTCTCCGAAATGCTCTCTGCTGCAAAGGACAGAAGTCTTCTTGTACTTAGCATATTTGGAACTGTTCTGTCAATGGGACAACAGGTTGGGCTCACTTTCTACGTGGTATATTACGAGAGCAGAGGTTTCTCAACTCAGTATGCGGAAATCTCTCTGCTCTTCCTCCTTGTTGGGGCGATTATCGGCAGGATATTCTGGTCCCGAATAGGCAATGCTCTCTTCAAGGGGTCCAGATTATACCAGCTTTCACTGATCATGTGCATATCTGGTTCTATATTTCTTCTCTCCACTCTTGTCCCCGCAGACATTTATCTTGTTTCTCTTTTCTCCATGCTTCTGGGGATGAACGCACTCGGATGGAATAGCACCTATGTGAACGCTACATCGGAATTCGCCCCGAGCAACAAGGTTGGCCTGTACAGCGGCGTGAGCATGGTAATCCTCGCTCTCGGTACCATTATAGGCGCTCCTGCAGAGGGATTCATACGCGACTCGACGGGTTCATACACTATGATGTGGGTGGCCCTGTCCCTAGTACAGATTACTGCTGCTTTTCTCATGGCTGTTACGGTTAGATTCTTGATTTCAGGAAAAAAACCGGAGGAAATCGGCTAATGATTCACATATTCCCGGGAGGAAGGCATCACATTACTGAACCATCATTCTCCTTTTGGACGAGTTCTATTCATACAATGAAAAATTACATCTCATAGCAGACCATGCACATAATCGCATGCAGGAGATGGACGAGGATTACTGGCTGGATCAATGGGAAAGACAGCAGAACATGCTTGTTGAGCGGAGAGAAGAGAGATTTGAGCTAATGCTTGACCTCGTTGCTGAAACACAGCTTCCGGAAGTCTACGTTCTAGATCTGGGCTGCGGCCCGGGATCTCTATGCAACAGAATTATAGATAGATCAGTGGACTGGACCGTTGACGCAGTGGATTACGATCCACTGCTCCTTCACATTGCACGATCGGCCGTTGGAGTCAAAACGAAGAAGATCAGGTTCGTCGAGGCAGACCTCAATGATGCAGGTTGGCCCAGAAAGTTGCCTCACAGCAGATACAACGCAGTACTGAGCACAACTGCCCTACACTGGCTCCCACTGGAGAGTCTCAGGAATGTGTATTCACAGATCTTCAGTCTGCTGGTACAGGGAGGAATTTTCGTAAATGGAGATCATATGCATCCGAAGAGTGAACAGAGCGGTGTCCGGGATCTATTTGATCGAATAAGACACGGGATGGAATCCCAGAAGAAGAGGAAGCTTGGCGCATTGAACTGGGGAGCATGGTGGTCAGCCATTTCCAGCGATCCGAAATACTCTGAGCTTTACGAGGAGCGAACCCGGCGTTACGGAACCGCGAGCCACCATGGTAAACAGGTTCCGCTTGAACTGCACATGAAGCTGCTAAAATCGGCAGGTTTCGAAAATGTCGATCTTTGCTGGCAATATCTAGATAATAGGATACTGATGGCCTTCAAGCCATGAGAATCCTGCAATGCTCACTTTCCTGACAGCTGTTCCTTTATGCCTGCAAACATCTGATTAATTATTTTTTCAGCCTGGCCTGTTATCAGGCGCTGCCCCATGGAGCCTATCTTTCCTCCAACAACAGCAGATGCACTCCATTTCATTGTACTCTTTCCACCGCTTTCGCTCAGGTCCATTATTGCCGTGAGATCGACTGTACCACTCTTTCCGGTTCCATTTCCCTTAAGTGTCGCATGATTCGGTCGCGTGGCCTCCACTACCGTGAATTTGATGTTGAAGTCTTCCTTGATAAACGCAATTCCGGCTCTTACGAGTACGGTAAATTCCTTGTCTGATATTTTATCCAGTTTCTTGAGGCCGGGTATGCAAGGGGCAAGTCTGTCAAAATCCATTACGAAATCGAAGATGTTTTCCATGCTGGTATCAAGCTCAAAATTACCGCTAAAGTCCATATTTGCACCGGGTATATCATTGCAACATATCGCTTAATGATATCGCATTCTCACATTTGCGACGATTGCCAAGCCTTTAAACCTCCAGTGAATTCACTTTCGGATGAACGACCGGATCACTGTATCGATCGACATTGGCGGTACTTTCACCGATATAGTGGCGATACGTGGGAGCAGTATTGTCAGGACAATGAAACTCCGAACTGTAACGTCAAGACCGGACGAGGCAGTGGCCGAGGGTTTGAAACAACTTGGCATGAAGAAAGTGGATGATTTTTTACATGCCACAACGATAGCTACCAATACTCTTCTGGGACAGAAAGGCCTTCCATTGCCAAAAGTTGGACTCATAACCACCAGGGGATTTGCGGATGTTATTGAAATAGCGAGGCAGAACCGACCATCGCTGTACGATCTCAATTTTGAGAGACCCAGACAGCTTGTTCGTAGAAACATGAGGTTCGAGATAGACGAACGTACCCTCTGGGATGGCGCTATAGAGAAAACGCCTTCAGCAGACGATGTAGAGAATGTTATTGCTGCGATAAAGAAAGGCAATGCAGGATCAGTTGCAATAGTTTTCCTGAACTCTTTCTCGAACGACTCAAACGAACATGCTGTAGCTGAGTTTGCAAGAAAACAGTTCAGGCACGTGTCTGTATCCTCTGAAATAGCACCCGAACCAAGAGAATACGAGAGGACTTCTACAACAGTTGTAAACGCGGTCTTGAAACCGGGAGTAGCTGATTATCTGTCGAGGATAGAGGAGTTGATGAAACTGTACGGAGGCCCTTCTGTGAGTATAATGTCCAGTTCCGGCGGACTCATTCCCGGGCAGACCGCTATATCCAGGCCAGTTGCTATAGTCGAATCCGGACCCGCAGCCGGTGTGATCGCAGCCGCGGAGTTTGCCAGGCAGCTCCAGATTGGAAAGGCTGTGAGCTTTGACATGGGCGGTACAACAGCGAAGGCTGGATCCATAGATAATTATCGGGCAGAAATAACTTCAGAATACGAAGTGGGCGGCAAGTCGCATCATGGTAGGCTGATAAAGGGTTCCGGATATCCGATAAGAATGCCGTTCGTAGACCTTGCGGAGGTGTCTGCAGGGGGCGGTACAATGGTTTGGAAAGATGCTTCAGGAGCAATTAATGTCGGGCCGGAAAGTGCAGGGTCAGATCCAGGACCCGCCTGCTATGGTACCGGTGGTACTATTCCAACAATCACGGATGCAAACCTGATATTGGGCTACATTAATGACAGGATGCCGGGAAATGGACTTCTAAAAAGAGACCTCGCAGTCAAGGCTTTCAGGAGACTTGGTGATCCTTATGCGATCGCAAGAGCAGCCCTTGATATTGTGAACCTTGAGATGGCCAGGGCGATTCGCCTTGTCACGGTCGAGAGGGGTCTTGATCCAAAGGATTTTACATTGATCGCCTTTGGCGGCGGAGGACCGCAGCACGCAGCGAGTGTATGCACCGAACTCGGAATCTCGAAATTTGTAATTCCACCAGAACCGGCAGTTTTCAGTGCACTGGGCCTTCTGCAATCTGACATGAAGTTCGAGTTGACCAAGTCTTTCCCGGAAAACGTGGAAAAGTCGTTTCAAAGAATGAAGGAAGATCTGGAACGGGAACACGAGGGAGCAACCTTTGAGATGTACGCAGACTGCAGGTATCGCGGCCAGGGCTCTGAGATCTCTTTTCCTGTCGGTACTCCAAGCAACAAGGCAATTACTTCTGAATTTAAGCGTCTTCATCTGGCAACGTATGGCTTCAACCTGGAAAGGGAGGTTGAAATATTCAACATCCGGGTTTTTGCAATGCTCCCGAGAAGAAAGATTTCCTTCAGTGTTAAGGTTCATTCAGAGACTAAAGGAGGTTCAAGAGTGATTCACTTGAAAGATTCTTCTCTTGATACCAGGGTTTTTGCGAGAGAATCACTCTCAGCCAAATCTGATGTAATTGGACCAGCGCTGGTAGACGAGATTGGATCCACAACGGTGATTCCTGAAGGCTGGAAGGCGACTGTAGGAGAATATGGGGAATTGTCTGTTATGAGGTTAAAATGACAAGCTGGGAAATAATTGGCAAAGCCACCCAGTTCACAGCTGAGGAGATGGGTATTGCACTTAAGAGATCTGCAATTTCCCCGAACATCAGGGAGCGAATGGATCACAGCTGCGCGATTCTAGGATCCGAGGGAGGAATTGTGGCTCAGGCGGAACACATTCCAGTCCATCTCGGTTCATTCAGGGAAGGCGCAAGAAATATTCTCTCATGGATACGAGGTTCCAAAATGGTACTGCGAGAGGGTGATATGTTGATCACTAATGATCCATATATCTCCGGAACGCATGCCAACGACGTCGCGATACTTGCGCCCGTTGAGATCGATGGTGTCACAGCTGCGTATGTAATCAACAAGGCACATAATGTGGATGTCGGCGGTCCGAGCTTTGGCAGCCTTAACCCTTCAGCTACTAACATGTATCAGGAGGGACTCATCATTCCCCCTGTCAGGATTCTACGCAATGGTGCCGTCGATCAGGAGATAATGTCCTTCCTCCTCAATAATTTCAAGGACCCTGAAACCGCTGTGGGAGACATAAATGCTCAGATCGCTGCCAACCTGACCGGACAGGCGAGGATACATGAGCTATTCCTCAGGTTTGGATCTGATGAGGTCATTTCTTCTTGGAAAAGGCTGGTGGAAAGCACTAGAAAGATCGCACTCTTCTCTATATCGAACTGGAGGAAAGGGTCATTCTCCGCAAAGGACTATCTTGAAGTTGGAAACGAAAAAGTACCCATACATGTGACATTGACCATAGATGACACAGGAATTGCAGCAGACTTCTCCGGTACTTCAATGCAGGTGGAATACCCGATAAACGCGGTGAGGGGTGTTACGTTCTCAGCAGTTTCCTATGCTGTCAGAAGTGCAATGCAAGCAGATTTTCCCACAAACGACGGTTTCTATTCAATACTCGATGTCACGGCTCCTTCTGGATCTTTAGTAAATCCGATTAAACCACACCCGGTTGCTGCAGGAAATGTGGAAACAACCCAGAGAATTGCAGATGTAGTGCTACATGCACTGAGCAAGTCCCTTAACAACATGATACCATCTGCTTCTTCAGGAACCATGTTCAACGTAATGATGGGCGGTGCAAGAGAGAATGGCGGCTACTGGGCCTATTATGAAACCATTGGCGGAGGCAATGGAGCCAGTCCGATTCGAAAAGGTGTATCGGGAATACACAGCAACATGACGAATACGCTGAATACTCCGATCGAGATCGCGGAGAGAGAATATCCATTTCTTTACAAGGAATACCGGATCAGGAAGAACAGCGGCGGGGCAGGTAAGTTAAGAGGAGGAGACGGGATAGTTAGATCATTTGTGGTGACCAGAAGGTGTAACCTTTCGGTAATTGCAGACAGGTTTATCGTGAGGCCATATGCCCTTTCCGGTGGTGAAGAAGGGAAACCAGGAAGATTATTCATAGTACACAGAGGTAAAAAGAGGAGCTATCCAAGCAAGTTCTCTAAGGAACTGGATCCCGGAGACGAAGTTATAATCCTGACACCGGGGGGATCCGGATACGGAAGGGCATCTAGGTAATCAGCTCTCGGGACTGTCTTCTATGTATGAATAGTCTGGCAGATTATCAATGTTTAACTCAGGATGCTCATTCTGCCATTCAGAAAAAGTCATTTTCTTCCCCCACTTTACGACATCAAAACCGGATTTGCCGCAGCCAGGGCACGTGAAACTGACTGAATTGAACATATGTGGCCTGAAGATGTCCCTTGCCTTGAAAACATGCTCAAACGTCTTACCGCAAAACTTGCACTTCACTTCCCAAAGGTGGATCTTCTTTTCTCCGTCCATGAGAACGTAACTTCTTATCTTTAATATATCTATAACCAGAATACTTGTCCGGTTCTCGAATCAAGAAAAGCTTTCTTCCGAATTCTGCTCCATTTGTGGCATAACATATTCGTCCCTGTTTATCTTTCTGAAAAGGAAGACTAGTCCGATTATCACAGGGATGGCAGGAATCCATAGGAGAAGAGGCGCATATGCGTTTACATTTACTCTTTCCAGGACTATTGAGTACGATTCGAAGGACCCTGCGATGGCAAGCTCTATCACTATGAAAAGATACATGAGCAAAATTTTGGAGCTCTTTGCCATAAGCTGGCCCCTTTTTCGTATCAACATGTAGATAAAGTAAACGCTCGTACTGCAAGCAAGAGCATAAGACGGCAGTTCAATCCATGTGTCCGGCAAAAGTGCAAGCGAGAGGAAAATTACGAACCCAGGAAGATTGAGCGCTGAACCCTCCACTGCGATTATGAGCGAGGTCTCATACGCAGAAATAAGAAAAAAGAACTGCCCGAACACAGGAATGAATTCAATGGAAGCCACCTCAAGATTGTGCGGGAAAATGTAAAAGATCATAGAAATCAGGGAAAGATTAGCCACTGTTGCCTGCTGGTTCTTGAATGTATTGTACAGGGTAGGATTGCTTATGGGAAGGGAAGAAATAGCCAGAAAAATCAGGATCTCAAGGATAAAGAAGATTATGAAAAGCCTCCTGATCATCAGGTTGCCGTTCCTGAATAAAAAACTGTTTCTCTGCACAAAAGTGTAACTTATCCTGGTAAATAAGCTTGAATTCCCTTCTGTTGAAAAGCCAGTGAATCTGAATTACACTTTCTATTGGAATCAAAGTTATTATTTTGTGTGCAATCGGGACGTGTTGCGCGATACAGTAATAACGGTCAGCGAGCTGAAAAAGAGCTACGGTTCCTTCGAGGCTGTCAAGGGGATCTCATTTGAAGTGAGGCGGGGCCAAGTTTTTTCGCTACTCGGACATAATGGTGCAGGTAAGACCACCACTGTTGAGATACTGGAAGGGCAGAGAAACAGAACTTCCGGTAATATAGAAGTGCTGGGAATGGATCCTGAAAACGAAAGATCAAGGCTGATCAGCAGGATAGGTGTGCTCCCGCAGGACTTCAATTTCCTTGAGCTAATAAACTGTAGTGAGGTTGTTGACTTTTACATTAAGTCCTTCGGATCAGCGGATATCGTTGATGAGGTCCTTGAGCGTGTTGATCTTCAAGATCACAAGAATTCTCTCATCAAAAGCCTCTCGGGAGGGGAGAAACACAAACTAGGGCTTGCGTTAGCATTGGTTAATGATCCTGAAGTTCTCTTTCTAGATGAACCGACGACCGGGTTGGATCCAGTGTCCAGGAGATCTGTGTGGAAGGTGATAGAGGAACTTCGGCAGAGAGGGAAGAGCATCATCCTTACGACTCATTACCTGGAAGAAGCGCAGAGACTTGCCGACTACGTGTGCATCATGGATCATGGTGTCATGAAAGCTGGAGGCACACCCGATGAGATTATTGAAAAGTACAGTAAAGGTTCGGTTCTCAGGCTCTCTCTTGGCAAGGAAGATATGCAAAGATTCGAGCAACTTGGCGTCGAACACCGGAAAAACGGCAACTACGTCGAGATACCGGTTGATTCCAGGGATTCCTTTTATTCCCTTATAGATAACTTCAGGAGTGAGAAAATCGGTATAGAAAACCTTAGCCTGTCGAGAGATTCTCTTGAGGAGATATTCATTCGAATGGTGGGAGGAGAGAATACGGATGAATCTTAGAAGGATCCTTCTGTATCTCAAGATAGATGCAAAATCGTTCATGCGCGGTCGCTCCGGTCCATTCTTCATGATAATCTTTCCAATCATTCTGATACTTCTGTTTGGATCTATTTTCGGCGGCTCTGCTACACTGTCAAAGACTCCGCTTGTTGTTCAGAACCTGGACCAGGGAAATGCAAGCTGGCAACTGGTAAATGAGATAAACAGCACTGGGCTGTTTCAAGTGACTGTTATCGGCTCTAACAGCAACCTTTCGACATACATAACCCATAATGGAATTACAGATGCTCTCCTTATCCCCGCAAACTTCTCTGAATACTATGCCAACGGTACTATAGCGATTACATATCTTGTCGATCCTTCGGACCAGGTATCCTATGCATACGGGCAGGTACTTCTCAACGATTTGACGCAATATTACAATGCCAACCTCACCGGAGCAAAGCAGGTATTCCTCTCCGAGCAACCTGTTGTAGGCAAAATTACGAAGACTGTTGACTATTATATTCCCGGCTTCATAGGTTTCACCATTTTAAGCGGAGTCTTTGCTCTAATATACCAGGTCCCCAATTATAGGGAGAAGAAAATTTTCAGACAGCTTTCATTTGTTGGACTGACCAAATCCGAGTGGCTTGCTTCAAGTGTTATATTCTTTACGCTTACAACATTCATCTCCGACATTGTTCTGGTAGGAGTGGGGGTGCTTGTATTCCACACTAACTTGACTATGACTGTAACTGCTGTGCTTCTAGCTGGCCTCATCATCTTCCTTGGACTCATTTCGTTCCTGAGCATTGGACTGCTATCCGGTCTCCTGACAAAGGAAGAGAACTCCGCCGCTCTGGTTGGGAACGTGATTTTTTACCCCATGCTCTTCCTGTCCGGTGTGTTCTTCCCCATAAGCGATATGCCTAAGTTCCTGCAAGTTTTCGCAGAGTTTTTGCCGCTTACTTACTTCATACGTGCTCTCGATAACATAATGTTGTTCAGCGATTACCCCGCTGTAATAATTCCCATAATTTTCATGGCGATCGCTGCACTTGTTCTCTTTGTTATTGCTACCTTTGCTGCTACCAAGAAAGAACGCCTTTGAGATCTGATATAGAGAAATATGCCTCTGCCGGGATTCCTCGTGAGGTAAGAAATAATTAGAAAGTATGAATTGTTAGAGTGCACTAATTGTTATATAGTGTTAATTAATAGGGTGTGTTGAGTATGATGAACCTCCCGGATGAATTGCGTAAAGAAGCCGTCTCTTCCTGGAAAGGGGTTATGAAAGATGCCTTTTCTGTACAGAGTTTTTTGCTCAGAAGAGCCAAGATATCAAGACCAGCTTATTTTATGATGAATTATGTAGACTCACATGGCCCTCAGCAACAGGCCGATTTAGCGGACATACTTGAGGTGTCCCGACCTACAATTACGAGCCTTGTGGACAACCTTGAACAGGAGGGTCTGGTAGAAAGGGAAAGGAGTGACGAGGACAGAAGGAGCGTTCTTGTGCAACTTACGCCAACGGGAAAGAGGAAGATCAGGCATACCGGCATGATCTATGACCAGATTGTCAATTCAGTTCTTGAGCAACTTGAACTGAGCCAGGTGCAGGTATTGCTATCTGTCTTCAACACTATGAAGTTGCAGTTAAGAAAGATATCAGAAAAGATTTCAATGGAGTTATAAGA
Organism: Thermoplasmataceae archaeon; assembly: GCA_046704325.1. GTDB lineage: Archaea > Thermoplasmatota > Thermoplasmata > Thermoplasmatales > Thermoplasmataceae > UBA582. Next base: position 13,392 of record JBJKSG010000030.1, read on the forward strand.
ATGTTTCAGGAGGAGAAGCAGAAATTGCAGTATGACAAAAAATACACGAACAGGGTGATGCTCATACTAGCCTTCCTCGTGATGACAGTCATGTATGTGGAAGGGATGCTAACGCCATCACTGCCTTCGATCGCACATGATTTCAACATAAGCATATCGCAGGTAAGCCTGGTTCTTTCCGTGTACTTAGTGTCGGGTGTAGCTCTAAGCCCGATTGTCGGAAAACTTGGGGACATATATGGAAAGAAGAAGGTTATGTTGACTGTGCTTGCCATATATGCTGGCGCCGTTTTATCAACAGGATTTTCACCTGATTTTACCTATATGCTAATATCGAGGGGGATCCAGGGCATTGGCTTGACGGTGATGCCGCTAGGAATGAGTCTGGTCAGGGAAGAATTTCCCCGGGATTTGGTACCGAAAGCACAGGCCCTGTTGAGCGCACTTTTTGGAGCTGGGTTCGCAGTTAGCTTGCCACTGGGATCGCTGGTTTCAAACGATCTAGGGTGGAGATACACTTATCACACAGCGGTACCGGTGGTATTCACTCTCGTGATCATTTCTGCTTACTGGATAAAGGAATCTGAATACAGGCGACCTGGTACCAGGATAGATTATTTTGGAGCCACCATCTTTGCGATAGCTCTTGCTCTCGAAGTGGTTGGTCTTTCCGAAGGACCAGTCCTTGGCTGGACTTCGCATGTAGTGATCTTCATGTTCATAGCAGGATCGATATTGTTCATTCCCACGCTTATCTATGAAAGATCATTCTCCAGGAAGACTGGCGAGGCCATCATAAACTACCGCCTGCTCTCCAAGAGGAATGTGTGGATACCAAACCTTGTCATATCAGTATCAGGTCTAGCAATGTTCTTATCAATGCAGGCACTAGTATACAGGTTCGAGACGCCGTCTCCCTACGGTTTTGGAATAAGCATTCTCTCCACTGGCCTGTCTCTGATTCCCCTTGCGGGTGGGATGATCGTATTCGGCCCGATTTCCGGTTCTTTAATCACAAAATACGGGGTTAAAAAGCTCGCAGTTATTGGTCCGATTATCACTTCTATCGGTTTTCTGCTTGAAGCCACAAATCCATCCTATGCGTTGACGCTTGCTTATGCCTTCATCGTCGGTTCGGGGCTGTCTGTGATGAATGCCTCTGTGATCAACATACTCGTGTTGTCTGTCGATCCAAGAGACATGGGACTTGCCACTTCCATGAATGGAACCTTCAGGAGTTTCGGTTCCAGCATAGGAGCCCCTCTTGCCGGCGCCATTCTCTCGACTTTCTCAGTTGCAGGAGCAAGCGTTGCAGGATATTCGCTATCGATACCTAGCAATTATGCATTCGATGTATCGTTCATAATAGCTGTAATACTGAACATTGTATCTGCGATCATAGTGATATTCTCCAGGGAAGTGATTAATGTCAAGGGGCGTATCTCATCGGATCAGAGCAAGGTGCAAAACGACGTAGAATTCCAGGCAACTACCCGTGCTCCGTGATCCAATGGTATGGATAAGAGCAAGTTGCCAAGATATTTATATCGACTCGGACTGTCGCAAGGCAAGAAAAGGATCTATCGCTGGAAGGTAATATAATGCCAACATCAACAACTTATTCACTTATGCGAAATGGATGGAAATCACTTAAGCAATCTGAGATCCATACGCTTCAGAAGGAACGTATGATACACTGGAGACATGGACCTTCCATAGCCAGAGTGGAGCATCCCACCAGATTGGATCGAGCAAGAGCACTGGGATATAAGGCGAAACCGGGTTTTGTAGTAGTTCGTTCAAGAGTGAGAAGGGGAGGAAGGAACAGACCTAAGATAATGGGCGGTCGCAGACCTAGAAGAATGGCGTACAGCAAACTTAGTGTCAAAAAAAGCATTCAGCAGATCTCTGAGGAGAGGGCTGCGGACCGATATCCTAACATGGAAGTGCTCAATTCTTACTATGCTGGAGAAGATGGTCTCTACAAATATTATGAGGTGATCCTGGTAGACACTGCTTCGCCTTCAGTTCTGAGCGACAAGGCAACTTCTTGGATTTCTGAGAATGTCAACAAGGGAAGAGCATATCGCGGTCTTACATCTGCAGGTTACAAAGTACGAGGCTTTAGAACCGGGAGAACTGGCAGTAACAAGAGCAGGCCCTCAATTAGGGCCAACGGCAGGTTGAGGCGATAATACCTCTTATTTCATGTGACGTTAATCCTCGGCTTTGGTCAATTAACCCGAAACAACTTTTATCCTTTTTGAGAGAAAAGAGAGAATGAATATGCTCAGGAAATATTGATTGCTAGGAAAATAAATTAGGGGATTAACACTTAAGCTCTTTCGGGGTAGTTATGCCGCGGTGGCCCAGTGGTACGGCGCCAGACTTGAGATCTGGTTCCCTTGTGGATCGGGAGTTCGAATCTCTCCCGCGGCGTAGGATCCCAATGAAACGACCTAAGCCTTCCTTTCTTTTAGAAATGAACAGTTTTATTCACTGCTAATGAAAATATTTATTCACTGCTCTGCAATCATTTGTCATGATTCTGAGAGAAAGCCTAAGGCAAGTAGTGAGAGATCAAAGGGCCGAGTTGGAGTCATTTGAATATGGTGTAGAGCGCGAAGAATTACAACGAATTTCGATAGATTTGCCTCACGCTATGATTATTTCTGGCGTACGGAGATCGGGCAAAAGCACACTGTTGCATCAGATTCTCATGAAACTACCAAATTTCTATTATCTCAATTTTGAGGATACCAGGCTTATTGGTTTCGAGACAAGTGACTTTGAGAAACTTGATGAAATCTTCCAGGAAGAGTACGGCGAATCTGAGTTCTACCTCTTAGACGAGGTTCAGAATGTGAGCGATTGGGAGATTTTCGTAAGGTCTGGGCTAGACAAGCACAAACGATTTTTTATAACAGGTTCGAACGCGTCGCTCCTTAGCAGAGAGCTCGGAACGAGGCTGACAGGCAGGCACCTGAATGTGGAATTATTCCCTTTTTCTTTTAACGAGACTCTTTTGTTAAAAGGAGAAAGAGCTTCTAACGAGTCGCTTGATAGATATCTGAATATGGGAGGATTCCCGGAGTTTGCAAAGTACGAGAAACCTGAAATCTTGAGACAGTTACTTGCCGACATACTACATAGGGATATCGTCTCCAGACACAATGTTCGTGAAATAAAGCAGTTACAAGAATTAACGATCTACCTCTTGTCTAATGTGGGAAAGGAGTTTTCATACAACAGCCTCAAGAAAATATTTGAGTTTGGATCCGTGAACACGCCAATCTCGTTCATTTCATATCTGGAAGATAGTTATCTGTTGTTTACGATTACCAAATTTGATTATTCCTTGAAGAAACAGATGGTCAATGAAAAGAAAGTATACTCGATAGATAATGGTTTATCGCGAACAAATTCCGTATCGTTCACCTCGGATAAGGGCAGAATGCTGGAGAATGCAGTATTCTTAGCACTACGACGTGAGCACAAAGATATCTATTACTTCAGGGAGAACGGGGAGTGTGATTTTCTCATAAGGGAAAGTGGCAAGATAAGAATGGCAATACAGGTGACTTACGAATTTAACGAGGACAACAAAAAACGCGAACTTAACGGGCTGTTAGAGGCAATGAATAAGTTTGGCTTAAATAAAGGAATCATAGTCACGTTTGATCAGGAAGATGAGATCAAGATTCAGGATAAGCAGATTCTGTTGCAACCTGCCTGGAAATGGATCTGACCTTTGATGACTCTAAGGTTTGTGATCATTCCATGTAATTCTTGTTAAGATCTCTCCGGCCCATACCTTTGGAACAAACTCAGTTCAAAGCAAAAAAGTTGCTTCAAAATACCCGCTTCCAAGATTAGCACCTCCCGGTTTCACGCTCTCCCGCGGCGTTGATGAATCATCTCGTTCTCTGATCTCCATTTACAGAAGGCACAATATGGGGGATTATGGGTAGTACAGGCAATTGTTGCACAATACTAAAAATCTTAAATAGCTTTTTAGAATCTTGCACCATCATGTTACCGACCTTTACAGACCACCGATTGAGTGAAGGTGAAATCTCGGCACTGAGAATGATGCTTGTACCGCAAGGGATCTCATTGAAAAAGTTAGGAGACAGTCTTGGAATCACCGAAGGAAGGGCATCTCAGATAGTTAAGAGCCTTGAGAAGAAGGGATTCGTCACATCCTCAAGAAAGGGAATGACAAAAGTGATCAGGTTAGCCAATTCCAGCTTTGCACAATCTCTAGCGGACCTTCTTTCCGTCGAGTCCAACGTGCCCTGGGAGAAATTGCTGTCAAACTCAGGATTACCGTTTCTTCTTGGAGCGATATCCAACGAGAGAGCGTTTACGGCCGGATTAGACAGAAGCACTATATGGAGGACAAGAAGGAATTTCCTGATGCATGGAATATCCATCAGACATGGAAGAGAGAACGTTGAAAGAAATGAAAGACTATACAGATTTGCCCTTGATTACGCAAATCATGTTGGGAACGAATTCATTTTAGCAAATATACCGGATGGGTCGGTTATCCTTTGGAAGAGCGTGAGTGAGTGTATGTTTAGGATTGGCTACGAGCATGCAGACGAAGTTGAGGCACAGTCAGAGAATTCTCACCCGACAGCAGTGTCTGTCTTCCAGGATTACGGAATTCCTTTGATCAGTCATGATTTGTATTGCTTCTTCAGTCCTACTGTAACCTCTATCACCCCAGAAGAGATCGTATTGCACACCCTGCTTATAGATCCTGACAATAGAACAAACACTGCATACGCTTTGCTTTTCATCCTTAAGCACTTTAGAGGGCGCTCCCTGAACCAATTGGCTAAGGAGTCTAAGAAATATGGTTTGGAATTGAGGGTGGATGAAATAGTAAAATATGTTGGATCCTCTGGCAGAATCCGGTCAGGAGAGCTTCCTAATTGGAGCAGAATCATGGAACTGGCAGACCTGTATGGGGTTGATGTTGAGTGAATGAGATAAGGAAAAAGAGCTTCAACCCGGGATATGTTGAGAATGAACTTAGTAAAGTGGACAAGGCATTAACCGAAAGAACAGTCATATATGTGATCGGTGGTGCCGTAATGGCACACAGGGGCCTGAAGTTCGGAACCAAGGATGTTGATGTGGTACTCGAAAATCGAAATTCAGGGAAAAGGGTAGTTGATGCCTTAAAAAATTGTGGGTATGGACAGCTGCTATCTGCAGATCTCACAAAGGAATACATCAATCTCTCCGCCGAAGTGCTCGAGAACATTGATGGGTTCAGATGGGACATATTTGTGAAAGTGGTAGCTCGCAAACTCTTTCTATCAGACGGGATGAAGAGTCGCTCAGAGGCAATGTTCAAAGGGCGATTCCTAACTGCATTGAATCTGTCTAATGAAGATATCTTCCTCTTGAAAGGGATGACCAGCCGGGAAGGGGATGTAGATGACATGTTTCAGCTTGTTAGAACTGGAATAGACTACGACAAGGTATACTCTGAATGCCTTTCGCAGTCTGAGAAGACCGGAAAGATCTGGGAATCAGCCCTCTACGACCAATGCGTAGACCTTGAGAAGAAATACGGGATTGCACTGCCTTTTATGAAAAAATTCAGAAAAATTGCAGAAGAGAAGATCCTTCAATTACTATTGAAAGAGTTACTTGAAGACGGTCCGAAGTCCGAGGCAGGACTATGCAAGATGGGAGCAGGTCTTGAGGAAGCAGACATAAAAGCAGGCCTTGCAATACTTGAGAGACGGAGGAAGATTGTAAGGTCCCCGGATGGTACCATTTCGTTGATAAAGTAGTGGACCCCGTACCAGAAATAAGAAGGTTGGACAGGCCCTTCTTGGGCAAATCGGAAAAGTACTCAATGCTTACGTGCTTGCGATTTGGGTGTCCCGGTTCCACGCCCTCCCGCGGCGCCTAAAGCCTTACTACCAAACGGTAAATTATTCGATGAACCAACTTACAGAAAAAGATGCACTGATCTATTATCTACCAGTCGAGGTTCAATGGGGTCTTAGCGTCTAGTTACCCACATGCCCATACAAAGCGTTCTGAATATCCGCTAGACTCATGAACTCTACATTTCTGATTTTGGATTTCACACTCTCCTTGAATCCGGATTTTGAAAATAACGCATATGTGGCAATGCAGTCGGGAAACAGTGCAAGGATTCTTTCCGATTTCATCTTGAGTTCATCTATAATCTTTGTGCTGACAGGCGAATTTGACCATTTGCACTCGGCAAACAGGATCTCTTTTCTGCTTTCAGAATATGCAATAATATCAATTTCCTCAATATTGCTTCCTTCTTTCTTAGAAAGGTTCTTACCCCACCACCTGGAAGCAGTACTAAATGTCCTACCGAGTATGCCACCAATTACGAGTTCCTTCATTAGATTCTCAAATTGTTCTCCGGCAAATGTATTGAAGTCATTGTTGATTCGTTCCATTACGTCTTCAGATCGGAAGTCTTCGATCTCACTTCTGTTTGGCAATATATATCTGAACCAGAACTTCAGGTACTGATCTGATATCCAGTAGAGCCTCCTTTTGAATTTCTCTGGGGCGCCAAAGGGTCTTTCGGGTAGGACGAGGCCCAATGACATCAGGATATCCATGTACTTTGACACCATGCTCTTATCTAGAGAAGCGTAGCTGCTTATTTCTCCAAGAGTGTGGTTCCCGAGCGCTATAGATCTAAGTATAAGCATATAATTCCTAGGCTCCCTGAATTCGGTCCTCATTAGGAATTCAGGTTCCTCATATAGCGCCCCCTCCTTAGAGACAGCCAACTTGGAGACGTTTTCCCAGAATGTGTGCTTTAAATCAATTCGGATGAGATAGTCCGGTATTCCTCCGAATACAAAGTAAGTCCTGCAGAGGTCTTCGATGTCGAAGTCTACGAATTCGTGCACATGCCTGAAGCCAAGAGGATTCAGCCGCATCTGCCCTGTTCTCCTGCCGTACAGCGGACTCCTGTAAGCTAGGACTTCGTTCTCCATCATGCTGATTGATGAACCTGACAGCAAAAGCATTACGTTTGCACCGTTTAGGATTGTATCGTAAATCTTCTGAAAGACAGATGGGATCGCCCGATTTCCCTCTATAAGGTACGGAAATTCATCAAATGCTAAGACGATTTTCGATTCTTTGCATCTTCGCTGAAAGGTACTGTTTGCAGCGATGGATGTCAGAAGAGAAAACCAGTCCTGAAACTGACCACTCTTAATGCTTTCATCTCCAAGGAATTCGGAAACTGTTCTCTGGAAGTTGCCAATGTTCACCCTATCTCCCTCGGTTGTGGCGAGAAAATAAATTCCTCTACCCTTGACAAACCTGCTTATCAATGCAGTCTTGCCCACTCTTCTTCTTCCATAAATGACAAAAAAGGATGCACCTTCTGCTGAATATGAATTTTCGAGTGCCTGAAGCTCTCTTTCTCTATCGACAAATTTTCGTTGATACATAAGTATTATACTTTATAGTAAACAAATATTTACCATTTCCCGTTTAGAACAGGAGAGAGATGCTTAAAGAATATCCCTGGGCGCTTCAAGAATAGCAACAGAACCGATTTGTGTTGTCCCGATTATGATGTGTTAGAATCTGGAACTGGAAGGTGCCACTATTCACGGAGTCCTGATGCAACGTTCCGGAGATTAGCACCTCCTGTTCCTCGCTCCTCCGATGCGTGTTTCAACTTTAGCCCACCAGTCATGGAAAATGGTAGAAAGGAGAGATGGGTACCCGAATCGTAAGATTATACTCGATTGAGATTGCCTTTCCAAAATATTTATCTTTTACCGTCGTATTTCTGTCATCAGGTGTAAATAACAAATCAGTTATTTGGGAGTGACAATATGACTGAATTGCCTCTATACCGGGTGAGAGATCTGGCTCTGACATCCGGCAGGCTTGTGTTCAATGTACAGCAGCTTGCGAATCTGATTGGAAAGTCAAAACCTGTTGCCAGTGTCTACTCTAGTAGGCTCGTGGAAAAAGGACTTGCTAGTCGATTGATGCGGGGGAAGATTTCGTTCACTTACAACGACCTGGTTATTGCCTCACAGTTGTATGAGCCATCGTACATATCGCTCGATTCAGCGTTGCTCTATCACCACATCAGAGAGCAGATTCCCAAGAATGTGCAATGCGTTTATCCCGGGAATTCAATTAAGCTGGAACATATTGGAGTAATATACCACAAGATACCGCACAAGCTGTTTTTCGGTTACAGGAGGTATAATGCTGAAGGTAGCTATGTGATGGTAGCAGATGCCGAGAAAGCATTACTTGACGGGTATTACTTGGGCAGTTTCTCCTTTGATCAGATTTGCGAATATTCTGCCAATCTTGATTTTAGAATTTACAGACAGCTGCTTTCAAGATTCACTGGCAGGGGATCAAAGAGGCTTATGGAGGCGATAACATTCTTGACAAAGAAGAGATAGTAAGGATTGCAAGGGTGAATGGACTACGGCCATGGCAGCAAGAGAAAAATTACATCCAGGCCACAATTCTGGGATTGCTTTCAGAATCGCAAGTCTGCTTCAAAGGAGGAACATACCTCTGGTTTTTTCATGGACTGCAGAGATTCTCCGAGGATCTTGACTTCACGGCAACAGGCGAGGTCTCACTGAAATCTGCTAGGTACGTGTCTGAAGCCCTCAGGTTATATGGCATCGAGAATGATCTAAAATTGATGGGTGAAAATCACGTGAATCTATCATTTAGAATCATGGCAGATGGCCCGCTTCACACTAATCAACAGGATAGGTGTGTTGTATACGTGGAAATTAGCAGAAGAGAGCGAATAATGCAGAAGATGATTCCTCTGAAACTCGACATGCCTGGGTTCCAGTTACCCGTCAAGAGACTCCTCGGAATGAGCCTTGAAGAAGTCGGAGCTGAAAAAGTAAGGGCGGTGCTGACCCGAGAAAAATCCAGAGACATATATGACCTACACTACCTCGTTGCATACAAGAAAATACAATTCAACTTGCAACTGGTAAATCAGAAACTCAACTATTATGGCAAGAGCTTTGATTCTGGTGAATTTGTATCAGAACTACATAAGAGAAAAGACCGTTTCAAGAAAGACCTGCTCAATTTGGTTTTTGATGATTTACCTGATATAAACGGAGTTGTTCAGAGTCTAGCTAATTGGTGCATTGTATAGAGAGCTATCTTCCGGAGATTGCCCCCCCCTGTTCCTCGCTCTTCCGATGCGTGTTTCAACTTTTCTATCTAAGTTATCTAGATAAGGTCAAATACGAACTTTATTTTACGAGCAATATGACTGAAGATGAAGTGCTACTGTCTTCCATCAAAGCTTCTAGAAAGATGACTGAAGATAGTTCTATGGTGATATACAACATGACGAAGGGCATCGATTTCTCTAACCCAAAAAAAGTTGCAAGTTCCCTTGCCTCGGTATTCTTTGAAACGGATGCGATAAACTGGTTTTCCGTGGACGGTGACCATATTCAGTTCAATCCAAGTTACAGGGTACGGATATTGCTCGCCGAAGAACACAACAAGCTTCTCAACAAAGTTGTAGACGATTTTCTCGCAGACTTGAAGGAGAAGGAGATCACACACAGGTTCTCCCAGCAGATAAAGGATCTATCTGCGAATATGGAGAGGATGCAGTCTGCAATGGCCACACACGCATTCTATGAGACGCTGAATAGAAGATTCAACAAGCGGGTGGTGGATTCGATAGAAGTGGAGGATGATCTGCTGACGGACCTGTTAGAAGCTATTGAAATAAGAACTCCGAATAATGTTGATCTCATAGACTGGGAGAATCTTCCCATCTAACTGCACTCCCTTGGTTTCTGCAATTTTGCTTTTTATTATAACTGTCAAAATACAATCTGGGCTAATGCTTTGTCTTCCTCTCGGAGGTGACTTTCCCTGTTTGAACAGAACTCAGATCATATTTTCCATTTCCGGATAGATTTGGTTCTGTTGAGTCAATCATGACATACTTTTTCCCCCGCATTGACGAAGCAACAGCAGCGATAACCGATATGATTGCGCCGAATTCAAAAGTCTCTCTCAGGGCCCCCATAAATGGTGTAGAGATTGCGTCTGGAAACCAGAACTGGCTCGTCAGGGTACCAATTATAGTTGGGGAGAGACTTCCAGTGACTGATGGACCGATCTGTGTCAGTATCACGGACATTGGGTTTTCTCCAAGGAAGGCTGAAAATAGGGCTGAAGACGCGCTCACATTGTTGAAGAATGGGTCGAGAACCGATGCACCGAGACTGTTCAGGCTGGACGTAATTGATCCGGGGAGTGTGGCACTTAGACCAGTTATAACAATTGTGAAGAAGATGGCCATACTCGCAGTGAGACCCGCATTCTGGAGTGTCGAACGCATCCCAGAGCCGACTCCTCTTTTATCCTGCGGCAGGGAGTTCATTATAGCGGCACTGTTCGGAGAAGCAAACATACCATTCCCAATTCCCATTATGAAGAGCAGGATTGCTAGCTCGTAGTATTGGAGATGAGTCGCATTTGGAAGAAATGTCATCGCAGCAAAGGTCGCGGCCACTATTAACATACCGGAGGTCGCGAGGGCTCTGGCTCCATGCCTGTCAGATAGTATCCCGCTTATTGGGCCCATTACGAGAAAACCTATTGTAAGAGGGATCATGTAGATGCCCGCCCAGAACGGAGTTGACGCGAAATTATATCCTGCAAGTGGTAGATATATTCCTTGAAGCAAAATGATAAGGATAAACATGAAACCGCCTCTCCCAATAGAACCCAGCATGCCAGCAAATATGCCAGCGGTGAAAGGCCTAATTCTGAAGAGCCTGAGATCGAACATGGGCTGGGATACCTTCCTCTCTATGAATGGAAAGATTGCGAGAAGTGCGACACCTATCACTATAGACACTATAACGAACGGGTTTGTCCATCCCATCTGGTTTGTGGACCCGACGGGGTATGGAACCAGCCCGTATGTCACGCCAACGAGCGATATGGTCAGCCCGCCTCCAAAAGCAATATTTCCGAACACGTCTATTTTCTGCTGTTTATCTCTAGCGGAAATGTCCTTCAGTTTGGCGTATGACCAGGCAGTTCCGAGGAAACCAACTGGTACGCTTACCAGGAATACAAACCTCCAGTCGAATGTGGCAAGTATCCCACCGAGGATCAGACCAATGAATGAACCACTCAATGCTGCGACCATATTGAGACCAAGTGCCATCCCCCTTTCATTATGCGGAAATGCATCCGTCAGGATCGCCGCGGCGTTGGAGAAAAGGAAAGCGGCTCCAACTCCTTGAATAAGCCGAAAGATAATGAGTTCTAGTGCGCCGGTATTGCCCAGCCCTGGGGTTAGTGTGAGCATGATAGATCCTACAGTGAAGATTGCGAAACCCATGTTGAACAACCGAACCCTACCAAAGATATCAGAAAGCCGGCCAAACGTGACCAGGAGGGTCGCAGTGACTATGTTGAAACCCATAATTATCCAGATCAGGTAGATGAATGAGCCACTTGCAAGCGCGTTTATGTGAATCCCCCTGAATATTGCTGGAAGTGCGATAAGCAGAATTGTCTGGTTGATTGTGGCCATCAGGGTACCGATGGTCGTATTTGATAGCGCGACCCACTTGTACTGGACCATCGCATTGACAATACCATGATCTTATAAAAAATAAGGGAAAGAGAAGGGAAATCTCTTACCCTATTTGTTTTGCATGTGATACGTGACTTTTGACTCTAAAGGGTCCTTGTCATGGAGAGAAAGATCCATACGCTTTCTCACTATCTCTAGATAGTCTGGATTTTTCTCTATTCCAATAGAGTTCCTGCATGTCTCTTCTGCAACAACGCATGTTGTACCGGATCCGAGGAAAGGATCGAGAATGACATCTCCTTTTCTGCTTGTCGAGAGGATTATCCTCCTCAGCAGCTGCAGAGGTTTTTGGGTCGGGTGGTCGCCAGCAGCCTTCTCCTTCTTTGGAGTCAGCGGTATTTCCCACATGTTTCTCATCTGCCTCCCTCCATTCATCTCCTTCATGTCTGAATAGTTGAACACCCACTTCGCCTTTGAGTGATCTTTTACTGCCCAGATCAGGTGTTCCGTGCTCTCCGTGAACATCCTAGCTGTAATGTTGGGTTGTGCATTCGGCTTGAACCAGACTATACTGTTGTTGATCTTGAGGTCAAGATGCTGCATAATGAACCCCAACTGGTATATGTTGTGGAATGATCCACAGACCCAGATGACTCCTCCCGGCTTCAATGCCCGTACCGCTAAGGACATCCATTCCATGTTGAAGCTGAAGAGATCATCCCTGGAGAAGATGTCCCATGCTTCCTGTAGAGTTATGTGTTTGCTGAACTTCCACCCCATTCCCTGTTTTTTTGAAAGGCCGTAGGGTGGATCTGCGAAAATCAGGTCAACAGAGGCCTCTTTGATCCCCTGCAACACATCTAGTGCATCTCCCTGGTAAATGATATGCTTCATTTGAAGTGCAGCTCCCAGTCTGGATGCAGGTTGTGGATTACCATTGACAGCCATGGATAATAGGAAGCTTACACATAAATATCAGACCATCAACTCTGCATCTACGCCCAAGAATCTGCCATATTCGCTCACGCGATCCTTGATATCAGACCGGATCAATCTGTCAAGATGGTTGAACGTATTCAGAGTCACATTGATCTTCCCGCTTTTCATCTGTCCCTTCCAGGTTCCTACGACCTTTCCGTTCGATATTATTGTGGGAAGAAAGATCCCGTTGCTGTGAATGAACTTACCAATCTCATCTTGCTTCCCTCTAATCTCTCCAAAATCACCGGTCACCATAGAACGATCGGTGTATCCGATGATGTATTCATCGAATGCGGGCAATAGATAAACGTTCTCATCACCATTCCTCCTGGACGCATTCTCTCTATGGAAATAGTAGGTCCTACCATCGAATTCCAATTCACGGATGAATTCCCTTGAAGTTACAATTCCGGCTCTTGCCTCGGAAATCTTAATGCCTGCCCACCACGCAAAATCCTGGATGGTTGCAGGTCCATGTCCATTGAAATACCTGACGGTAAGTTCACCAAGCATTTCCTCGTATGGAAATTCTTTCTGGCTTGGAGCCCAGTCATCCAGTAAGGCGAAACTGGGCTCATCATCTTCATGGGGGCCGAAGCAGATAAGGCCGTCCCACGCTGCCCGATATAATAGGTGATACCCGATGTTATTTTTAACCGGTATGCCGGACTTTTCAAAATAGTCGTAGAGGTTGCTTCGAGTGAGTATCTTCTTGCCCTTCAGTGTTCGTCTAAGAATCTCATATGCTCTCTGTATAAGCTCCTGAGATAGCCCAAGATGCTTATCACGGGTTAATGCTGTCTGGAGAAGCCGCCCACTACCAGGTTTGAACATCCATTTAACGTCATCCGAAGCACATATGTGGATTGTACCCCGTATATGCCAAGTTCTTACTATCTTCCCGGAGTCCAGAGAAGATTGGACATCCGATACCATGGAATCGTTGCCGCATCTGATACCGATCGCAAGTAAAGAAGCCTGAAAATTCTGAGCCTGCAAAGCACCCATCCTTCGAACTATTGTATCTGGATCTTTGTTCTTTATATCGGAAACCATCTGATTTCCTAGTCTTTGCATTAAAAGTCCTTGGATATCCATGTGCCTATTCCCTGTATAAAAGCACCAAGTTCATAACTTTCGCGCTGAGGAAGAGGCAACAATCCTTTGATAAATAACTGCACATGAAAAAAAAGAGATCGCGAAGATATAGATATTCAGCCTCGTTAGGTGTTGAACGATTTTTAGATCTCAATATCTATATCGGGTGTTTCGAAGATCTGTTCTACCAGTACCTCCCTCACATATCCCTGATACCTTTTTCTTTCCAGTACTCTGGCCCACTTTCCATTGTCTGAAAAGAGTTCAGTCAATTTGACACCCTCTTACGCGATAACTTCAAGGCTACGACCACCGTTGGATCAAAAACACAGGATCTACCCCCAACGGATATAATTCCAGTCGAGTTCATGAGTCGTTCTCCTTTCATCAGGCATGCACTGTTGTACAATGTATAGCGTTTTCTCTTCGTTTTAAAAATGAGCAAATGGCTCTAAATACGCCTTCTGCAGATGATGTTTCATACCCTGGAGGCTCTCAATGTTTGGCTATCGGTTTGTGTCTCTAATACTTGAATTGACCCTTTTGGCCATTTTACAGGAAAGACAGATAAGGTTTATCCTCTGTACTTCCATAAAGGGAGCGTGGACGGACCCCAGCAGGTGAAGATCTGCCCAAAATGCGCATCGTTGCACATCAACTGGATTGCGGGAGGGCTGATCGGCGCAGTATACAAATGCGAAGACTGCAACTACGTAGGACCCTTCATCCTGGAGGTTAATGCGCGTGATCTGGAAAAGTTCAGGAAGGAGATTCGAGAATCAGATCATTGATTATCATTTTGTTAAGTCATGTGATTGAGAGGCCAGGAGGAGTTTCTCTGTCAGCTGTCAATAGAGAGAGGAATTGATCTTTTTCAACAGCAAGGAGCATTGCCTCCGATTCGAATCCCATGAATTTGGCTCGTTTCAGGTTTGTCACCACTACAATAGTCTTTCCAAGCATCTCCTGCGGTGTATAATATTCTGCAATACTGGAGATTATCTGCCTTTTTTCGCCCCCGATATCTGCAACTATGCGGAGCAGTGATCTGGACTTCTCTATTTTCTCGCATTCCACCACAAGTGCTGTCTTCATTTCTATCGCATGAAACTGATCTATTGAGACTTCGTCCAGCATGGTGATAACCGAAGCCACATCGATAATAAGATATTAGATGCTTTTTCCCTGTGTATGCATTCATAATGCAGAATTGCCTTGCATCTTCATTTTCCTTATCTCCCTGTTATACGCGACAGCTATTTCTAGCAGGCCTATTGTTCCTATGACCCTGTTATCTTTATCCGTGACGACAACCTTTCCGACCGGGGTTCTGCTGAGTATGTCAACAACCAGGTGCGCGTTGGCCGAAGTATCAACTTTTGGGGGATTCGTGTTTGTAACCTCCCAGGCTTTCATAAGAGAAAGATCGCCGTTGAGGTCAATGTCATCTATCGATATCAGACCTACAAGAATGCCGTCTTTCTGGACTACTATGCTCTTTGTCCTGGTTTCCCTTATCTTTGTTACCGCGGCCATAAGGTTCGTATCCGGCGATATGTACGGGTAATCCTGGTTCACTACGCTCATAACGTTGACCTGATCCAGAACCGGCTTCTCATACTCCATTGCATGTGCAGGTGATGAGGCCCTGTTTTCCACCTGCCTTCTGTAGATTGAATAATTGTCTCCGCAGATGAAGTATGCGATAATGCTGGTTAGCATCAGCGGGATGAATAGGGAATACCCTCCTGTCATCTCCGTACCCATTATAATTACGGAGATCGGCGCCTTGGACACACCTCCAAAGAATGAGATCATCCCCACAATCGTCAGGTCGACCACATCTACTGCTGGAAAGAATGGTGCGAAAGCCTCGTAGACTGCTGCCCCGAGGAAACCGCCTATAACCATCCCCGGAGCAAATACTCCGCCGGATCCACCGGATCCGATTGTGAACGAGGTTGCGACAATCTTCGCAATTACAAGCACTATGAGCAGCCATATCGGAAAGAGTGCCATCCGCTGATAGAAGATAAGCTGTATCCACCCATACCCGAGACCAAGAACCTGAGGGAAGAATATAGCTATCCCTCCAACAACAGCAGCTCCAATCGCGGGTTTGAGATAGTTAGAGACCCTCTTCATACTCGCGAACAGCTTCTGAACTGCATAGAAGAAAGCGACATAGAACCTTCCAACAATTCCGGCAACTGCGCCAAGGAAGAGATAGAGGAGGAGTGATGAAGGAGAATTGAACCCTGTAACCCCAGAAAGAGGTATCAGGAACAATCCATGGTTATAACCAAGTACAGAGCCAACGACAAGATACCCGACAAATGATGCGATGATTGATGGGATTAATGCCTCTACCTCAAAGTCCCGTCTGTAAAGTATTTCGGTGGAGAGTATGGCCCCACCGAACGGAGCGAGGAAAATAGAACCAATCCCTGCGCCAATCCCGGCTGCCAGTGCAATCCTTCTGTCATGATCGCTCATTCCAAATATGTCTGCAAGAAATGAACCAAAGCCTGCTGCAATCTGGGCAGTTGGACCTTCCCTGCCTGCACTTCCGCCTGAGCCGATAGTTATTGCAGAGGCTAGTGTCTTGACAACAGGAACGCGTCGCCTGATCTTGCCACTCTTATTGTGGAAGGCATCGATGGCTGCATCTGTACCATGGCCTTCCGCCTCAGGGGCGTATCGATATACGAGAAACCCCGAAATAAGACCTCCAATCACCAAAGATACTGGGATCAGCATACTACCTATCGCTGTTATGGAGATCGCATAATTCTGGGGCCCCGATGCTAACGGCACCGAAATCCCAGTGATCTTTTGCAGAAAAAGATAGTTAAAGAGATTGATGAGTCCGTAAAGAGCAAGAGCACCGAGTCCTGCTACAACCCCTATCATACTCCCTATGAATGTCCACTTGCCGACGTAAGCCCTGTTTATTTTTCCCTTTAAAGATTGAAAAGCGTCGACCAGGTTTCCCATTTTTCCTCCGGTATGCGGAAAGAGAATAAGACACTTACATTTCAGTGGAGAATCTATTGAAAAAATCCTTTAAGTCCTTAACAGGGTCTTCAGACAGGGACATCTCGGGGATGTCATTTCTGAAATAAGGTGCCCTGCTGTCTAATATGACTGCAACTCCTATATCGGTCTCACTCCGGATCAGACGGCCAATCTCCTGTCTGATTTTCATGGAAGTAGGATATTTAACCGCATATTCCCATCCGTTACCAGTCTTGTGATCATAATATTCATTCAGTGCCCTGTTACGCGCATCTGGCCGCGGATACGGCAACCCCGCTATAATGACGACCTCCAGTTGCGTACCGGGAAAGTTGACTCCTTCTGAAACCCTTCCTCCAGAAACAGCCATCAGAGCTTTTCCTGTTCTCCTGAACTGTCCGATTAGAGAGAAGAGTCCCTTCTGGTCTAGATCTCTATCTTCATAGATTGCGTCAAATGAGAAACCCTCTCCTGAAACGCGTTTCATAGCGTTGTAAGACGGGAAATATACAATTGTCCCTCTCCTTGCAGCAGAGACAATATCCTCAATCAAGTCATGCATCTTCCTTGCCTCTTCGTCATCGAAGGAATCATATTTGGTAGAAACTCCCTGAAAATAGAGGATTTTCCTCCTATCAGGCGGGAAAATGCTTCCCATTCTCCTGAAGGGAACGTCTTCGAAACCGATCATGCCTAAATACAACGGCACCGGAGATAGAGTCCCTGACATGTGAATCGTCTTTGACTTCTTGAGTGGAGCGAGCATCATTGATGGATCAAGGCATGACGCAGAGATAGAGCCATCGCCAGCACGTGAAAGGATCGCGACATAACTGTTCTCATCGATGGTGGACCATTTCATCATTGAGATTGCGACGCTCATTACCCTTGACCTTGGTACTTTTCCTTCCTTTTCCCTCTTTTCAGCAATTGATTCCCCGTAGAGTTCCATGTAATTGACCAGATCATGGAAGTTGCCCGATGAGATCCTGTTCTGAATCATTATTGTCTCAATCAGATCGTTGAAGCTTACCCTGACCTCTTCGCTCTCGCCTATCCTCTCATTCACAAGCGATATCACTGCCGAACGAAGCATTTCTAGCACATCAGATGATTTATATCTCTCGAAGAGAAGGAAGTCTCCGTGTTCCTTTGCCTCCGCTTCGGCGAGGTTAATCTGCTTCACAGTTATGTCAAAGGATGACATGTCTCTGGCCAGATCAGGAAGGTTATGCGCCTCATCCAGCACTATTACAAGATCTTCCCTAGGGACTCCCCAGTGTTGAAGAAATCGCTCACCTATAGATGGATTCAGAAAGCTCGCATATGGGGCGATAACGAGATCTGCCTCGGGTAACGCTTTCTTCAACGATTCATAAGGGCAGATAACATTCTCTGAACCATACTCGAGGAATTCCTCTGCAAACGGCAAGTTCTGGAAGATGTATTTTTTAGTTTCATCTGACCATACCTCGTAGTTGTAATACCTGCAGGCATCCTGGTTACCTTCCATTACCTTTTTCTTCCTCAATCTGCAGAACCTTGAAAGTGAATCGGAGCTGAATTCCTGGTGCCCTTCAACCTCTTTGTAGAGTAGGCAGAGGTTTGCCCTACCCTGGAGGGGCATTGCATGAGTCTTGATCCTGCTGGACAATTTTCTCAGATCCCTGATCACCTGTTCCTGCTGTGAGTTCGTCCTCGTTAGATAAAGTACCTTCTTTCCGTGTTCGGTTGCAAATGCTAGGGCTGAATCAAGACCTATGAAAGTTTTTCCAGTTCCTGTTGGTGCTTCAATTGCTGCACCGTTTGATATCCGAAGCGACTCCGCTATGAATGTTATCAGATCGGATTGGTAGCCTCTTGACTGGAATTCTTTTTCCACGATGCGTCGACATTCATCTTAGCGGAATAGTTATAATTTTCCCGGTGGTCTGCTTCTCGTTATTTATCCGCTTAACGGGAATTTGAACCAGATCATATATATATCAAGAGCAAATAATCACAGAACATGCACGCTTTGCTGGAATACACCTTCAGAGAGAGTCCAACAAGAAGGAGAATCGTAGAAGGGCTCTTTGATCGTGGGATATCAGTTAAAGGAGGGCACTTTTACGTAGACAACATTGAAATTCCAACTTCGGAAGTTGCCAAGGCTTTCCATGTTAACAGGAGGACGGTTTACGAAACGCTCAGGCAGATATCCTCAGATCCCGTTGTTGCTGCGGTTATGAGCAGCAACAAACCTGATTTCAACTTCACTCAGGTTGCACCCAAAATCGGATCACAGGTTGTTACCATTTACATAACAGGTGGCTATTTCCAGCGCGTAATCTCTGGTTTCTTCAGCATGTTCGGCTCATATATGGCATATGTTGGGGAAATTCTATCTAGAACCGAGAAGAGTGGAGAGAATTTTATCCGCCTGATCATGAAGACACCCATACCGAGGGAATCACTTGCGGAGTTTGCATTACTGAAAGGTGTGAAGAAGATTAAAGTGACTGAACCTGAAAGGGATTCACCCTCTTTCCTTTGCAGACTCTGCCAGGTTTTGACATGCCCGAATAAGGTGTCGAGCCCTATAGTTCAGAGCATTGAGGGACAGGCTGCCTTTTGGTAATGTTTATATACCATTTTTAATACATACTTTTGTGGAAGAGTTCAGGAGATTCCTGCTCAGAGAGCTCTCCGTGCTCCTGAGAAATAATGGCTTTACCTTCACCGAACCGGATCTGGATGGCATAACTACATTCGATATAGCCGCAAGGCGTGAAGACGAGAAGTTTTTGCTTAAGATCCTTTACAATGTCGATACGATCAGGGAAGAGAATGCAAAGGAGCTACTCCACATTTCAAGAATCCTGGGCTGCATCTCAATTGTGATTGGGAAAAGGGCCAGCAACGGAGATCTTGAAGATAATATCGTATATTTCAGGCATGATGTTCCCATAATGACCTATGAATCCTTCGTTGCCTACGTAAATGGGGAAAAGCCGTACATATATTCTGCACATGGCGGATTCTATGTCTCAATTCGCGGTGACCTCCTTAGAAGTATCCGTGAGGAGAAGCGATATTCTATTGGATCAGTATCAAGCGCTATCGGGATCTCGCGAAGGAGTATCTCTCTTTACGAGACAGGATCTGCCGCAACTCTGGAAGTCTATAACAGGCTCCAGGCAATGTTTCAGCAGGATTTGAAGAGACCGATTGATCTGCTTCATTCCGTGCTTAACTTTTCAATGCTTGAGGGGGAAGATTTTCCCGGGAACGATTTCCTGGACTCAATATTCAATGTAATGCGTTCCATGGGATTCAGCATGTTTCCCTTCAAGAAGACCCCGTTTGATGCGATGGCGACGGATATGCAGACAGACCAGATCATAATAGGGATCGCAGAGGAACTGCAGAACTACAGGAAAGCGAAATCGATATTGAGCATATCAGATCTTTTTGAGAAATATTCAATGGTTGTCAGCAGACTCGCAACTGAAAGATCATCAATCGGTGGTTGCCCTGTGGTGAGCCTGGGCGATGTTTTGAAGACTCAGGACAAGGATACACTGGTAAACCTCATAAGAAAGAAAGCGGATGCCAGATGAAGGAGGAAATATCACTGGCCGGCGGTTCCACTTTCCTTGTGTATGGTGGAATAAAAGGCCTGGTAAAGGAAGGAGAAGATCTGAAGGACTCTCTCCTCGCATTTCGACCGGATCTAATTCTCGTTACAGTTCCGAATGATTCTATCTCGTCACTGGAGGCCTACATGGCAGATCCCTATGAAATCACCCTTTCTGATTACGAGGTAATGTACGGGAGCGGCCTTTCCGTTTATGGTGAGGTCATGATCCCACCACCCACATACATGGAGGCCGTCAAATATGCACGACACTTCAATGTGGAGATTTTCGGTGTCGACATGAATGAGGAAGATTATTCCAGAATATACAGCGATAATGTGCATGCTATGGACCTGGTCCGGCATTCCGTACGCAAGGGGTTCATGATGCGCCATTCCTTCAAGTCGACAACACCTGAAGAGTTTGTAGAGGAATGGACACACCTTGTGAACAGAATAAAGGGGCTATCAAATGTTGACAAGGAAAGACTGATCTACATTGAGGAGTCAGTCAAGAC
Source organism: Thermoplasmataceae archaeon (assembly GCA_046704325.1). Lineage (GTDB taxonomy): Archaea > Thermoplasmatota > Thermoplasmata > Thermoplasmatales > Thermoplasmataceae > UBA582. Next base: position 34,246 of record JBJKSG010000030.1, read on the forward strand.
GAAGATAAAGGAAAACTGGGGGAAAAGGATCGCCCTCGTCATTGACTATGAGTTTCTGAAGGATTTTATGGAATTCGCAAAAGAGCAGCTGTCTCCTATGTCCCCGCATAGCCTTTGAATAATATGTAAAGTTCTCTGCTCCCTCTCCTCGAAGCAGACGGTTTCACCGCCTTTGAGAATGCGAATCTTGGTCTCCACTCAGCGATGAAAGCCTGGGTCATGTCTCCCTGAAACTGCTTCATAAGGACATTTCCCCCGGGCAAGAGAAACTTTTCGGCCAGGGTCATAACCCTCTTGCAGATCAGGTAAGATCTCGCATGATCTGTATCACCGTGCCCACTCGTCTTGACCATTGCGTCCGAAAGAATGCAGTCGAACCCGTTTATACTGTTATTATCGCAGTAACCACCTATATGCTGGTAAATTTCATCTCTTTCTATATCTCCCCTGATAAATGTCACACCTTCTATCGGCTCCATCTTTGTTTGATCTATAGATAGGATGAGCCCGGATGAGTACATTCTGATAAGTGAGGACCAGCCGCCTGGAGCCGATCCTATTTCCATGACATTGGATCTTTCCTTCAGCACGCTGTACTTTTGCTGTATCTCTTCTAACTTGAATGCTGCCCTGCTCCGAAGGTTCTCCTGTTTCGCCCTGTAATAATAGAAGTCACGTCTCTCGGGACTCATTCACCGATATGCTTCCTGTATTCATCAGCAGAGATCAGGTCCTCCGGTTTTGTTGAGATGCGGATTCTAACCATCCAGTTGGCGTAACTGTCCTTGTTCAGCAGCTCTGGAGTGTTTTCAAGGGAGGAGTTCAATTCGACTACTTCTCCATCCACTGGGCTAAAAACATCCTCTGCAGACTTTACCGATTCAACCGTAAGGAGGACATCCCCTTTTTTCTTCTTCTCACCCTTCTTGGGGAAATCAACATACACGATATCGGTGAGCTGGTGCTGGGCGTAATCTGTTATTCCAATCTCGGCTACATCATCTTTTAGGAGTATCCATTCGTGTGTCTTCGTATACCTTAGGTTACCGGGAATATTCGACATTGCACAGCAAGTGGTACTTGTTATATAAATGGTGTCAATCTTGCTTTCATGCGCTGTTTTCTGGGAATACGTGTCGCAAGAGTTGATCCTATTTTGCGAATGCAGTCTTTGCTCGATCTGCAGGGAATAAGAAAGATTCCAGAGGACAGTTTGCATATAACATTCATATTCTTCGGTGAGGTAGATGCAGCTTTTACCACCCGGATGTGCAGCATACTGGGGGAAGTGACGCCGCAGACTCCTGAAATCATGACATCGGGACTTATCGGCTTTCCAAACAACAGACATTCCACGGTTATAGCTCTCAGGCTGAACAGCCCTGGCCTGTTGGATCTACATTCCGCTATGTCAGAGAAAATTGGCTACTCTGAAAACAGGGAATATATGCCGCATATATCGATTGCTAGAAGCAGAAAACCCGTAAACGTTGAGAGCATGCTCAAGAAAGAAGAATTCTCGGGAGTTAAGGTTTCAGCGGAGAAGATTTCTCTCTTCAAAAGTGACCTGCTGCCTACCGGGGCTGCATATACAGAGCTGTGCTCTTCTCAGTTTATATAATTCGTCTTATCGGATTCGACGATCTTTTCCTTCTGTTTCAGGAGATCTTCGTCTTCAAACTCGATGGCAAACAGCCCGCTGACCGGGATCATCCGCAGCTTCGTCTTGTTCTTCTCCTTAATTCTGAAAACTACAGCCCCTTCTTCTCCTAGGAGGCTGTATCCTAGGTACTCGCCCTCCGTAACCATTGGTTCTTCAGATCCACTCGCAGAAATAACCCTGTACCTGCCACCATTCTTTATCTCAATCATATCCATTCGGATGCCCAACCCCCTCAGTATCTTCGAAATCTCACTCAATTTTACGCTCTACAGCGATACCTTGCACTTTAAAAGCTCTTTCTTTATGCTTGATAGGATTATGCCTTTCCTACGAGTCCTGAAATATGCTCCACGGTCTTTCTGTAATTGTCCATGGCCATTTTCATGTTGACCTCAACCCAGTTCCAGGCGCGCAGGAGGTCTCCGGATCTCATCCTGTACTTCTTAACCTTGCCGTCTTGTACTTCCTCGAGCAGGTCCATCGCCTTCAGCTTGTTGAGATGCCTGTATAAGGTGGTTCTACTTGTTTTTAAATAAGACATCAATTCCTCACTGGTCCATAATTTTTCAGAGTTCATGAGGAAGCATTCCTTGAATAGTTTGAAGTATACTGATCTTGATATTTGGGCGTAATCGGTATCTGGACTAAGCCTGGGTATATATCCTATATCCGATAAAAAATAAGCTATAGTCTTATCCAGATCGTTATCAAGTATTCTTGTAGGCGCGGATACCATGGTAAGTTTGAACATGCGTTTCAGGTAAGGAATGACATGAATATAAAATTATATTGGACAATTATACTTGTTTTGTGCAAAAAAACTGGAAAACTCTTAAGATCGGGAGAGTCTCCCTTACCAAGATCAAGCCAACGATTGTGGTCTCACTCTATGCCCGTAATGCGAAAGAGCTACTGCATTTAATAGACGCGGATAACTCGTTATCCGGGACCCTTCTTGAGATCAGATATGATCTCTTCAGGAAGACTTCCAGGGAAGATCTCACCCTCATGCTTGAAGGGCTGAATTCGAGGAGGATAAGCTATATCTTCACGTATAGGGGAGATACAATGGTCGGAAAAGAATATTATTCAATCGCAATCAAGAATGAGGCGCCTGCTGTGGATGTTGATCTAAACAGTCAACCCGTGGAATTTGGATCCAGTGTGGCAATAGTATCCCACCATGGAAGTTATGGCGATGTAAATGCCAGATTGCTGAGGAAGCTTCTATACTCTGAAGGAGACGTAGCTAAGCTCGCGATTAGTTACGATGACTTAGAAGATTTTCTCAAGGATTCTCTATTGATGTTGAAGGAATGGGGAGGTGCTCCCAAACCTGTATGTTTCTCTCCTATGGGAGATGTAAAATTCCTACGAGGCATTGCTGCCTTCCTATTTTCAGATATCGTATACGCTTCATATGGAAAGAAGAAAACTGCTGCTGGACAACTGACTAAATCTGATTATGAAAATCTGTTCCAGTTTTTCTAGAGACCGAGGGACACCGCGAGCGTACCGATTCCGGTAGCGATGAATTCAATCCCGATTGCAGCTAGTAAGAGTCCCATTATTCTTGTTATGATAAGAGAACCAGTTTTTCCCATCCTATCGAATAACCTTGGAGAATATCTCAATATGATTAAAGATGCAGACATAACTATTGCGAGAGCTATGATTACAAGCCCTTTATCGACAATACCGGCACTCTTCATGTTGAAGTAAATAATTGTTGTAGTAATGGTGCCAGGGCCGGCTAACAGGGGCATGCCGATCGGAACTATACCTATTGCCTCCTTTGACATGGACTCCTGTTCCTCATCAGGGGTCAGTTTGGTGCTTGAAGTTCTCCCCTGCAGCATGTCAAACGCGACCTTGAAAAGCAGGATTCCACCTGCCACTTCGAAATCTGCTATGTTTATTCCCAGAACTTCGAAAATGTAGACTCCGAGGAACATGAATCCCACAACTACTCCGGAAGCAACAGCTATGCTCCTGTTCACGACTCTGTTTCTCTCCGCCTTCGTATAACCGGTCGTCAACGCGACAAGAGTGGGCATCGCACTGAACGGGTTCAGCACAGAAAAGACGGATACTAGAACTGAAGTGAAGAAGAGCAGGTTATTCAATTTAGCAGATATAGCTCTGAGGCAAGATAATATTTGCTATGACAGATTTTTTTGTTAACCACAAGCTGAATGTTGCATCCTAACGGAAATGCAGAATTGATATAAATGATAAATAGTTTGTTTAGATATGAACCGGCAATGCCTTCACTAGGTTTTCTCAGGAAACTGCTCGTGCTTGGGGAGAGGCAGGCACTCCAGGATTTTGCAGTATACCCTGATATCGCTGCCAAGGCGACAGATATTGTAATACAGCAACTTGCAGCCGCTGAAGAAAAGCAGGAAGCTTACACTGAGCAGATCAGGGAGATCGAAAAAGAGGGTGACACTTACACACAGGCATTCAAGACAGAGATCACCCAGGGTGCTGTAAACTCATCTCTCCTCGGACACCTGCTCAGCTTGGTAGAAACGTGTGACGATATGCTGGACAAGACCCTGTACCTTTCCAGAGAATTGCTGCGAATGTCGCATTATCTCTCAAAGGACGCCTTGGGATCGGATTACTTGAAAACCTCGGTTTATGGGAGGTTCGCCACGATGCTCGAATTCAACAAGAAAGCTCTCGCGAGTCTGAAAAATATGCTTATGGGGAGCAGCCAGGATCAATCCGGGAACCAGCGGTCTCTTATCCAGAAATATGAGGAGGAAGTGGATGACCTGAAGGACGATATTATCGACCAGAATTACAGGGATGCAGACAGGCTGCATTATGTTGTATTCACTCACATAAATAACATGGTTCACAGAGTTGATGACCTTCTGGACGACTGTGAGGACGCTTCTGATTTAGTAATCACTGTCTCGAACTCAGTGAACAAATAGATGTATGATTACCTCTTTTTAGCAATACTCATCTTAGAATTTCTGCTCGCCATGTTCGTCTCAGGAAATAACCTGTCAGCAGCTGTTGGAACCCTTGTAGGCGCCCGAGTCGTGACTCGTGCGGGAGGGGTAATAATAGGTGCGGCGGGTTTCATCGCCGGGTTCCTGATCCAGGGTGGTGAAATGAGCTCTGCTGCTGTTCGATTACTACAGCCTAATGAATTTGAAATTTTGATTCTCTTTTCGGTTGTAATATTAATCTTTACCGTCGCTCAGATCCTCAAGTCTCCGCTTTCACTCGCAATGGCACTTGTTGGAACTGCCGTGGGAATATCCATTCGGTCAGGTACTATCCTGGACACAGGATACCTTGAAATCGTAGTCCTGATATGGATAGTCACCCCGGTTGCTGCCATTGTGCTCTCCCTGTATGCAAACAGGTTTTTCGGGAAGATCAGGACGGACAGGACATGGAACATGGCCTCGACCCTGAAGATACTCCTCCTTGGAGGATCGGCCTTCACTGCGTATACCCTTGGTGCCAATACCATTGGCCTGATAGCTGCATTTGCAGGATCAGGATTAATCTCGAAGATTGCAGTGGTAGCTGGAATACTTGTCGGATCCGTGTTCCTGAGCAAGGGTGTGCTTAAGAGGATTGGACAGGAGATGTATACTATGCGTTACTTCAGTGCACTGACTTCCCTTCTAGTCTCCTCTTTCATGGTGGAAGGTGCGACGCTTTTCTCACTTCCGCTGTCAAGCACGCAGACATTGACGTCAGCTGTTTTTGGTGCTGGCCTTTCGTATAAATTCAAAACTCTCTTCACAAAACCATACCTCATAGTTATAGCAACATGGATTATTTCACCGGTTCTTGGCCTTTCGCTTGGATACGCCCTCTAGTCATATTAATATATCAATTACCCAATCCTGACCGATGGCAGAAGAAGGTGTCTCGAGAAGCCTGATAGTCTCAGGTAAATTCAATCATAATTTTGGAAGGTATACTGCAGTGCATAGAACCTCTCTTTCCGATCCCGAGGCTTTCTGGTCTGAACACGCAAACGTTGTAGACTGGTATTCCACGTGGACAAGCGTACTTGACGACAGTGAAAAGCCATTCTATTCATGGTTCAAGGGAGGAAAGCTCAACGTCGCTTACAACTGTGTAGACAGACATCTCAAAAATCACAGGAGAAACAAGGCTGCCTTCATATGGATCGCTGAGAACGGAGAAGAGAAAATTGTCACCTATCAGGGTCTGTTCAGACGCATGAATGCTTTTGCCAAAACTCTCAAGGATTCGGGTCTGAAAAAGGGGGACTGCATAACAATATACATGCCAATGATAGTAGAAACTGTTGTGGCAATGCTTGCAGCGGCAAGACTTGGAATCACTTTCACACTCGTCTTTTCCGGTTTCGGGTCTGAGGCCCTTGCTGGAAGGATAAATGACTCAAATTCCAGGATGTTAGTTACTGCTGATGGCGGTTTCAGGAACGGTAAGATCGTAGATCTGAAAAAGATAGCTGACGAAGCCCTTGAAAATACGCCTGACGTTGAGACTGTGATCGTTTACAAACGTACAGGTCATGAAGTGGAGATGAGAGAAGGACGGGATTTCTGGTGGGACAGCATCGTCAAGGATGAGCATGTGGTGATACCTGCCGAGAAGATGGATTCTGAAGATCCCTTGTTTATTCTATACACATCCGGAACGACAGGCAGACCCAAGGGAATCGTTCATGGAAACGGCGGGTATCCTGTCTGGATATCCAATACCCTTCGCTGGGCCTTCGATCCAATGGAAGACGACAGATGGTGGTGCGCAGCAGACATTGGGTGGATAACCGGACATAGCTACATTGTATTCGCACCACTCATTCTTGGACTGACCTCTATCTTGTATGAGGGATCCTTCCTCTATCCGGATCCGGACAGGATGTGGCAGATTGTTGAAAAATATGGCGTGAACCAGTTATATACGTCCCCAACAGCAATTCGTTCATTGATGCGACATGGCGATTCCTATCCGAATGGTCATGACCTGACTTCCCTCAAAGTACTCGGAACAGTCGGAGAACCCATTAACCCCTCCGCATGGGAATGGTTCTACAAAGTTATAGGAAAAGAACGCTGTCCTGTTATCGATACTTACTGGCAAACCGAGACTGGAGGCTTCATAATCTCACCGAGCGTTAATCTTGGTCTCTCTGATCTCAAACCAGGATCCGCAACGTTTCCTATGCCATCTATCGATCCTACGGTGCTCTCAGATTCGGGAGAAGCTGTTCCTTCTGGTGAAAAAGGTTTCCTTTGCATCAAAGGTTCCTGGCCTGGAATGATGCTGCGCCTGAACAACGACCCAGAAAGATATAAGGAAGTCTACTTCTCAAAGTTTCCAGGATACTATTACGCAGGGGATTATGCGATTAAGGATGAAGACGGTTATTTCTGGCTCCTGGGTAGGGCAGACGAAGTGCTGAAGGTTTCCGGACACCGCCTTGGAACGATAGAGATAGAGGATGCACTCGTTGCCATACCTGGCCTGTCTGAGGCTGCAGTCTTTGGAAGACCGGATCAGGTCAAGGGAGATGCAATTGTTTCCTTTGTGATACTTCGAGAAGGTTTCGATCCTCCACAGGATTTTATTTCAGGGGTCAAGAGGACTATCAGAGAGACTCTTGGACCAATAACCGTGCCTGATGAGATACATATAGTGAAAACACTTCCAAAAACAAGGAGCGGGAAGATTATGAGGCGTGTGCTCAAGGCAGTTTATCTAGATCAAGTGCCGGGCGACCTTAGCACGTTAGAAAGCGGAGCATCCGTCGACGAGATAAAGGAAGCTATTGAGAAGTTCAAGAAACAGAACAGTTCCGGCTGAACCAGAGCCCTGGACTTATGCGATCCTCTCTCTATTCGGATTCTGTGACCTGAGCGCCGGTTGATTCTGCAGACTGTCTTATCAAATCTACAAGCTGCTGCTCTAACTTGTTACCTGCCCCTAGCCTTATGTTGAAGAGACCAGATCCACCGCCAAGCCTGCCGAAGTCAAGTTTCAATGACCTGCCGTCGTAGAAAGATGAAAATACAAAGCCTATGGTGTCATTAGTTCGCAAAAAGTATTTTGAACCACCCATGATCGTGGATTCAGTCTCCCCACTCCTGTAGACCTTTGCAAAAGTCATGTTGCCTATGACTTCGCCAAATATTCGCTGGAGCTCCTCAGCTTCAATCTTCCTTGTCACTTCCAGACTTTTCATACACGTTGAGTGAACCTGCCTATATGAATTATCTTTCCAAAGCCCCGCCATATGGCATTTCAAATGAGTCATAACAAGATGTGGCAATTATTCTGTGTAGAATTGACAATAAACCCTTATCGCTTTACATATTTTTACCGGTAAACGGTATATTTTTGAAACTCATATCCCAACCGGATGGCAGGCATAGAATATTTTTCGAAGAACGCCGAGAGTTATGCCAGAAGTGAATCACATGCTAAAGGTGAGGATCTAACTTTGCTCATGAATCATTTGCCCCACTCACCTCTTTCCGTATCGTTAGACATTGCCACTGGGACTGGCTTCACTGCTCTCAAACTCGCAGAACAGTCTTCGATAGTAATTGCACTCGACAAGACTGTTGAGATGATGGACCAGGCTAGAGAACTCGCATCTAAAAATGATGTTAACAACCTGATTTTCGTGCGCGGGGATTCAATGGACCTACCGTTTATGGATAATTCCTTTGAAATAGTTACATGCAGAAGGGCAGCGCACCATTTTCAAGATAAATTGACCTTTCTGCAAGAAGTCACCAGGGTGCTGAAACCCGGCGGATATTTTGCGCTCGCTGACATGATTGCACCGACTGATAATTCTACTGATAAGTTCAATTTACTGGAGAGAATAAGAGACACCTCGCATGTATCAGCAGGTACTGCAAGGTTTTGGGAATCTTCTATTGGAGAAAGCGGCCTGAAAGTTGAGTTCAAGCAAGTACTCGAAGAGAAGGTTGTGATAGAGAAATGGCTCAATCCAACCAAAGTCGAATCAGAAGAAGGGCATGCCTGTATAGATTTTCTCCGTGCAAATGCAGAGTATTTTTCAAAGTATCAAGGTTACGATGGGACTTCCATGATAAAGAGAAGAATGGTCATAGTAACCAGAAAACCTGAGTGAATTGAATTTTCCAATCGAAATATACTGATAAGCCTGGTTTAAGATTCTGAAATGCAGTCAATACCACAACAATTAAAGTTTGCAATAGCCTATGGGTTCCAATCTTACCAAGAAAATGCCACTGTAGCTCAGCTGGAAGAGCAGCTGATTTGTAATCAGCAGGTCGGGGGATCGAAACCCTCCAGTGGCTATCTTCTAAAAATTTTAGGAATATTGAGTTGGCTTCCACGGATAAACGGGGGACCTCATTATACATGCATAACGAATTTTATTTTTCACCCGTGACTCTATCGAAAACCAATAAGACTTAGGAATGGATTTCAATGCAATTATTTCAACAAACCTTCCAGTGTAATGCGATAGACTAATACCTGCAATTACAATTACGTAATTGTAATGGCAAAGCAAACCATACAGATAAGAATAGATGAACGGACAGGTGATCTCGTAGATTCACTCGTGAAATCCCGTATGTTCAATACGAAGAGTGAGGCTATCAGATATTTACTCTTCCTAGGGGTCTCATCCGCAATGGATCTTGAGGAAACCATGGAAAAGGTAAGCCTTTTGAGGGAGATGGAGAAAGGAGGAAGGATTCCAATAAAATTGCCGGGTGCTCTGAAGAAATTCCTCAATGAAAGGGATCGGTTCAGTTGAATTACATAGATACGAGCGTTATAGTCTCGGCATTGGATCCGCTCGATCCCTCATCCAAAAAGTCATATGATTTTTTATCGAAGAACGACGGAAAAGCAGCATCTGAACTGGTTCTCGTTGAACTGACATCAGTACTCTCACGAAACTCAGCTCTGAAGCAGCTTGAAGATGAATTCAAGAATTCAGGAGAGAGCAACACATTTGCTGCAATTCGATATATTTTGGAGAGATTTTCCATTGCATACAGGCCTCTGGTCGGTCAACAGGTAAGTACACCCGCGGGGAGGTACTGGAGCATCATCAGCTTCGCTATGATCAACGCGCATAAACTTCCCTTGAGAACACTGGACCTGCTTCACATTTCCTATGCATATGCTCTGGGCAGGGAACTTAGATCCTCAGTGGTGCTTGTTACTAGAGACAGGGAATTCTTCGAGTTTGCTGAGCAAATTAAAGAAATTACGGATATTGAGATTGTGTATCTGAAATAGGTTTATTGCATTTTATTTGGCCTATTTTGCGACTAGAGTGTGCTCTGCAGCTCAGTTTGTAACCAGCAGGTCGGGGATCGAAACCCTCCAGTGGCTCTCTTCGATAATGGTTGTAAACACTGAGTATTGGCATATCTGGATTTTACAGGGATTAATTCTTCAATGGAATTAATTCTCTTATATAGAGTGGAGCGAAAAAGGAAATTATGACAACAAAATCCCTGTAAAACAAGTGTTATCATCTTCTATTTACGGGGTATTGAGTTGGGTTCCACGAATTAATTGGGAACCTCGTTATAAATCCATAAAGAATTCTATTTTTCACCCGTGACTCTGGCTATGAAAGATATTACTCGCTTAACCTTACCATTCTCTAACTCATCTATATTGCACTCCTGTATTGTAATAAAGGTTCCATCTTTCATTGGAACACGAACAATTCCTTCAACCACTACAACGTTGTTTTCCTCTGTCAGCCTTATCGTTTCCATTTGAAGAGGCCAACCGCCCGGTGGTTCAGACATGTTTTGAATGTAAGCATCTTTGCCTCTGTGCGTGGCATTTGAGACGTCGACCCCGTCTATTAATTCTGTCCACTCAATATCATCAGTTATATATGAAAGAATACCGGTCTTGTCGCCTCTGCTGAAACATTCACGCATTTTTTTGACCACGTCTTTGTTAATACTCATTAGAATGTATACAACGACCGCTTTAAAAGTGCTTGGAAATTTAAAAAACAGCAGGTCAGTGGATCGAAATCACACGGCAGAACACTTCCATCTGGTTAGAACTGGGATACGACTTGATTTCATTCTAAATGTGCTCTGAGTCTGAGTCCAGTTGCGTATCTCTGCATGCATTTGCAAATTTCCGGGAAAAAAGTATTTATCTTCAGAGGGTCCTTAAGAATTCAAGTGAGAGGCAATCATCTCAGTATACGATTACCCGGATTAGTTCTTTTTCTGATCGCTCCACTTGTTGGTGAAGTACTCCCTGGTGCACGCTCCATTCTGAGTATGCTTAATCCTATTAATTTCATAGTTCTCACAACTCTTTATGGTTGTGGCGCGGTAATTATCAGAGAAACCGCTCTAAGATGGAAAAAGGGTTGGCCAACCATATTCCTACTTGGTCTCGCTTATGGTTTAGTGGAAGAAGGCATTGGAGCCCAGAGTTTCGCCAACCCTTCCTGGGGAGGGCTGAGTGTACCTTCGGTGTATGGTCGCATACTTGGGGTTAACTGGGTATGGGTCACCCAGATATTGCTCTATCATGCTTTCATAAGTATTTCTCTTTCCATTCTAATCGTAGCCTTTCTATTTCCAAACAGAAGAGGAACACAGTATGTATCAAACAAAACTCTTGTAGCTTGCATCGTAGGTATATCGCTTAACCTGATCTTTGAAGTTGCTATTCTTTTCTCCTATAATGCGGGGCTGTTTTATTACCTGGGAGTAATTCTTTCGATTATTGTTTTTGTCCTTCTGGCGCTAAGAGCACCCGGCAGGATAATCACTGGAAGAAAAATTGAGTTATCTGGTTTGATCATTGCAACCCTGGCTTTTCTCTTCAATCTTGTTTACTTTGCAATTGTGGAAGAATACATACCTATGCATTTCTCACCTGTTTTAGACTTGCTTTCAACTCTTTGTTTAGCTATCCTGATATTTCTCTTCCTGATACTTGTCAAGACTGGGAGTGAATTTGAAATGTTATTTTATGCAGCCGCAGGGACAATAGTCTATTATTCGATTTCATCTACAATTTTCAATCCGACGGACGCCTTGTCTGCAATATTCTTCATCGTTATTTTACTGGTAGGGAGATTCAGACTTGCGAGGTGCAAATATAACTCAAAAGAAAGCTCCATTAGCATATGAACTTCAAGATTTGGGCAGAAACATCCGGTTCTACCTCAGTTATACGTATACCCATGCCTCGGATGAATCCTGCGTGAATTATCTTCGCATCTAAAAGTAAATGCTGATGCATCTATTTACAAGTGTGGAACAAGTCAGGCCGGGAGATAATCGAATCCGGGAAAAGCATCTCTTTCAAGGATTGTACCGAAACTCGACTGCCTATTCGTTGACATTGATTGGAGCTATCATATTCACTTGTTGGGCCGGGTTGTTGTTTTTATTTAACCTGAGTGCCTATCTCAATAGGAGTTTGAGACTCCAGAATCCACAGGCAGTAACAGCGATATGGATGTTTGGCCCTCAACTCATAATTGGCATATCAGTCCTGTTTATATCTCTGATTGGGGCTGGGTTGCAGAATGAAGACTCGAAAAAGCTGTCATGGATAGCCTTTGTACTTGTACTTTTTTCCTTTGCATATTTAGCCGTTTTTTTTTTTGGTATTACAGTTTTTATCACTCTTTTTTGACGCTTTCTATTTAGGTATAGGATTGCTCCTCATGTTAATCGGAACTGTGAAAGGTATTCACCAGGTATAGATCAAAATATTGAACCAAGTGGCCTGCTGAAATGCTGATACAAATTTTGTCAAGATAATGCATATCTAATTCGAATTCGCGCCGCAGGTGTTTGTCCCTGTATGCGGGTAGTGGGCTATGCGTCGTAATACTTTTCTACTAATTTATCCACCTTTACATCGCGGAAAACACGGTCCTTACGGTTACATCGCTACAATTTAGCCACGGGATTCTCTTATCTTGGAAACCGATCAGTTTGTTAACCTTCTTCTTCCAATAACTCTGATGATGACCGAACCCAAAAGACAGGCACCAAAGAGATAGATAGAATAGGGTCCGAGGCCAAATACGTTCAGGTAGCTCGTGTATATGAAGAAAAATGCAAGGGCGCTCAGAACTCCGGATGCTATCATGTAGTTCTTTGGAATCATAGCCTGTCGAGAGGTCCTGTTTCCAACTGCACCCTGTGAAGCGAATCTGTACTGAGACAGGAGGCCCGCAACTACAAATGCAGGAATTTCGCTCTCCGCAGTTGTGCAATCTACAGTCATCTCCATGCCCTCCCGCTTTATTGTTGCAACAGGCATTCCCGCGTTCTCCAGGACTATGTCGCCTGGTGATCCTTCTACAGAACCACGCCTTAACATCCTGCCTTTGTATTCCTGAAAATTATAGTTGATCCTCAAGCCACGTGACACGGTGCCCGCTTCCGCTCCGTTTTCATTTATTCTGTACCCAGACCTTTCCCGCTCAAGTATGAAGCTGACTTTACCTGTGTATACGACCTGCTGTAACCTGATACCATTACTCTGGAAGCTAATCTGGCCGACAATTTCATTGTCTCTGTAAACATCAGTCCCCGAAAATCTGTATATCAATGCAGCGTAATCTATGAAGTAAAGATAAGGTTTAACCATTGTGGAAGTGGTTGCCCGCAATTGCAACCAGTATTATTTAGTAATTCAACATATAAGTTGCATAATGCTGCCATCGATACCGGAAATCAGGAAGATGCGAAAGAACCTCGGCATTAGTCAGAAGGAACTTGCCGGACTTACCGGAGTCAGCCAGTCTTACATCGCACGACTGGAAAAGGGCGAGATAAATCCTACCTACGAAAAGGTCAGGAGGATTTATGAAATACTCAACAGGAGCGGCATGCGTGCCAATTCTATCGACATTGATGTTTCTAAGATAATGTCCTCAACCGTACTGATGATTACCCAGGGTGAATCGGTTGTTCATGCACTTACGCTAATGCGCGAGAGAGGTTATTCCCAGCTTCCGGTCACAGATGATAAGCGGGTTGTCGGCACGATTACGGAAGCGGATATAAACGATCTACTCGTAAAAGGAAAATCGATTGAATCTCTAAGGAATATGCTCGTAAAGAATATTATGGGACCTGCGCTCCCGCAGGTGGACAAAAGAAGTCCAATCTCAATGATATATCCTATACTGAAATATTCGAACGCGGTACTTGTATTCGATGAGGGAGAGATAAAGGGTATTGTAACGAAGGCTGATGTCCTAAAGGCAGTCGACTTATATGGTTAATATCCTCCTTCAGCTGTTTTTCTCGCTTTTCTTTTTCATGCCGGCTTTTGCAGCGAACCCATCTGCAGTGATCGCCAAGGGGAGCATGAAGATGGATCTTGGTAAAAATTTCACGGACGGGAAGCGTATCCTTGGAGATGGAAAAACATGGAGAGGATTCATAGGAGGATCGGTCTTCGGTTATCTCACGGGAATATTGTTCTTTGCGATAGCATATGCAGCAATTTTCCCGGTTAATTATCCATTTCAATTCCTTGGAGTTTCCCTATCAATAGCTGCTCTGTCCATCGGGGCCATGCTTGGAGATGCAGCCGGGTCCTTCGTTAAGCGGAGAATTGGCATGAAGAGCGGTCAGAATGGCTTTCTGCTGGATCAGTATCCTTTCGTCCTGGTTGCACTCCTTTTACTGTACCTATTTTCACCTTCATTCTTTTTCCTCGTATACTGGAACATCCCTGCTTTACTTATCCTTCTGGTGGTCACACCTCCGCTGCATAGAGCAATAAACATTGTGGGTTATAAGATGAGGAGGAAGAGTGTTCCATGGTAGCTGAAGTGAAGATGGTTATCGCTGTACGGAGAGATATTGATCTCGGCAAAGGCAAAATGGCTGCCCAGGTGGGCCACGCAGCGGTCACCCTTGCATTGAACTCTATGAAAAAGCACAAAAAACTCTATCGGGAGTGGATAGATCAGGGGCAGAAAAAGGTCGTTGTAAGGGTGAATGGATTGCCTGACATGTACAGGATAAAACAGGCACTTGAAGATGCGGGTATACAGACCTGTCTGATAACCGACGCTGGATTGACACAGATACCGCCAGGCACCGTAACTTGTCTCGGCGCGGGACCTGCTGAGTCTGATCAGTTAGACCAGATAACGGGAGAACTATCTCTTTATTGAGATTATGAGAGAGCTTCTTGAAAGTCCTCAATCAGGTCTTCCGAATCCTCGATACCGATTGAAAGTCGTATGAGACCCTCTGATATTCCTGCTTCGGCTCTCTGTTCTGGTGTGAGTGATCCATGTGAAGTATCGATCGGCAGTGTTATCAGCGTCTCAACACCACCAAGACTAGGTGCGGAAGCCCCGATTTTCAAGCGCTTCATGAGATTTCTCGCGCCGGGAAGACCATCTTTAAGCTCAAATGAAACCATCCCGCCAAAACCTGTAAGATTCCGCTTTGCAATGTCATGAAACTTAAAATCTTCAAGCCCAGGATAATTTACCTGCTTGACTTTGCTGTGCTGGGAAAGAAAAGTTGAAAATTTCATAGCGTTATCGTTATGCGCTTTCATCCTCAAGCCAAGTGTCTTCAGGCCCCGGAGAGCAAGGTAAGCCTGCAGCGGGTCTGGTACTCCTCCGAGAGATTTTCGCATCATCCATAATTTCTGCATGTATTCCTTTGAGAAACCAGCCATTCCGAGTATCAGATCGCTGTGTCCGTTCAGGTATTTTGTTCCACTGTGGATTGTCACCGCTGTATCGAAAGTTGAAGGATTCTGGTTATATGGCGATGCAAACGTCGCATCCACAATGACTGGGACGTTCATCTCTTTGGCCCTGTTTCCCAGCAGCGAGAGATCACTGACACCTAGAGTAGGATTAACTATAGATTCTGTGAAGACAGCAGCATATCCGGACAGATCCAATTCGTTCGAATTGATCCTATCTATCGGAACCAGATCTACCTCGATCCCCAGTGAAGGGAGTGTTTTGGTGAAAAATAAAAATGTCTCACCATAGAGCTCATTCAGTGAAAGGAGCCGGTCACCCTTCTTGAGCAGGGCGAGTATGGTCGTCGTAATGGCAGCCATTCCAGATGAGAAAGAGAGGCCTTCGTCCACCAGATCGAGTGATGCATATTTCCTCTCCAGTGCCTGCAGTGTCGGGTTCCCCCATCTCGTATACATGTAGGACTTATCCCTTGTATGATCCCTTTCAGGATCAGAAGACTCGTTCGGACTGTAAAAAGTCGCATTTTCGAAAATTGGAGTTATTACGTTTCCCACCCTTGAATCCTTGTATTCTCCGGCCTGAACTGCCCGGGTATTGAACCTTCTTGTCATGGTTGCAAAAGATATACCTTAAATTTAACATTTACCAGTCTTTTTAAAAACGTTGAAGTGCTCCTTATCTCATCTTAAATTACGAGCTAAGAATGTTGTCCAAAAGAATGTTAGACATACCTGCGCATCACGAAGTTGACTACTATTCTGTGATATTCCCGTTGCGCAATTGAATGAATAAGAGTGTTTTTATGTGATCCCTACTTACGGTAGTCAGTCCGGAGCAGCTCCTTCGACAAAGTTGATCGATATGAACATTTGGGACATACAGCTAAAACTGGATAGAAGATGCATTGTCGCCATAAAACAACAGGGGGGCGTCTTCAACCTGCTTTCAAGAGTGGAGGAACGTATTCCGATACATGACTTTACAATGAACGGAGAGAGGTATTTTCAGCTGTATTTTATTAAGAAAAACAAACCAAGCTCACCTGTATTGTCCCTGGTTACCAGAGACGACGCAGTAGAGAAGAAGGGCTTTAACAGATAAAGGAAAAAGTAAGTAATATTGTGAGATGTTAGGATAAGTTATGGAAAAACTGTACACCCTCCGAGATGCGTGTGAGATACTGCAGATTGATCCCACCACCCTGAGAAAA
>JBJKSG010000031.1:0-37833 GCA_046704325.1 Thermoplasmataceae archaeon
ATATGGTTTCATTGAAAGGAAAGTAACTAAGTTCGGATCAGGTGCAAAGGTTGATTGCCCAAAGGAGTTCCTTGGAAGAAGGGTTTATCTTGTCATAACCAGAGAGAAGGAATAGTGTCCCACACTCTGGACTTTGATAGCGCTTTTATACTAATAGCAAATCATGAAAACGATAACATGACAGCCACAGATATTATAGGAAAATACATCAGCAAGGCTGACAAGAAACTAGGATTTGACGAGGCAGAAGCCCACTGTGATTTCCCATGCGGAATATACGACCCGCATCTAGCCCAGCTCTCGGCACTTACAGTTGTGAGAATGGTAGATCTGATCAGGCAGCTCCCAAAGCCCAAAGATGGCGCTGGCGGCGACGAACTCCTTGATTATGCGCATGACATGGCGAGAGCGGTCGAGGTAAAGGAAAAGCATGGAGAACTCTGCAAGCATGAAGTGAGGATCATCTGGGGAGATTACTTCAAGCCGGAGCACCTGCAGAAATATCCTGATCTGCATCAAACAGTCTTTAACATTATGAAGTTTGGTTCAAAAGCCAGACAGGAACCGGACCGGGAAGCTGCGATGAACCTGCTCAAAGAAGTGAACAAGTTCGCTGAGATTTTCTGGGCTACTAAGAACGTGCAGACTAAGAGGGCTAAAGCCCCATATGAACCGAAAGAAGAAGTAGTATACCCAGTTCTATGATCAGATTTCCAGTGCTTATTTTCAGAGTCACTGGAAAAAGCATGGAACCGTATGCTCACGAAGGTGATTATGCGGTTTCCACAAGATTTTTTTTTAAAATTAGAAAAGGCGACGTCGTAGTTTTCAGGGAGCCTGAGCGTTCACTGACAATGATAAAGAGGGTCACCGAAACGAGGAGATCAACAAACGGTGAGGAGTATTACGTTTCTGGAGACAATAACGCCAGGAGCACAGACAGCAGGGCTTTCGGCTACATTAAGAAAGAGAGCATAATTGCCAAGGTCTTTTTCCTGGCACACAGACATTCTGATTAGCCGAGACCGTGTAAATATTGAATGCAGGAAGTCAATCAATCAGCAGAGGCTTTCCCGAAGTTCTTCCTGTAGTTCAGGTATGATGTACCAATAACCACAGCGAATGCAGAACCCATGATTAGACCGAGAACTTCCCAGTAGTTATTCGTAACTGTTGTGAACATATTCCATGGATAGCCACTCAGGATGGTATGTGTTGCGAGTACGGATATGAGCTCAAGAAGTGCGGCTGTCACCGCAAATACAACGGAGATGGATGTGAGCGTGATATTATACCAGATCTTCTTTGCAGGATCTCCCGCTGCCCACCCAAAAGCCCTGTTCATACCGTATCCATCCGTAGTATCTACAAGAGTCATACCGAGGGTGAAAAGTGCCGGGAATATGAGGAGAATATAGATTGGCAGATTAAGGAAGACTCCTGCCAGAACTGCAGAGATGGAGAGGATGAGAACCTCAGATGCTGTATCGAAACCCAGGCCGAATAACAGGCCAATTGGGTATAGGAATCTCTGCGTCTTGACGGATTTGAATAGACCCCTGAAGATCCTGTTGAATATTCCCATTCCTGCCATCATCTCGTTCAGGTCTATGCTTCCGGTCCGGGCCCTGCTTCTAAACAGAGCTCTTAGACCAAGAAGTATTGCTATGTTGATTCCAGCCATTATGAAAAGGAAGACAGCACTAACAAGCGGTCCGATCACAGATCCAACAGTTTCGAGACTGGATACTCTCTGAATTACATATCTCGTGGATAGCATAAGCATAACAGACAGAGCAATCACGATTGTGGAATGCCCAAGACTGAAGTAGAATCCGGTGAATTCTGAATTCTTCCCTTCACTCATAAGTTTTCGAGTAGAAGTATCTATTGCGGCGATATGATCTGCGTCAACAGCATGCCTTAGACCGAAGAGCATTGCGAGAAAACCTAGATAGATGAAGTTGGTTGAAGATATGTTCGGAGGAAGTGAGATATTACCGCTAGCATGCTCAGACCCTGTCTCAAGGAATATAACGACAAACAGGAATACGATGAGACTGATGTTTATCGCGTAAAACGCCACTATCTTGCTCTTAGGTCGAACGGGGTTGTCATTTTTATCCGAATCCATAGTTACCAGTCTCAACGGTCTTTGTTGCTGGAGAACATGTATCATGGCTCGCTGTGGTGAGCGGACATGACGATATTGCCGTATGAGTTGGTATGATATTCTCAGATAAATAGAATTAGCAGTCTCTTCATCTTCGTGTGAACGGAAATAATAAAATCACACTAAATTGTGTCGTCAATATCGTATTTTTCGAGACTCACCATCTTATCTGAAGTAGACAGGATCCGATTGGATACGCTCCTGTTCCTGTCCAGCCACTCCTCTATCTCCTGATCGTCAAAAGTCCGGGTTCGGTGGATCTCATTAAAGCAGGTCGAGCAATAGAGCCCTGAAAAAATAAGACCGCCGCAAACAAGACAGTGACGCTTTTGTGGCATTGTAGAGGCTATATAGATCTTAATAAATAACTTTCTACGCAGACGTCAGCGCAGGCTTGCAAAAAGGGCGAGTTCTTAAGCGACTTGCGAAAGCTTTTCAATCGCTTTTGGAGTTACATTATTTTAAGGTACACAAAATAATTATTCAATCATCTCTCATTGCGGTATCTGTATCCTCTCCACCCTGGAAGTTCAGAGAGAGATTGGAGTAGACCTCCTCAAAACCAACCAGATCTTTGGATGAAACAGGTATCAGCTTCCCGGTGGAGTTTATCTCACCAAATGCCTTGATTATCTCTGATGCGTAACTCTTGTCCATCTTCTGCTTTTCAGCAATGAAAGCGGACAGGAGCTTGTCCGGATCGCTTTCCCAGTCCTGGATCGTGGCCAGGTCTGCCTCGCTTACAAGGTCGCTTTTGTTCATTATCATTACGGACGGCTTGTAGAATCTTGACATTACTGAGCCGTAAAGTAGCTTCTGTGAGACAAAACCAGACGGTGACGACGAGAGAACTGAATCGCATACAAATCCTATCGATGCTTTTCCACCGGTCAGCGCGTCTACAAGCATGGTAGATGCCTGCCTGAATGCAAATAATTCTACCTGTCCTGGGGTATCGAAGATTACGTAATAATCGTCGAATTCCTCCATTGGTTTGAGCAGAGCCTGGTAATTCTCCAGCATCAGGTCGGAAGCCACAACCTGTGCCCCGTTTGGACCCAGTGAATACTCACTCATAACTTCGGATAGCGAAATGAGATCGCGAACGTCGAAGTCTGCTTCATAAGGAAGAAAATCTGCTCCGGGATCCAGGTTGCAAACCGCAACGTCGAATCCCTGAGACATCATCCATTCCTTGAATGAAGAGGAAAAAAGTGACTTTCCGGTACCTGCTGGGCCGGTTACAAATATGGATCCAATCATCTTTCCTCGTAATAGGTTTCAAGGCTATCTTCTTTGTTATCTTCCAGCTTCTCGAAGGTTCCTTCAATTGTCCTGCTAAGGTTGTTTATCCTTGCTACCAGGTATTCAGGCATGTGATGCTCGTTAGCAAGTTTCACTGTCTCTGCAAGGTATTTTACAATTGATGCTTTATGTATTGTAAGATTGATCTTCTGGTTGCCACACTTCCTGCATTTTCCAGACAGGGGAATCCTCCTGTATTTCGTGTTGCACTTAGTGCATCTGAATTCCTGCGAAAAGAATGCCCTGAAGTTTCCGTATATATCGGGCAGGAAATGGGAGTTGAGCACCCTGGCGGCAACATCGTCTGCATCCACCGCCCTCAATATCTTTGCAAGGTTCAACTGTGTCTCTATTTTCTCCTGCATTGAGCCAATCGTCTTGTATGCAGATACTAGCACACCTGCGTTGATATCTGCTGTACCATGAGTGTATCCTATTCCACTTACCGTCCCGGTTTCTGTTATAAATTTCTTCATCGGAACCATTATGTCTTCGATCTCGGAAGGCATTTTGCCTGCCTCCGCTGCTTCATAAAATTCCATCGGATAAGATCGGAGTGTGTCAAGATTCATAGCCTCCTTGTCTACTTCATCCGCCTTCAGGTGAAGAGTCAGCACCAGAGGGGCGTCCATCATGCCGCCCCTGGTAACAGGCAAGAATCCTCGGGAGAAATTCAGGAGTCCGTCCAGAAGCAACATCACGCTGTCTTCGTCTCCATCACAGTTTCTCCTCTTAGCTGCATGAAAGAGAGGATGTGCATAACAGCCGGAGATTTTAGAGATACCCGCGATCCTGCCTACTATGCCTCCGGATGTATGCGGGGCAAGTCCTATCACAAGTTCCCCAATGAGATCATCCTCCTTCTCGCAGGAGTAGAACGGTTCCATCTTATAATACGCGGTAAGCAGGTGGTCTATATACTGCGACACACGCAAAAGGTAGGCTGCGCAGGTATCAGGAATGATAATATCCTGTGGAAATAATTCATATTCGTCTCCTCCTGGGTAGCCCAGTTCTTCGATTCTCTCTTTCGAATTCTGTGTCTCTCCCGCTGAGAAGTGTGTCAGCGGGACATCCGACATGTCATATCGACAGGTGCCATCCTTGTTTATTGAAACATCGTGATAAGCTCTCAGTATCCCTTTCTCGAGGGGTTCACATATCTTCTTTTCTGACATCAGCTTCTTGACCCCCTTGAATTCCTTCAGTTGTGATATCGATATTCCTATCCTTGATTCGGCGGATGAAAGGAGCCTAGGGAGATCAATCTGCTGGTTGTCCTGGCTCTCCATCATTTCGGTCAAGCCACCGCATTCCTCACATACGGGTACGGGAGTGAGGTTTCCGCAGGAAACGCATCGTCTTATTGATACAGAAGTTTCGTAACCTTCTGAAGCAGTGCCGCCCGCTTTTATTATCGATCTTCGAGCATCTCCATACGACTCTACAGGGAAGAGGATGTGCACCATAGGTTTCATCTTCCTGTCACCCGATTTTTCGGGCCTGCCCATCCTTGCACCTATTCTAGTTGGGGATTTTTCCTTAATCTTTACACCTGAAAGGATGGACAGGTTATCCACAACCGATTTCTCTGCCGAGATCCTTTCCATATCTTTGGGGGTTGACGTTTCTTCAATACCAAGAGACCTGATCAGAATTTTGGGATCTTTCGGGATCAACTTATCAGATATGCATCTATACTCGACACCCAACCTTATCAAAATATCTTCTATGCGTGGAGACCTTCTGAATTTTATTTCCTCTCCAGTACGGTTAGCCATAATCTCTAGATAAAGATCCTTCAGGTCATCAATGGTTATGTCGTGCCATGTATAGAGGAACTTAGGATGCAGCGGTATACCCTTCTCTTTGGATATTGAGAAGGCCTCGTCGAGCGTAAGTGTTGAGTCATCTATCCCCTGGATTCCATGCTCCTCCGCGATAAGATGCCACCAGTTTGTATCAAAAGGAGGCTTCTCCAACCTGTGATTATTCTCTGCAAAGTCTCCATATGAGATCAGGATCTCCCCTGCGTCCGTGATTCTTTCTATGTTAGAGAGCAGTGGCTCTGCCTCTTCAATCCTGTTAATCCTTACATGGTCTCCGGACTTAAGGAGAACCATGGGACCGTCTATTGAATCGCATGGGGTCACTGCTGCGGCCTTACCAGGGAGTTCCACCTTTAACTGTGATGCAGTAGCGATAAATTTTCCCAGGACAACCATGGTCGCCGGGTTTATGGAAGCTGCAGCGAGTCCTGAAGTCCTGCTCCTACCATACCGGAGCCGGAAACCGCCAGGCCTGGAAGGATGTGAAAAGACTGGCCTGCCAGCGATAATATCCTTTAAAAATTTTTCAGATTTCTTGCTCTGTTCCCCATTCTCTTCTTTATCAGAACCACTTATTTGTGAAAGAAAATCCCATTCCGGCATGTTCAGCGCCTTGGTGTGTTTCAGTATCTTCTTCGACTTCTGGATCAGCCCTTCGCATACTACGAGGCACATTCCTCCGCGAATTCTATTTCCCTTGACTCGTAGCATATCCCTGTGCCCCGAAACTTCTTCTTCCTCGCTCCCTTCGCCATCTATCATAACAGGAGTTCTGGATACTATCAGTCTAACTTCCTCCGCACTTGGAAGGTACTGCAGGTGCTTGATCCTGTTGTAGCTGTCTATCTCCTCAATGTATCTCTGCACTTCGTCTTCGGTTGCCTTGAAAGTTCCGATTCCCAGATCCCTTCTGACAACGTCTGCGATCAGTACGCTCATAGCCTGGGCAGTCCCACCTGCACCGCGAATCGGTCCGGAATAGACAATGGAAACGTATTCTGCTCCTGGATCTCCCGATATTTCTACATCAGCAATTCCTTCGAGGGGGGCAACAAGTATTCCCTCTGTAAGGATGGCAAGACCTACCCGGACTGCTTTCTCTATTGCAAACTTCTTTCCTTTCGGGAGGTACTGTCGTGCAACCTCTCTCGCGACATGGATTGAGACTTCCTCTCTGGTCATCTTCCTGCTTGCTTCTCTTATCCTGTCCGCAAGACCGTCGATCTGGATGAGTTCCTGTATCCTTTCTGCCATGTCTGAAGCCAGTGGTATCTCAACCCTGTCAGTGACGTCATACCCTTTTTCCCTGGCTCTCCTCGCTATATCATAGGTAAAATTGACCTGTTTCTCCAGTTTTTTTGAATATTCAGAAAGATCCGACATTATTTCAGGAGCTCGCTGATGAGCAGCTTGTCCATGAGCGATGCTTTGATCTTAATCTTCTTCTCAAAATAAGCAGTCATAGCATCTTCTTCGCCACTTAGCAACTTTGAAAAGAGCTCTGACGGCACCTCAATATAGATATCTGAATCCTTCTTTCCCTCATCTATTTCGGATACGCTACCGTCATGCAGGCTGAAATTATAGAAATCCTTCCCGTCGAAGTCAATGCAGAACGATTTAGTTACTCCAGAAAGTTTCTTCTTGAATTTTTCGTCCGTGGTAAGTCGCTTGTTAATCTTGGCAGCAAGTTCATTCAGTACTTCTTTCATCTCTTTGCCCCCAGCTTATAGTCAAGAGCCCTCTCAACCAGATAGCGATGCACTATTGACGGTCTGAGCGGTCTCGACTTGAATTCGCTATGGTATTGAGTGGCAATAAAGTTTTTCCTGCCTCTCAGTTCAGCTATCTCCATCCTGACTCCAGCGTCATCCTTTCCTGTAAAGATGAGGCCCGCTCCTTCCAACTTCTCTATAAATGCAGGGTTGACTTCGTATCTGTGCCTGTGTCTTTCCACTACCTTGGTTGCGTTATAAATTGAATAAGCGATGCTCTCCCTAGATATGTTCACATCCTTACCACCAAGTCGCATTGTACCTCCGAGCTGGGAGATCAATTCCTGTTCCGGCAGTATATCTATCACAGGATAGGCTGTCTTTGGATCGAATTCCGTGCTGTTCGCATCTTTCAGGCCAAGTACATTTCTGGAATATTCTATTACAGCCGCCTGGAATCCAAGACATATGCCAAGATAGGGGATATCTTTCTCTCTCGCAAACTGGACTGCCTTAATCTTGCCTTCTACTCCCCGGTAGCCAAACCCTCCGGGGACAAGTACTCCATGCACATCACCAAGAATTGACGGATCTTTCTTCACCAGATCTGAATCGACCCATTTTATATCCACAGAAGTTCCTGTCGTGCCTGTTACATGGTTGAATGCTTCTTTATGACTGATATATGCATCAAGCAGGTTGGTATATTTGCCAACTATCGCTACGCTTACACTGTTTTTTGGATTCTCAAGGTTCTCCTTGTACTTGTTCCACGGATCCGCGAACTTCCCGTTTCCAGTAGCAAAGTGTTTTTCAACATACTGAAGAACCCCCTGTCTGTGCATTATTTCCGGTACAAAGTATATATTCTTAGCGTCGGGAATGCCTATTATTCCTGCTTCTGGAACATCTGTGAAGAGCGAAATCTTCTTCCTGGAATCGTCTGAAAGATCTCCCTTCAACCGGCAGAAAATTATGTCCGGTTGGATTCCGATGCCCCTTAGCACGTTTACGCTATGCTGCGTGGGTTTTGTCTTCTGTTCCTGGCTCCCGCCTATTTCAGGGATTAAAGTGACATGACAGAATAGGACTGAGCCGGGCCTTTCCTCGCGGTTGAGTTCTCTGAGTGCCTCGAGAAAAGGCATAGATTCAATGTCACCAACCGTTCCCCCGACCTCAATCAGAAGAATGTCACAACCGTCGTTCTGGGTAACCAGACGGATTCGCCTTTTTATTTCGTTTGTTATATGCGGTATGATCTGTACAGTGCCACCAAGATATGCACCCTCTCTCTCCTTTTGAATGACCTCCATGTAAACTTTGCCAGTTGTGATGTTATTTTCCCGTACTAGATCGCGATCCAGAAAGCGTTCATAATTACCAAGATCCAGATCGACTTCTCCTCCGTCGTTAAGAACAAAAACCTCTCCATGCTGGTAAGGATTCATGGTCCCTGCGTCATAATTCAGATACGGATCTATCTTCATTGCGGAGACTTTGTGACCGGAGTTGGCTAAAATGTGGGAGAGGCTGGAAGTTATAGTCCCTTTTCCAAGCCCGGAAATCACACCTCCGGTAATAACAATGTAATGCACCAGAGATAAGCGTTATGAATCTAATATAATTTCACGCATCCGTTCTCATTTGCAGACAGCTATATTATTCAGCGATGATCCATGCAAGGAGGGATCACACTTAATCATGGATTCACATATCATTCAGGGAATGAGGATAAAGTTCGTTTACTACCGGGATGACGATCCTGCAAAATCAACGATGAAGAAATTGGAGCGACTTGGACTTGCGTCAATGATACGGGAAAATCAGGTTGGAGCCTCGCTCACCCTATCTGCATTTTCAAAAAGGTATCTGCTCCGCCCGGATTCAAGACTTATTGCCAGGTTTGGATTGTGCGTCCTTGACGGGTCATGGAACCGGCCAGAACACCTATCTTCACACTTCAGGAACGAGA
The DNA here is from genome assembly GCA_046704325.1 of Thermoplasmataceae archaeon. Classification (GTDB taxonomy): domain Archaea; phylum Thermoplasmatota; class Thermoplasmata; order Thermoplasmatales; family Thermoplasmataceae; genus UBA582. The sequence goes on from JBJKSG010000031.1 coordinate 8,995, forward strand.
GACGTCTTCCCCGGCTACTAGCTGCGAACCCTGTAAATTATGGGAAAATTGATATTCTTTCATCGGCAGAAGCGATAGCTGCAGCCCTGTATATCGCAGGATATACAGCTGAATCCTCTAATCTCCTATCGAAATTCAAATGGGGCCCTAATTTTCTTGTGCTTAACAGAGAACCACTGGATGAATACGCCTCCGCAGCAAGCGAGGTAGAAATTGAAGCTATTGTGAATTCATATTTTTGACTTGACGCCAGCTCCCATCTCTTATGCTGTACACCGGACGAGCATACTGTCCCAATATCCGGGAAGCACATCCTGCAATGCCATCCGGGAGATATGAGAATGGACTTTTCTCACCCGGGAGTATATGAAGAGCGGTAACGTGCGTTTGGTTCTTTCCATCGGAGTATAGGAAATCTATCTCTTCAGGATCAAACCGTAGTGAATCTCTGCTTTTCTGTGCAGCCACAATATGTTCTTTGCCATATCCAATAAGTTCAGGTTTTCCACCTGCAGCAAGGATGAGCATTATAACCCCCATGCATTTGGAACAGACCCCGCACGGAAGTATCTGTCCGTTTCTTGAACGGCATGAATGGCAGGATCTCTGCAGCAGGAAAATGTCTGGATATCTTTCTATGAGTATCCGCTCAACAATTGTAGCACTGACCGGGTAAAGTAAAGATGTTGCCTGCATGTTAATGCCTTTATGCTGTAAGTAGCGAGTCACCGCCATCGTAAAATCTGGAGTTTGGTCATAAATTGCGTAATAATGCTTCAATCCATTAAAGGGGTGCATCTCCAGTGGATCGTCGAACTCATTACCCATTAATGCGACCTGAATTCCATGTTTCAGAAGCAGAGGGAGCATTCCGAAGATGTACACTCCAAAGGTGAAAAGTTGAACTGGAAAGGTATCTGATTTTTTCATTATCATGGATCTGCGTACGAATGGAAGCAGCCGCATGCAGAACCTGTAAAATCTGTCAACGTTTGTCCACACTCTGCTGGTATTAGGGTTCAGCCTGCTTAGTTCATCAAAAGCCGGCTTGGCAGCCCTCCAGTGTGCACCGGCTTCGTTTATGAATACCGGGAAGACATCGAAACCGCATTCATTCATGATGGATTGGGTAAGAAGACTCTCTTTACCACCGCTTGAAAGTACCGCAACCTTCGTTGCTGATAGTGTAGGTTTCAATGAAGGTTCAGCGATAACCCTGGTACATGTGATCGCAGTTATCCCGTTTGCGTTTACCTCGGTGATCTCATCTTCAGATGGTATCGCATCACTTTCGAAGAACTCATAGCGTCTCCTGCATATTGCGTCTATGAAAACCTCCCTGTTGTTAATGTGAATGAAGTCCTTCAGATGTTCCAGATCAGCTGATGTTGTGTCGAAGTCCAGGTGGACTTTTTCTGCAAAGTATGCAAAGTTGATCACGGGCATAACTGAAATTATTCCCGCAAGGTTTTCCGATATGTCAACATCTTCGTGAAAGGAAAAGATGAGGTTGAATGCATGTTGAGTACCATTGCTCGTTATTGTTATCTTCGTCGTTATCCTGCGCCTGGTAATAGAAGGCCTGCCCACATGTATATTTTTGAATACAACTACCCTTGACAGATAATTGCTTTTCACTGGATCAACCCTTCACGGTATCCCGGATATAAGAGACGGTATCATCAAGGTTGGAAAGAGGGTCAAACGCTGGGATTCCGTATTTACGTTCTGATGAATCTATGAACTCATGAAGCTCTCCAGCGGACATGGACTCCTTGTTAATTGCCAGAGCTATTACCTTCCTTTCTGACATCAGTTCTAAAATCTTGATGTATTTCTCGATTGGCGGGATCGCAAAACCATCAAATCCGTCATAAAAGACCCTCTTCGGAGCCACCTGGAGTACTATTGCTTCAGGATGCAGTGCACCAACGATCTCATAGCTCCCCGGGTACGCAGGATGTATAACCGAACCCTGACCCTCGAGATACATGAATTCCGGATGTTCCTCTTCCCAGGCCTGAACGGCAATCGACTCAAGAGCACCAGAGATAAAATCGTTTATCATCGCGTCCAGTACGATAGTGTATCTGAAACCCTGCATCCACGAGGTCTGCCCTGTGCCGATTAGTTCGGATCTTATCCCAATCCTTTCCATGGCATTTGAGAGGAATATCGCAGTCGTTCTCTTTCCACACGCGCTATCTGTGCCGAGAACTGCTATCTTTCTAGATTGTACTTCCTTCACCCGCCCGGTAAAGATGTCTTTCCTGTCCCTGAACATCTTCCTCACATCGGTTATGGAAGAACTATGCTTCTTCGCGAGATTTAGAAATTCTTCATCATCGCTAAGGAAGGTGTGGAGCCCGCTCACAACGTTCATACCACTCCTCAACGCCGCAATTATATATGGCCTATATTTCTCAGGCAGGACGCCCCCATCGGTCGCTATACCAACTATCAGAGTGTTGGAGTTGTATTGAGACGCTTCTTTGAATGACTTGACAACTGGTATACCCGATTTCTTACCACTCAGAATTTCACCTGCATCCTGTCCAGCTTTCTCGCTGTCTATAACTGCTTTTATATTGTAACGCTTGGAAAATCTAACGAGCCCGTTTGCCGTTTTTCCGTAGGTTGACCCAAAAACAGATTCAGCAAGAATTATTGCGTTGTCCAAAGTCTTCCTTTACCTGTTATTACTACTACGCAGTCTATACGTCTGTTCAAGCCGAAAGCGACCCTGTTTGCAGCAACGACCGCAGAACTCGAAGCAGGTAGGGCATTCAGGTTTTCTTCTCTGAGGAGAAGATTAGAGTACCGGACCATTTCGCTATCAGAGACTTCAAACGCATACCCCCTGCTTTCATATAGTGCATTGAGAGCTGCCTGGCCGTCATAGGACACGTAAGAAACCAGAGGCTCGTTTACCGAAGTTTCTCTTATGGTGCGAGGGTTCAGAGCCTTGATCTTTTTCGAACCGACCTGCCAAGCCTTTACAACTGGATTGCCCCCCTCTGTTGATGCTGCTATCATTCTTGGAACAGAATCAGTCATTCCTGCTTCCTTCATCAACTTGAATCCCTCAAATATGCCTGAGAAGGTGGTCCCGTTTCCAACCGGAACGGAGACAAATTCTGGAACCCTTCCCAGTTGATCCACTATCTCTGAAGCAATTGTTGAATATCCCTTAAAGTCTATTTCTGAGTTTCCGCTGCCTGGGTTCGAATCATACCAGTTATCTGTGACACATTTCTCGCGCATGAAGTCCACAGCTTCTTCGTACTTCATGGGGACATCAACAATCTGGCCACCGTACGACTTTATCTCAGGTATTCTTTCTCCCGAGTATGTCGTTGGTACAGCTATTACGGATTTGACACCATACTTATTCGAAAAATAGGCAATCGATGCTCCATAATTACCGCATGAACCAAGTCCAATAGTGTCGTATCCTAGCGCTTTGGCCCGCATAACATGATATTTGGAGATTCTGTCTTTCTGGGTTCCGGTTACGCCGCTGCCCTCAAACTTCACATAAAGTCTTTTAAAATGCAGGACCCGTTCAGTTTTGCGTGCCCGGAAAAATGGAGTTTTATCAGGAGGCTCTTCCTCCGCACACTCTTCCATTTACTTTAATCCTAGGTAATTTATTCCTCGAGAAGTTAGTGATCTGATATATTTAAAAACAATGTAGTTGATAGAGCTAAAAGTTGTTTAAAACCTCGTGAAATAGCCTAAAAATAAATATCTATATACATATATATCGTAAATTATATACTATTATACTACAAGTAATTCACAGGATAGCTTATTTCTGGCTTCAGAGACCATTTCTCGTACCGGACCCCTAGTTCCCTTCCTATCCATGATGAAACCACTGAAACAATGGGTCCTTTTCGCGGCCATAATTATCTGTTCCGTTGAGAGAGAATCTTGGGCGTGTTTTGATATAATATGCCCCACATTTATTCCTCTCTCCAGCGATGCAGCGGTAATTTTCGGTGAATAGTGCCCTCCACCAATGCCTACGAAGCCACCACTGCCATTGCTACTGCTTTCCATGACCGCAGCGGAAACTGTGTCAAGAGCGCCCTGGTTCTCCCAGTCCTGCTTTTCCGTGCCTATCTCAATGTAAAAGCTTGGTATCAATATAAATGGCCCGTGATGCGTTGCCTCGAATGTTATATTGAAGCCTTCCACAGGTTTCGAAGCCATTATCCTGAGTGCAGAAGATTGACATTTCGGATCCGCAGCTGATAGCTCCTTGTCCCTCCCTCCTAGTTGAGCGACGCCGAAATTTCCAGTCGCATGTACGGTGAGAGACTTCACCTTCGCAATTGAACTGTGTTTCGAAAGAAAGATGGCCGTCGATACAGACACACCTATTGTTTCTAGATCCCTGGGGAGGGCATCATAGTCAAGGTGTCTCTTGTCTGTTGCGAGCATAATAATGTCATCCTTCTTCCAGATCCCCTCTTGCTCACCAGCTGAGAAACCATATTTTCTTCTAATATGGGCAGCAATGGATCTACTCGAAGGATCCAGGGTAGACTCAACCAGGACTTTGCTGAATTTCTTTGCACTGTACACAGTAATTTTTCTTTAAGGTATCTCTTCAATTGAAATTTCTTTTTTCATCGATTTTTAGCAAGTTATCAGGCATACTCTCACAGCTGACGATTTCTATTGATTCATTTTATTATTAGATTATCATATATACATCAACATAATAATGTGCTGAACTGTGCTTATGCAGAATGCGGCTATGAGAAATTAAATTCTAACTCCGTGAAATTCTTTATAGTCAGGTTGTTTTTCTGAATGGATGAGTGAAACAAGCTGCATATTCTGTGAAATTTCTTCTGGAAATATTCCAGGTATGAAGGTATACGAGGACGATACAGTCTTTGCTATTCTTGACATAAACCCTCTTACTCCTGGTCACACCCTGGTCATACCGAAGCAACATGGTTCGTACCTGGAAGAATTCGAACCAAGAGTCTTCTCAGCAGTTACAGAAACAGCCAGGAAACTTTCCAATCACATGATACTATCCGGCTACGCAACCGGTACTAATATATTCCTAGCTAACCATGAAGCTGGCGAGCAGACCGTGTTCCATCTTCACGTGCACGTAATTCCAAGGCATGCGGGAGACAATCTTGGACTCAACCAGTGGTGGATCTCCAAAGTATCGAAGTTACCCGTAGAAGAGATGGAGAAAATTGCAAAAAAGATATCTCTCAAATGACCTTAATGTCGTGTTAGTTTTTTAATGGGAGTGACATAAGCCACGATGGACATTGACCTTGAGCAGTTGGAAGAGCGGTGGAGGACTTCCTGGGAGGAGAAGGAAACATTCCTTTTCGATCCTGAGACCAAGAAGGATGTCTATTCAATAGATACTCCGCCGACTACTATTTCTGGCGATGTTCATTTAGGGCATTCCTTCTCGTATGTGCATCAGGACATCATCGCCAGATACAAAAGAATGCGCGGTTTTGAAGTCTTCTATCCGATGGGTTTCGATGACAATGGACTCCCAACCGAGCGGTATACAGAAAAGCTGATCGGAGGCAGAGGGAAAGCGAAAGATGACCTGGAATTCATCGGTTTGTGTGACGAGGTCGGAAAAAAAGGGGCAGAAAAGATATCGCATGTCTTCAGAATGCTTGGTCTGAGTGCCGATCTAAAGCATGCATATAGGACAAGCTCCCCAGAATCCAGAAAGATTTCACAGCAGAAGTTTCTGGATCTCTGGAATAAAGACAGAGTGTATCGGGCAAAGGGGCCGGTAGTTATATGTCCAACCTGCAGGACTGCAATTTCGCATATTGATATGAAAGACATGGAAAGAGAAACCACATTCTATTCCATCCCTTTCGAGTTGGTAGACGGTGGAGAACTGGTAATAGCAACGACAAGACCAGAAATGCTAGGTGCATGCGTGGCCGTCTTTGTAAACCCAGATGATTCGAGGTTCTCGGAGTTCGTCGGGAAGATGGTCAAGGTACCACTATTTTCGCAGGTTGTCAAGGTCTTCGCAGATCCGATGGTCGATCCGACGAAGGGCACAGGAGCTGAGATGGTCTGTACATTCGGTGACCAGAATGATGTTGAACTGTGGAGAAAGTATTCACTAGACACGAGGATGGTCATAGATACTTTTGGCAGGTTACTGAAAAACCCGTATATGGAGGAGGGTGCCAAAACATTTGATGGAAGGGGCGCCATAGTTACTGCTCTTGAAAAAGAGAAGAAGATCATTTCTTCCATGAAGAAGAGGCAGTCCGTGCATGTGCATGAGAGATGCGATACCCCGCTTGAGATTGGGATCCTGGATCAATGGTATATTCGATACCTAGATCTGAAAGAACAGCTCCTGAACAATGGGAGATCTGTAGATTGGTATCCAGAGTATATGCGGATTCGATACGAGAACTGGGTCAATGGGCTCAAGATCGACTGGTGCATTTCAAGGCAGAGAACTTTCGCAATCCCTTTTCCCATATGGTACTGCGGTGCATGTGGGGAAATGCATCTCGCTGAGCCTGAGGACCTTCCTGTAGATCCAAGATTCACGGACTTCAAAGGAAAATGCACAAAATGCGGAAATGTTTCATTTGTACCGGAGACGGATGTCATGGACACATGGGCGACCTCATCACTCTCTCCAAGGCTCCCTTTCGGCGCGGAGGAAATGTTGAAGAAGACTTACCCAATGAGCGCAAGGTTCCAAGGACACGACATAATCACTTCATGGGCTTTCACGACTATTGCCCGGTCTCTGATCCATGACAGTAAGATACCTTGGAGAGACATATGCATTAGCGGTAATGTCAAGAACCCGTCAGGTGGGAAACTTAGCAAGAGCAAGGGTGCAGCTGTTTCACCTTTAGATTTCGTAACTAAATACGGGGCAGACGCAGTAAGATACTGGTCAACAGTGGCAGGTAACGGTGAAGATATCTCTGTAAATGAAAACGATTTCCTTAGAGGACGGAGAACTGTCATCAAGCTCTACAATGCAGGTTCTCTTGTATCATCACTTCTTAATGTGACCAGACCCCTCCCACAGAAAATCACACTTGCGCCAGAGGCATGGATACTGAAGGAACTGTCCGGTGTTTTAGAAAAAGTCACTGCAAACATGGACAATTACAATCTCTCTAGAGCTAGGGTAGAGCTGGATGATTTCTTCTGGAACGTCTTCTGCGACAATTATCTGGAGATGTGTAAGGTCAGGCTACGTGCTGAAGACATTTCTCTTTCTGATTCAGAAGAGATAGCAGGTGTCCTGTTTCAAGTATTCAGTTCTATCCTAAGGATGTATGCCCCCATCCTTCCCTTCATAACAGAAGAGCTTTATCATACATCGCTTTCAATCAATGAGTCGGTACATAAGGCAGATTGGCCTTTCCCGACAAAAGAAGGCCACGACCTGCAGCATTCCGAGATTACTTATGTGATAAGTGCTCTGCAGAAGATAAGATCGGAAGCCTCGAAGACTGGAAAGGTTTCCGGCAGAGAGGTATCAATAACTGGAAAAAGAGACCTGCTCACTAGATACATGAGCCTGATCGAGTCTCTAACCAGGTCAAGCATTGTGAAGGTTGAAGAAGGCTCTGAAATTAGTGTTTCTATTGAGAAATAATTAATTATGTTGGCCTGTTATCTTAACAGGCTGGTGGTTTACAGTGCTCAGGGACTATAGGACGATTGGGAGGGTTGCATACATTGTGATCTTTCTTGCGTTAGTTCTCATCGCACTCACAATAGTAATCGTTTCTTCCAGCTCCCCTATGTCCAGGAGCACGACCATCCAGTCTGGCTCACCATACGAGATTACCTATAACCAGTCAGTGAATGCCGGAGATTACCTGTTTTACACAATTACTACAAATTCAACTTCCGGTAGCCTGTCCGCATATTTGATCGGACCGGGTGACGTGCACCTTGCCTATCTGAACCACACTGGGTCTGGTACGATGAAGGGAAGCGCAGTCGCGTCCTCTCAGGGAAACTGGTCTCTATATATCGCCGAAAATGCGAATACTTCGCAGCGGGTTTCTCTCACAGTTTACAGGGTTAGTTACGCCTCGACCTACACCCTGGTATTCTCGCTGTCACTCCTGCCTTCCGGTCTAGTGCTCCTTCTCTTCTCATCTCACCTGAAAAAGGTGGAGGCTTCTCTTTCCAGGAGACAGAGGCGTCTCGAGTGAATCAGTAATAACTCCTGCTGTTCGTCACTCTCAGAGTTTGCTTGTAGGCATCGGTTAGCCTGCTGGCAGATCTGATAACACCAATGTGAGACAGAGCCTGTGGGAAGTTGCCGAGCATATCTCCTGTGCTCAGATCTATCTCTTCTGAAAAAAGGTTAAGGTGGTTTCCCCTCTGAAGGATACTTTCAAAGGCTTCTCTGGCCCGCTTCAGCTTACCCATTGCAACAAGATCCTCGACATACCAGAACGAAAGAAGAAGGAATGAGTTATCAATCCCCTTCAGGCCATCGTCATTCAGATAGCGCTTGAAGAGATAGCCGTCATGCATGAGATCCTGCTCAATTTTCTCAATCGTGCCAGAAATCAGAGGATCACTGGCAGGGAGGAAATTAAGGAGCGGAGCTCTCAACAATGCACCGTCTACTTCCTTTGAACCGAAATATTGCGTCAGATAGGAGCCTGAAGGATCGGTCCCGTTGTCAAGTATTGATTTCTTTATCTGAGACGCAATCTCCTTCCAGGCATCATAAGGTGCAGAAAGTTTCAGGTTCTTCCCCATCTGTATCGCCCTGTCAAACGCAGCCCAGCAGATCAGCTTGGAATAAACGTAATGCTTTCGCTGAGTCCTGAACTCCCAGATACTTGAATCCGGTTCCTTCCAGAGAGTCTCCAGTTTCTTCAGAAAGTCGATTACGAAGTTCCATAGATAAGAATTCACTATTCCTCCAATTCTGGATAGGAAATATACGGAGATTACAATGGAACCGTACTCATCAATCTGCAACTGCGAAGATGCCTTGTTTCCAATTCTTACAGGTTTTGAGTGTAGATAACCATCCCAGTCGAGCTCCCTCTCCTCAAGAGATGTCTTTCCCTCTATTGTGTAGATAGTGTGCAGTTCGTCGTTGTCTCTGGTAATGAATTCCATAATATCGTAGAGGAATTTAGTTGCCTCTTTTTTGAGGCCGATCATGGAGAGTGCCTCGATAACATATGCGGTATCTCGGATCCACGCATACCTGTAGTCCCAGTTTCTTTCCCCGCCAATGCACTCCGGTAGGCTGGTTGTTGGCGCAGCAACCATAAGACCAGTCGGTTCATAGAACAATCCCTTAAGAGTGAGGGCGGAACGTATCACCTGCTGGCTGTAGATTCCATGGTAAGTGCATTGCTGGATCCAGTTCTTCCAGTAGTTTGATGTCTCCTCCAGCCTTTCATAAGACTTGTAATCAGGTATTTTGGCTGTGTTTTTGACACCCATTAGCATCACGAACCACTTCGAGGCGAATCGCCGCATGGTGAATCTTCCCATGACCTTGGTTCCAGTGAGAGAAAGGGGTACGTCGCCTGCGATTGCAACGGAATCTGTAGGTGTCCTGAAAAGATAACCAGAGGTTGTTTTCTCAACTGTTGGTACCACAGATCCGTATGAAAAGACGGGGTTGAATTCAACATCAACGCGTATGTCAGTGTCGGGGGCTTCAACAAACCTGTGTATCTCCGGGAAATTAATTGTTGAGAACTCAGATGCTGGTATGAAGTCTGTCAACCTCAGCACAGTTCTCCCAGACCTTATGAACTCCGTAATCAGGATATTGGTCATCTCTCTGTAATTCTGATAAACCCGCATATCTGACATGTCATCCGGACGGATTGAGAAATAACCACCCTTTTCGGAGTCAAGGAGCGACGAGAATATTGGGTCCGAATCGTACTTTGGGAGACAAGCCCAGTCAATGGTACCGTTAGCTCCCACAAGGGCAGATGTCCTGTTACTCGAGATAATGCCATGGTTCTTGATTAAAACATAACCGTCCTTTTCCAGCTTACTGGCATCTAGGGTCTCATTAAACATCTGCAATGGGAAGCGAATTACCGGATATATATTTTATAATGTTTTTGCGCAATAGATAATGGATTCGGTTAGACAGAAGCTCTTGAGATCATCGTGATAACATGAAGAAGGTGTGCTTTACGGTTCTTTTCAAATATTACCTCTTCCGAAACGGATATGTTAATCCTCTGCTTTACCAGAGTGGTAACGTTGAAGTTGCTTGAATACGATATAGATAATGGACGAGCCGTCTGCAGCATTCAGATATGCAGAGACGCAGAGCAGGCAATTATTGACGTTATAGAAAAATACAACGTAAGACTGATGTTCGTGGGTTATCCTCTCTATACTGAGAGGAAGGCTTTTTTCGATACGCTCTCCACCAAAAGCGGCTGTCTTTTGAAGATAATTAATGACGGAGAAGGGCTGAAGTCTCTGAGAGGCTATGAGGAGATCCTGCATCATGTAAAAACAGCAGCCATAGACAGAGGTGCCTCAATTGCATACTTTGGAGGAGGATCTCTGGGTGACGCTGTTGGTTTTGCTGCAGCAACTTACATGAGAGGAGTGGGACTCGTTGCGTTCCCAACTTCGCTACTTGCAATGGTTGATTCTTCCCTGGGAGGAAAAAACGGTATTGACATGGAGGACGCTAAAAATATAATCGGGACATTTAGAAATCCTGATAGAATAGTATGCGACATATCTTTCCTTGAGACTGGAATAGATATCCAGCGACAGGGGATTGCCGAAGTCACTAAATATGGACTCCTCTTCGATCCAGAGATATATAGAATGATCCTCAGGCACACGAATATGCAGGAGCTTGTGGCTTCAGACGAGATAGAGAAGATAATTGCCAGATGCGTTGACATCAAGATGAATGTGGTTATGGGCGATCCATTCGAGACCAAAGGAAAGAGGGAAGTGCTGAATTATGGGCACACTATTGGACATGCAGTTGAGGCTGCCTCGCACTATTCGATTCCTCATGGAACTGCTGTGCTTTTTGGAATGAAATGTGAATCTGAGATTCTGGATTCCACCGGTAAATCGCCCGATCAGGTTTCGCAGGTGGTCGATTCTATAACTGAAGCTTATTCTATGGAGAATGTGGTTTTATCCCGTGAAATGGCAGAAAGAATGCGCGGTCCACTCCTGAATGACAAGAAGATAAAATCTGGAATCATCACGCTACCCAGGGTTGTTGTGCCTGGTAAATTCGAGATGTTGAAGTTGAAGTCAAAAGATTATCTGGAGGTCTTTGGAAAATGGCTGGACAAATTCTGATGGGGGTAGTTGGAAGGCCTATCGGACAGTCGGCAGGGCAGTTTGTGTTCAACTCACTCTTTAGAAAGCTCGGACTCGACGCGTTCTATGCGGCTGTTGATCTCGCAGATAAGAATGTTGACTCTTTCTTCAAGAATGGCATGCCCCATTTTGCAGCTATCAATGTAACCTCGCCTCACAAAGAAGTTTCATTCGGTTTCTGTACTTCGCTTTCTGAAAATGCTGCGAAAATTCGAGCTGTCAACCTGGTTGTGAACGACGGATCCGGACTCATGGGATTTAACTATGATGTTGAGGGCTTTGATCACATTCTTTCAGAAAACGCGATTCAAGTGGAGGGGAAGAAGATCGCAATACTTGGGACCGGAGGTGCTGCGAGGAGTGCAGTGATATCTCTTAGACCAAAACATACCGCTGAGATTCACTTTTTCAGCAGGAACCCGGATACTTCGTTTGAAAGGTTATCTGACATGGGATTTGAGGAATCGGTGAGAAGCTATGACAGACTGGATTCTTCTTATGATATAGTGGTAAAGTGTACGCCTGGATCACATGATCTGTCGGTATATCCAACCGGGAGAGGGGTAGCAGTGGATCTCGTTTACAACCCACCAGAGTCGCCTTTCCTCATGAGGATGAAGGCATCAGGCTGGAGAACGTTCAATGGGGCATCAATGTTCACAGGTCAGGCGACGAGATCGTTTGAACAGGTCTTTGGCAAATCTTATGGGAGTGTGGAAGGGTATATCGAAAGTGCTTTCGCAGCCTTCCGAAACGAGGTTCTATGAGGGTTATCACTAGATCCGGACTTTCCGCAATTTCCGCTTTTGCCACCGGCATCGGTGCCGCTGTCGGTATAGATCTGAAGATGGAAGTGACCTTTCATGATACTGGAAAGAATGACAGAAACATATCTAGAAGCCTTGAATACCTGAACGGTAAGTACCGGAAGAATTACTTTCCAGGCATAGAGGTCAGGTCTGATATTCCACCCAGTGTTGGACTCAAAAGCAGCAGTGCCCTGACTGCGGCAATAGTTCTTGGATTCCTGGGATATAATGAACTGGATGAAACGACAGCTGCTGTCGACGCAGCTGAATGCTCCAGATACAATGGCACTTCGATCACCGGTGCACTGGACGATATAAGTGCATCCCTCTGGGGAGGGCTAAACATAACCGATAATGCAATGGACTCCATTCTTCTTCATAAGAAACTGGCTGAAAGGAAAATACTGGTCGCATGGCCTCTGGGTTCAAAGAGAAAGACAGTTGATCTGGATCTAACCGGATTGAATGCCATTGCACCTGCAGTGAGCTCCCTGAGGAAATTATTGGATCTAAACATGTTATACGAGGCAATGGTGCTGAACGGCATGTACCACGCTTCAGTCCTCGGGTTTGACAGAACTCTTGTCAAATATTTTCTTGCGAGCGGTGCACGCTACGTTTCCTTTTCAGGCAAAGGTCCTGCTGTCTTTGCCATTTTTGAAGATGATGGCAAGATGAGAGAAGCAGCGGAAGCATTCAACCTGCAGGGGTATTCCCTGAGACCTTCGAAAATCAGCAACAAGAAGGCTGAGGTGATATGAATGGTATCTGCCAGAATTGAGCCCTCAGACCTACACGGTGAGATTATAGCCCCTGGATCGAAAAGCGTAACGCAGCGGGCGATCTTGATTTCTGTTTTTTCTGGTTCTCCCCTCTTACTTCAAAATCCTGCCTTCTGTGATGACGACATTGTTGCAATTGGAATCGCAGAGGCTTGTGGAATGAAAGTCAAGAGGTATACGGACAAAATCGAGATAAAAGGGAGATTTACATGCCCGGAGAAAATTGAAGTGGGTGAATCAGGAACATCACTTCGCCTCGTGATAGGCTTGCTCTCCGCTATGGGTTGCAAGACCCGGATTGATATGCAAACCAGTCTCGCAGGTAGGCCAGTAGACGATCTCCTGCATTCGCTTGTACGCAATTCCGTTAGTTTTCAGAAGGCAAAGAATACACTGTTTATTGATGCAAGCAAAGCGGTTACAGGAGAATCTATCGTTGATGCTTCAATGAGTTCGCAGTTTGTCAGCTCTCTTCTCCTATACCAGGCGTTGAAGAAGGAAGACAGGAGGGTCAGAACTATCGGAAAGCAGGTATCGCATGGATATGTTGATCTCACTAAACGTGTGCTTGAAAGTTTTGGACCGGTGGTAACTTCCAGCAATGGGAATTATGAGATTAAAGGACTCTTTAAAAACGAACAGGTAAACATGATGGCGGAGGGGGATTATTCTTCTGCAAGCTATCTACTTGCCCTGGGATTACTTGCATCTCATAAAGGCGTGGTGATACATGGGCTTAGCGCTGATACATTACTACCTGATTCCACCCTTTTCATCAATACGCGGCTTGCTTCTAAGGTTGGGGCGGATTCTTTCGTTGCGAAAAGAATGGATTATATTCCTGAAATAACCATAGATGCTGACATTTCTCCCGACCTGGCGCCAGTTGTGGCTTCGATAGGGATTTTTTCTAAGGCTGGAGTGACCATTCTCAATCCTGGCAGACTGAACGTGAAGGAATCTGACAGATACTCTGAGATAATCAGACTGTGCACTCTTTTCGGAGCTAGTTTTGAGGACACTTCAGGAAGGTTGCATATCAGCTCCGGAAAGATGTTGCACCCTGAAACACTTGAATTTACCGAACACAGGATGATCATGGCCGGTATAGTTGCCGGGTTAGCTTCCGGCCATGCGGTGACACATATGAATGTGGAGAGGATTGCAAAGAGCTATCCATCATTCCTGAACGACTTGAGAAAACTCGGTGCATCGGTCTCGGAATATTAGGAGTAAATGCATTTATACAGACAGTCAATGAGGGCGCGTGCTGATGTTTGATGACTTCAGGAAGAAAATTCTTGAAGCCATGAAGGGCTACATTCAATCACTTAACGAGAACGATCTGGAAGTGGACAGATCGGGTCATGCCGACTATACATTGAAGCTTTTCAGGTTCCAGAAAGAGAAAGACTTTGCTTCCATTTTTGAGAGAGTTGTGCAGAAGCTGAGATCCATGGACTTTGTTGAAAAAGCGGATGTTGAAGGAAATTACCTGAACATCGTTATTCTCGGTTCTAAGATGCTCGAAGTTATTCATTCATCTCTTGAGGAGAAGCAACAGTACCCTGATACTTTTCAGGATCCGGACAGAGTCCTTGTTGAGCACACAAGTACCAACCCGACTGGTCCCATCCATATAGGCCGGGCGAGGAATTCAATAATTGGGGATTCTGTCTCCAGACTGCTGAAGAGATACGGGTATCGTGTCTCAACCCAATACTTTGTGAATGATACTGGAAAACAGGTGATGGGTCTCTACCTGGGGTACCTCCAGTCAGATGAAAAGAAGCTGGATATTGACAGCCTGCTTGCAGGATACAGGGCAGTCTATAAGGAGATTGATAAAGACAAGTCAAAGGAGAAGGAATTGGACCGCCTTATCGAAAGATATGAATCTGGCGAGCGACAGGTAGTCGATGAAGTCAGAAAGATCTGCGAAATTATGCTGATCGGGATCAGGGATTCTCTCAAACGTATAGGAATCAAGGTGGATGATTATGTGTTTGAATCCGGATTTCTTCACAGCGAAGAGATGGAACAGGTCCTTTCTGCAGTGCAGGAAAATACCGTTGAGGATAATGGAGCCCTGTATATACCATTAGAAGATGGCAGCAAGGTATACATCAGGCGGAAGGATGGGACCTCTCTCTATGTTTTACGGGACCTTGCCTTCCATGTTTTCAAGTCTCTGAATTACGACTGGTTAATAGATGTCCTTGGAGAGGACCACAGGGGCCACATGAAGCAGCTGAGCAGCATACTCACTGACATAATTGCCCTTAGATCCAAACTGTCTTTCGTATTCTACAGCTACGTAAACTTGGAGGGTGGTAAGATGTCTACCAGGGCGGGGAATGCTGTCACCCTGGACTCAACAATTGACAAGGCGATAGAGAAGTCTCTCGAGATAGTCAAGCAGAAGCGCCCGGATCTTCCTGCAGCAAGGGTTAACGAGATCGCGGACGCCGTTGCTGTCTCAGCTGTACGGTTCCAGATGGCTAAGGTCAATGGTGACAAGCCAATCACTTTTCGGTGGTCTGAGGCCCTTAATTTCGAAGGAGACTCTGCACCATACATAATGTATTCATACGCAAGAACTTCTAAAATACTGGAGAAGGCCCCGGATATTGCGGTCAACAACATGGTTCTTGAACCTCCGGAGAAACAGCTTGTTCGAACTATGTATCTTTATGCGCCAGCGCTGCAGGCTTCGGTTGATTCTTTAAGGATAGATACCATCGCTGCATACCTCCTTGATCTCGTGAGATCATTCAATGACTTCTATTCAAAATGCCAGGTTATTGGTTCGGGTGATCATGAGGGAAAGCGCGTATTGATCCTTCGTGCGTATCGCGAGATATTACTGGATGCTTCAAAAATAATGGGAATAAAATTAGTTGAAGAAATGTAGGTTTAACCTACTTCTTCTTTTCAAGTTTTTTCTGTTCTGTTGGGAACTGTATCTTAGGTTTCGCCTCAATCTGTCCTTTCTCTGACTTGGACGATACTCTTCTTCCCCTGGTGGAAAATCTGTAATAACCCACGAAAATGACAACTATCACCAAAATTATTCCCGCGATGATCAGTGGAGTTGTGTAAGCTGGTGGTGAGATAGATACTGTTGTTGTCAGTCCACCATAATTGGCGAAGAATGCAGGTTCGCTTGAGTTGTTTGCAACAACCTGTATAGTTACGCTACCAGAAACCGCCGGGGTCCAGGAGAATGATACGTTCCTGTATTGAGAGACGTTAAGGCTGTAGTCTGTGTATTTGTTTGATGCGACAGATATTCCGTTTATCAGTATAGAGATCGTAAAGGAAGTAGTGTTTACGTCACCCGCGTTTGTAACGTTGAAGTATATAGTAGACCTGGAGCCATGAGTAAGTTTTCCAGGGACGTACACAGATTTCACTATCAGCCTGGGTGTCTTAACCAGCATCGTCAGGGTCTGATTCTGATACCCTGTAACATTGTCATGTGAAACAGCCAATGATACCGATACGTCATCCAGAGTGTTGAACTGAACCTCGACCCATTTCTGGCTGAAATTACCAGATATCAGTTGTACTGTGGAAGAGTTCGAGGCAATCTTAGTCCCATTGGGATAACTGAAGGACCAGCTAAATGATAGCTGAGATTGCGAGTAATACGGGTCTGTAGTCTTGTTTGCAGATAGAACAACGGGAACTCCAGAAAGCGGGTTTGAAAGACTCTTCTTCGACGTAACGTTTATCAGGGTAATAACAGGAGACGGAGGCGTTGTAACTGTAATTGTCACAACGAAGTTCACCTTGGTCATACCGCCAGTTATGCCTGTAACGGTGAGGTTTCCAGATTCTGTTGTCCCGTTCAGTGTTGGTGTCTTAAATTGAGTAGTGGCATTTGGCGCGTTCGAAGTGAAATTCTGAAACGTCCAGTTGTAGCCCAGATGCATGTAATACGATGTCCCCGGTACCTTTAGGGTCGAGTTGTATGCAGCAAGTGAAATGACATCAAGCTGCGGAAGTGATATGCTTACCGGACTGTT
This sequence comes from Thermoplasmataceae archaeon, assembly GCA_046704325.1. Taxonomy (GTDB): domain Archaea; phylum Thermoplasmatota; class Thermoplasmata; order Thermoplasmatales; family Thermoplasmataceae; genus UBA582. The sequence goes on from JBJKSG010000031.1 coordinate 25,987, forward strand.
AGTTCCGGAAACGTTGCCGTAATAGTATCCCTTACCACCATAGCTGATGTTGTAGTCAGCGTAAGGAGTTCCATTGTATGCGTATACATAGAAGGTTGTGTTGTTCGCCTTGAATGACGCACTGGTTCCTGTTATGTTTATCACATTGTACAGGTTGTTACCAAAGTTGAAGGAAACGTTATACCCATATTTCGCTGTTCCGCCGTTCACTTTCCATGAAAAGTTTGACTGCTGATAGTTGCTTGCGCCGGTAACTGGATTGTAGAATGCACTTGATACGTTGAATGATACGCTTACATTTGTCGGGACGACAATCACCGTGTTGTTAAGCGTTGTGTTAAGGAAATACTGAGTAGAGGTGAGCCCGTTCCAGTTTACAACCATATTCGGGACGATGAAAGTAGGCAACTTGAGCGATTTGAAGTTCAGTGTGAAGAAACCCGTGTTGGATAATGGCTTGACCTTCACCGGGGAAACGTAGGTTGTTACAGGTACAGAAGCAGTAGAAAGACCGATGCTTGTGTTACCAAAGGCGAAGGAATAGGTGTAGTTCAGCGTTCCAGGCTCGTTTACCGCAGCCAGACCGAATATCTTTACTGCAAGTGGTGGGTTGTAAACAGAGGTGGTTACGTTTGCATTGTAATACTGTGCTACCACCTGTGCAGTCAGGCTGTTTGAACCAAGTGTTATTGATCCATTGAGTTTCTCGTTTACCAGCTTGTAATTGTATGAGCCAACATAGATGCTTGAGTTTGTATAGTTCAGGAAGTGATTGACGAAAAAGTTCGTGAGATATGATGTCGAAAACCCGTCCATAATGCTCTGCCAGTATAGTGAACCAACTGTCGCGTTTGGCAGGTTAGGGACTGGTGTTGAGTTGAAGAGATTGTAGGTAACAGTAGCATTCAGGTAGGCAGGGTTCTTTGACAGCGAATAGGCCGTGTTGACTACCGATGAATTCTTGGTGAGTGAGAATGAATGGAGTCCGGGGTTTACCGGAGACAATTGCACCGGTGCGTATCCTGGAGAAGTAATAACAAGCACCTTATTAGTCCAGTTGTTAGCGAATACGGTGTAGGAATTGGAGGAGAAGCTTACCTGCTCATATGAGAGAGAAGTCTCGTTAATAACTACCGCATTGACGTTGCTTACTGCGGCACCGGCAGAATTTGTTACAATGCCGAAAACATCCTTGTACCCGTTTAGGTTAATTGTTACCGCACCAGTTCCTGAAACATTCTGTTCATACAGGAAATAGGCTCCGTCATAGTAAACACGAATTGTCACTGGCCCGTTTGGTAGGAGAATGCTCATTGCAGTTCCGTTTGTTGAGAAAGTCTTGAAGACAAAGTTACTGCTATCGGAAAGCTGCACAGTAACGTTTCCGGCTGAAATTCCATTTACCGTAAGGGTATGCGCATGAGTGGCCTGCACCTGTACGTTGATGGCCACGTTCTGCGAAGAACTACCAACAGTCAGGTTGTAAAGCGTCTGATTTGCGATCATGAACCCGTATCCCGGAACGTTGCCATACAGAGCGTTCACCTTGATCATATAACTTCCATAAGACAAGTTGAGCGTACCGAAAGGCCCGTTCATCGTTGTGATAAGGTTTCCCTGATAATCATAAACCTGTGAAACGGTCGTCGAGTTGGCAACTGCTATCTGAGTTCCACCAGATACATACGTGATAGCAACATTCACAGTCCCAGTCTTCGGCGTTATTGCGTACGAATTATTCGCGATTAATACCGCTCCAAGCAGCATCATCACGGTAAGCAATAAAGCAATCATTACATTCCGTTTCAATAGGATCGTCCTCTCTCCACCGCAAGTAAATCGGCTAATATAAACGTTTTTAGCAACGCGTATTTTCCCTTATATCTGAGCAGGCTGTAAAATAGCGGATCTGCGATCAAGTAATATTTCCGTCTTGCGTTAGAACTACCGCATCTTTTTGCCGGTATGTTGCATGCATAACGACTTCATATGGACTCATCTCGGTTGACCTGAATAATAAATATTCCCGTTTGGCGGCTACATCCGGGAACAGTCCCCTCCAGTTCTCAGCAGCGATTGAAATTATTGTCTCAGGGGCAATCCTTGTTCGAGAACGGGAGTGGGAGTAGAGAAATGCCATCTCCTGAAAAATATCAGGATCAGAAAACATAGCGTTATCTGTGCCAAGTAGAATTTGCACACCAGCTTTCAGATAGGTGGAATAATCCAGATCGATTCCGAAAAAAGCGTTTGACCTTGGGGTGATAGCAACTGGTATCCCCGAACTGGCTATCGACTTGAGTTCATCTTGAGTACAACGACAGCAATGTATTAGGAAGCTGGGTCTGAGAGAGATGGCTAGCTGTGAATCCTCTCTCATCTTCTCGCTGAGATGAAACGCGAACTTCTTCCCCTTACTGATGCACTGTTCCGATGCCGAATGCGCCAACTCAGTCTGTGAGTCCACGATGGAGCTCAACGATATACCATCCGCATTTTTCAGCACGCCTGGGATGTCTGAGATTGTATTAGGTCGGCCCAGGATGCGTTTTTCAACATGGGTTGATATATTCTTTTCCTGTAATACGCCCTTAATACCCCCTTCTCTGAAGTCCGCATAACCTGTAGCACCGCTCTCCTCTATGATTGAGATGCTCCTGTGGAGTGAATTGACGATTGTCGCTTCGCTTGCACTCTCGAGTTGTTTGTGCTTGAGACCGCCAGGGCCCACAGCATCTGCGAGATCTAGAGGTGGTTCCTCTGATATGAATGAGTCAGCAGCATGAACATGAGCGTTGAACGGCGCAGGTATGGCTGTGCATGTTTCCGTAATATCGTTTGGAATTATGTCCGAAAATACAATTTCTTCTCCGTCCATAATGAGGCATCCTCTCCTCATTTTTCCATTGAAGAATACGTTGCCGCATATCCTCTCCCGATGCTCCAGTCGTCTCATCCCTTTATCACCCCTACTGGTAGATTTCTGCAAACTGGTTTTGCGATGCCTGAGCCAGAGACTGCATCAATTACTGAGTCAATATTCTTGTAGCTCCCCGGAGCCTCCTCCACCACACCTTTCTTTGTGGAGGACTTCACAGTAATACCAGCTTCTGTTAATGCTTGCATAACAGAGTTGTACTGAAATTTCTCTGTAGCAGACTTTCGACTCATCATCCTTCCTGCCCCATGGCAGCATGTCCCGTAGGATAATGATTCATTACTCTCATTTCCAACGAGAACGTAGGAGGCTGTCCCCATGTCCCCGGGGACAATTACTGGTTGCCCGGTTCTAGACAGGAGGCCCCCCAGCTCAGGATGACCTGGACCAAATGCCCTTGTAGAACCTTTCCTGTGCATCACTACTCTCCTCCTCTTGCCTGAGATTACATGTTCCTCGAACTTTGCCATGTTGTGCGAGAGAGCATAGACCAGCTCAATTTTCATATCGTCATCATGAAAAGACAAGCAGGAACGGAAAACATTTCTTATTTTCCATAAGATCATTGCTCTATTTACATAGGCGAAATTTGCGGCTGCGTTCATAGCATTGAGGTAATCTGCCGCTATTCTTGATTTTATGTGGGCAGAATTGAGCTGCCTGTCGATAGGATGCAATATTGAGCCTTCATGGCCTGATTGAACTAACTTCATGAAGTCTGATGCAACCTGGTGACCGAGTCCCCTTGAGCCTGTGTGGACCATTACCATCACCTGATCTTTGAAGATACCGAGTTCCGCAGCTTTTTTCTGGTCAATGACACTTTGAACACGCTGTATCTCTACAAAGTGGTTCCCAGAGCCTATAGTTAGAAGCTGGTTGATTCCTCTCTGCCTGGCCATGTTGCTGAGAGGGCGCAGTGTTTCTATCTCTATTGAACCGTAATCCTCCATCCTCTCGCGGTCCTTCTCGGTACAGTAGCCATTCTCCATTGCCCATTCTGACCCGGAAGAACAGACGCTCTCGAGATCCCGCATTGAAATATTCTTGATGGCGGACTTCTGGTTACCTGCAGGTATATCATGATATAGTCTATCTGTGATCTGTGGTATCGAATCTGCAATTTCCTGAAACTTGATATCTGTCTTGATCAGAAGCATACCACAATTTATGTCATAGCCAACTCCTCCGGGAGAGACCAGACCTTCGTCCTGATCAAAAGCAGCGGTGCCACCGATCGGGAATCCATATCCCTGATGTATATCCGGCATCGCTATGACCTTCCCGGCAAGACCTGGGAGCATTGCAACATTGACAAGTTGCTGCAGCGAACCGTCCTTCTCTATGCTGCGCATTAGAAAGTCGGAGGCTATGACTTCCGCCTCCACATTCATTGTGGATGGATCGAAAGCCCCATATCGGAACTCGTCCTTTTTGCTGAATGCAACGCTCATCTTTTATGTAATGGGAGGGGAATAAAAAAAACTGACTGATGGACAAGATTTATCCTTCCATTTGCATGCATACTTGCGTGAGGGTTACTTATTCCGACTTCGATGAGGAGAAGTCAAAGGAACTCAGGCTCCAGATTGCGCTGAGATACCAGGCCATCAAGATCAGAGATGTCTCGAGAGATCCAAAACGCTTTGACGGATACATTTCTGAGCGGGAAGCCAAGATACGGGAGATAATTGGGAAAGATACAGAAGTCTTCGAAGGTGATAAGATCGTTTTTCCATAACCTATGAAACTAGATACATACATAGTAGCGACAAAATAATAATTATATAAATTTCAATTGCATTAAGGATCCCATGCAAAAAAGGGACAAGGCTATCCTGAGTGAACTTCTGGATGATATCCAGAGGCTACAGAGGCATGTTTCCATCATACTGGCCCTTAAGGAAGAGCAACCGGCTGGCATCATAAGACTATCTCAGATCACCGAACTGCCAGAGCATAAGGTGAGATATTCTTTAAGGATGCTGGAACGGGGGGGAATAATAAAGCCTTCCAGGGCCGGAGCAGCATTGAACCCCGTGTTTTTACGCCAGAGCAAGAGAATAGCCAGCGACCTCGGTGACCTCTCGGCTGAAATCACTTCAGAGCTCAGGAAACTTCAGAAAGCCCTTAGAGAGGTTTGAAGTGCTTATAAACAGAAGAAAACACGAACCTGTCTCTGAAGAGCCATTAATCCGGAAAGCAGAGCCTAGAGATGCTAAAAAAATTATAGAGTGCATGCAGGGGGTAATGGACGAACGCGTCTATTTTGTAAGTGAATATTACCTCTACACTGAAAGAGGCGAGGCGGAACGGATAAGGAACCCAGATGACCTCACCCTTGTAGCTCTGGTTGCTGACAGGATAGTTGGCGTTCTCACACTGCAGAGAGGAATGTACAAGAAAAACAGACATACGGCAAACCTCGGTATAGCTGTCACCAAAGGCTACAGGCGCCATGGAATTGGCTCGATGCTTATACAAGAGGCAATTCATTGGGGGCGAACTGAAGGAATCAGGAAGCTCAACCTGGAAGTCTTTGCATCAAATGAGAATGCAATTAGGACCTACGAGAAAATAGGTTTCGTTCACGAAGGGGGCAGAAAATCACAGTTCGTAATTGATGGTGCTTATGTGGACGATATTTTCATGACTTACTGGATCGACTAAATCGATTTCAGGACTTTTACTTCAGCACCTTCGCGTCCCTTTCTGCTGAGAAGGTCAAGAAGATCTCCCTTCATTCCTGCGGGAACCTCGAGCAAACCAATCCACGCACCGGAGTGATCCCATTCCTCCTTTGTTATGTAACCACCCTTTGCAAGTTCACCGTATAGTCTCCCATATGCATCTCCAACTAGTTTCACAGCTATTTTTACCCGTTCCATTCTTATTGGAATAAGCGGTTTTATGGCCTTCAAAACAGCGGGTAGCTGTTCGTTTGCGCTCTTGAATGGATCGACATGCACTTTTGCTTCAGACATGGCAGACAGGATTCTTGCAGGGGGGTGTGGTGCGTTCATTTGGGGGTTTATAGCTTCTCTTGCGATTATCTCGACGATTTGCTTTCTCTTCCGCTCCAGCATCTCCCTTTTCTGGTCTGTTGTAAGATGTATCTCGCCTTTCTTCACTATTTCGGTAGCAACCTGGGTGATCTCCGTGGTGCCAAAAACCTCCTTAATGGTCTCGTCTCCTGCTCTCTCTCCGCGATGTGCATCCTTGAAAACCTGCTCTATCGCGAGATCTTTGTCCAGATCAATGTTTCCGTCCCGGATTCTATCCGTTGCCTCTGGATCTACCAGTATCTCAAATCTGTGGCCATGTGACTCGAGCTTTGCAACCACCGCGTCTTCGACCTTTACCATGTTCGTTCAGAGATATGGACTCTTTCTAAAATGTTTTACTTGTTTGTTCCTCGGTTTTTAGTACCTTTTCCCATAGCGAGGTCACTGCACGAGAAATGCCACCTAGCTCAATTCGATACAAATCTCGCGATGTTGCACTATTATGTAGTAGATAAGGTTATAAATATTATTCAACCAACATTATAACTATATAGGGTGAGTATATAATGATATAGATGGATTCACAGAACCAGCGAGCAAATCCTGATACCACCTATAGGAAATGTGCCTATTGCGGGACAGAAATTTCTAAGTCATCCACCCGATGCCCAGTATGCAACAGACCTCAATCTTCCGTAAATCAAAGTAACTTAACGAGTTCTCTAAGGCCATACGTCAAACGCACAAATCAGTACCCTAGGTCTTTTGACAACGATGGCCTTCAGGAGATTTGCACAGGAACTGCAGTGTTAGCTGTGGGACTTCTGTTTTCCGTGTTTGGGATCTTGTATCTCCTTGACAGGGTTTATTCCTCGGGACTCTTAAACAGGTCGGCTGCAGATGGTTTTGCAGCGCTACTGTTCTTTGGTTTATTTATCACCCTGATAAGTAGTCTTATCCTGAGACAAGGATATAAGGAACTATCAAAGGTATACGATGATCTTTCCACACCGGGAAGCTTAACAGGTGCCTATTCCTTTTTTACAATGTTGTTCATTCTTCTGTTCCTTTCCACCATTAGCTCTGGTTCAAGTTCGGCATTCGCATTTCTGGTATTGATCGGATTTGCTGTTTTTGTCTGCTATTTGGGTGGAATATTGCTGGGAATCTGGAGAACCGGCACTCGTATCGAGAACCAGACTGTAAAACTTGGGGCAGTCCTTCTGATAATTCCATACGTCAATGTAATCGGAGCTGTTATAGCAGCAGTGAGTTTGCGCAAATCCCTCTATTCCGCATAGATCAGAGACGAGAACTGAAGGTTATATTTTCGGAAGAGATTATTCTAAACAGAGCCAGGAATCAGGGGACCCTTACTGGATCCCTAGGAAACGCTGGTTCACCTGCCGAAGTGCAGGCTAAAAATTAGTTAAATTTCGCTGTTTCTTCCTTTGTGTAGAAATAGTACTTGTTTCCCGAGGTTATCGATGCAATTTCTGGAGATTTAACCCCTCCCTCTTCTTCAAGAGCGACCTTTAGTGCGGCTATTCCAAGGGCAACCGCTTCCTTCTCCTTGAGGTCATCTTTATATTCTTTTTCCAGGTAGTTGGTTACCTGGTCTTTTCCGGCTCCCACAGCCACTGCCTTGTATTCATTGATTGTGCCTGCAGGGTCACAGTCAAACAGTCTCGGTCCGATTCTATCCATTCCAGCAAAAATCAATGACACACCGTATGGACGAACGCCGCCGTATTGTGTGTATTGCTGCATCTGATCTGCAACTTTCCTTACCAGGTTCTCCATGTTGATCAAACCACCGTAGGTGACTTTTTCCTGCTGGGCAGCAACCCTAGAGAAATCTATCAGAACCCGGGCGTCAGCAACGAGGCCAGATGTCACCGCGGCAACATAATCATCAACGAGCTGTATCTTCTCTACCGAGTTCTGTTCAACCAGCCGGCTTCTGACCTTCCTGTCTGAAATAAGAACGACACCGTTTGAGAATTTCAAGCCGAGGGCAGTAGACCCTTTCTTTACTGCCTCTCTAGCGTATTCAACCTGGAATAGTCTCCCGTCGGGAGAAAAAACTGTTATTGCCCTGTCATAGGCCATTTGACCTTGCTGCATTTATTTCACCTTCGCAGCAGATTGGAACTTGAATAATAAAGCTTTGTTGACCATCTTTTTACACCACAAAATTCGTTATTTGCCCCTAAAGTGTATCTCCTGAGGTTGAATCGATTCGAATGATCACATGTCTATGAAAAACCGTTTCGCCTTCAGTGAAACGGGAAAGTGAAATTAACCCCTGTTCATTCTATCTCTGCACAGAGATGAAATTTCAAAGCGGAGCTTTTGACGCACATTTCCATCTGAACCCAGGGCCTGATGTACGTGTCCCGATTTCCAGATTCAGAGAAGCAGGGGGAACAGGCTTCAATTTGGTGAACCTGCCGGATTTTTCCCACGAAGGACAGGGTTATTACGAGCATGTGTACGAAAGGACCGTGAAGTTAGCTAGTATAGCAAGGGAGGAGGGGTTGAAGGTTTTTATTTCGCTGGGTCCGTATCCGCTTGATTATTTCAAATGGGTTGAGTCCAATCTTGATCCCCTTGAAAATATGAAAACGGGAATAGACCTGGCATGCAGATACATAAAAGATGGCAAAGCAGATGCAATCGGGGAAATAGGGAGACCACACTTTCCCGTTGAGCCTAAGGTGACGGAGGTCTCAAATCTTGTTGTATCCCACGCATTCGACATGGCACACGACATGGATATTCCAGTGATAATGCACACAGAGGATCTTGATTCTCAGGCACTCGTTACCCTGGAAGAGATGATAAGAAAAAGTTCAGTGGACCCAAGAAGGGTTGTGAAACATCATGCAGACCCATCTCTCAATGCGGCATCCCCTGCAGTATCCAGATCGGTTCTCGCTAACAGAAAGAACGTAAGGACCGCAATCGACGTCAGGGTGTGGAATTTCCTTCTTGAAAGCGATTACGTGGACGATCCTGCAAAACCTGACAAGGTCATTCCCCCAGATTCTGTTCCTAAAAGGGCAGTTATGATACAGGAGCAGTACGACGATTATGAAGATATACTGCATAGCCTTTTCTCAGAGATGCCATTTCGCGTGTTTGGTCGCTGACCTCCAAAGAAAGCATATATTAATGCAGATTCTATAGTGCATCATGCCTTTAACTCCCATACAGGTGGACAAGATCTGCACCGACCTGCAGACAGCTGTCAGGGTTGAAAAGGGGAGCAAGAAGGTACGGAAGTTTGAGCCAGACTTTTACAGGAGCGTCAGAGAGGCATTGCGCACTCTGCGCATTGAGGCAGAAGGGGTTGTAGCAACCGATATTGAGAAGTATATGAAACTGAAGGAGCGGATTATGCAGGTCGAGACGGATTTCAGGGTCTTCTTTCAGTTGAGGTTCAGTAAGATAATGCGCCTTTCTCTTCACGAGGTAGATGCCGAGGAATGGGGACAGCTCACTTCGGAAGAGAAGGACTTTCTGCATACGGAACAGAGGATTGTGGACGATCTTGTTCACAGATTTCTCGACACTGGTGAACCATCGAAAGAGCCACTGCGAGTGAAGGAGAAGGAGGTTGCTCAGGTGGAGGAACAGGTGGAAGAGGACAGTGGGGATCAGTATGTCCTACTCAGAATACTCTCGGATCTGCCACCGATTGCTCAACCAGAAGGAGACTATTTTCTTCGTGCGAATGACATAGTACATCTGAAACAGAACTTTGCAAACATGCTTGTCTCGAGAAAATGGGCGGTTGCTGTAAAGACAGCGACCTGATCTATTTTGGCAGGGAAATAATGATATTGGACCTCATATTATCGTTTCGCGAAGGTAAAAGGCCCGAGGGCAGCTTACGCTCGAAAGAGTGAGGAAAGTCCTCTCTCCCCGGTAAGTTCCAGCCCGTGCAAACGGGCATCCCGAGAGGGATGGTAAAGAGAAAAGAAAAATACGGATCCCGGTCAAGGATGATTCTGAAAAGATGACGTTTCCGGGAGTTCCGATGGAAACTCTCCCTGGATGGAGAAAGTCTAAACAGGCCCGTTGAAGTTACCGCGAGGGCCGGGTAAGACGCAGATCTTGCGATCAAAAGTCGAATGCTGCCAACCGTTTAAGCGGCGAACAGAAAGAGGCTTACTCCGGGCATTTACCATTCCAATCATACTTAATTGTCCCAGAAAATGCATTTATATGTGTGTGGATTAGGAGATCGAAATGTCCGATAAGACATGCCAGGTGTACAACTGCAATAACGAGAGCTTCCAGACTGTGTCTGGGGACCTGGCACATAAGGCATTTCCTTCCATAGATGCAAAAGGGAGAGTTCACCTTTGCAAGTCACATTACAAAGAGTACAAGAAAGCGACTAAAAAGGAAAGAGAGCTGAAGAGGATGGACTGGGTCTGAGTTATGGAAGATATTGATGGCATTTCTGTGGTTGTTACAACTCTGAACATGGGTTCATACCTGCCGGACCTGCTGGACAGTCTCGTAGTACAGGAACAGCCGTTTGAAGTTATAATTGTAGACTCTATGAGTACGGATGATACGGTGGATACCGTGCTCAGATATTCAACAAACTTTCCATTCATCCGCCTAGTCCAGAAGAAATGCAGCCGTGGCGAGGGTCGAAACATAGGAGTGCAACATGCGAAATATGACCACATACTCTTCACCGACGGAGATGCGATCGCAAATGCATTCTGGGTATCAAAGATGAAGGAAATGTTCGAGAATGGCGCCAAAGTAGTAGCCGGGAAGACGGTACAGATGGGATACCAGCCATTCGAGAAACTGCAGCGGGTTGAATTATTTTTTGACGATTTTGATGTTACCTATCCAAGCGTCAATCTAGGGTTTGAGAAACAGCTCTTTGAAGAGATTGGAGGCTTCGATCCAGTATTCGTAACTGCAGAGGATATAGATCTCAACATAAGGGCGGTTATGCATGGATCTAGGATTGATTACTGCCCGGAAGGAGTGATTTACCACAGGGCCAGGAGCACAATGGTGGGCTTTGTGGAACAGGCATTCTGGAACGGTTTCGGGAGGAAGCAGCTTACCAGCAAGCATGTCAATGTTTGGGGTCACTTCAAGGCATCTGAGATTTTCCAGCCAAAGATAATCAATTTCTGGTACATTATCAGGGGCATGTCTGCCCTTGTTGGTTACATTACCTGCAAGATATTCGGTGATGAGTTCCTCAGGATCAACTTATCACAGCAGACTGCTGATCTGGGATAGTTATCTTGATCGATCTAAAAGCGAAAGAGATACTATTGCTGCTTTAGATGGACCGGCCCTCTCTCTTGTTTTTGAGAAACCTAGTGAAAGGAATGTAGATAAAACCCCTCTGTAGAGATATGCGCCGGAAGTCTGACTCCTGGCATCCACTGGATACGCCTCTATCCTGCTAGCTCCCGCATTACGTGCGACCTCAACGGCACTCTTGATCAGGAAGGTCGTCACACCAGACATCCTCCATTTTTTTCTTACATACATGCAGTTCAGAGACCACAACCCCTGAGTGTCTTGTGGCTTTAGGCTTGTTGAGAATACAATACCTGGAAAGCTCGCAGTCTCTGCGACAGAACACCATGCGATTGGTTCTTTGTCAAGGTACGCTATCAGCCCAAGTTTCCTGCCTTCAGCCATAGAAGAGTGAACCAGGCTTTTATGATGTTCTGCATTCGTTTTTGAAAAAATGCTCCTGCGCATGCGGTCAAAAGCACACCAGGTAGGGTAAAGGTCTGGATTTCTCCAGACCCTTCCACATCTAACTGTACAGTCAGTTTTCCCAAGTACAGCTATCCTGCATGCTTCACCGCAGGCAACAGAGAGTTGCTACCGTATCGTATTCCT
>JBJKSG010000032.1:0-9332 GCA_046704325.1 Thermoplasmataceae archaeon
ACAAGAAGATGCTTGGATGGAATATTGCTCAGAGAAGGGATGACCGCATCGATAATGCATTATTCTGCACCGGCGTGTGGCATAATCTGTTCAATATGGGCAGGTCTTAGAATAGCGTCCCACACCCCAAAGTCCAGTTATTAAAAATAAGGTGAAAGATAGTTTCAGCAAGCAGAGAGTTGCACTTTATATTACAGCGTATGATGCTTGGACAATGGAGACACACCGGCTGGCTGACAAGGGAATCACCACCCTGCCGCAGGTTATTTCAGAAGTAAAAAAGCTGGCGGCTTCTCCCTTCGCTGCAGAGATTGAGAGTAAGAAAGAGGACTTCAAAGCTGTGGGCAAGTCTGGCTACGAGACTCTCTTTTCTGAACTGTGCTTCTGTCTCCTTGCTGCCAATACCTCTGCAGAGATGGCCCTGCGTACGCAGATGGAGATAGGTGAGGCGGGTTTCCTCTCTATGGGAGCAGAAGATCTATCGATAAAGCTCAAGCGAGTGAAGTACAGATTTTATAACGTGAGGAGCAAATTCATAGTATTGGCAAGACCGGTCGCGGAAAAGCTCCCTTCGATAGTGAACTCCAATGACCCCTCATCGGCACGCGCCTATCTTGTTGATAGTGTGCTGGGCATAGGGTACAAAGAAGCTTCTCATTTCCTCAGGAATACCGGTGTTTTCAATTTCGCGATATTGGACAAACACATACAGCGGATGTTTCTCGAGGGCGAGAAAGGAAGGAATATGGTTGGTTCCGCGAAGCGGTACCTAGAAGCGGAGCGGGACTTTATATCGATCGCTGAGGAAATGTCACTGGAACCTGGAATCCTCGATCTATATATGTGGAAGATAGCTACTGGTAGGATCATAAAGTAATGAGCATATCGATACTGGATTCAAGGGCACTAGACGTAAATTACAGGTATTACCATGGTTCCTTACGTAGACTTATGGAAAACGCGGGCAATGCTGTTGCACTTCAGATCGAAAGAAATTTTCCGGACAGCAGGAAATTACTGTTTGTTTGCGGAACCGGCAACAAAGCCGGAGATGCAATCCAGGCCGCTTCAAAACTTGCTGGGAGGAATATATCCATCTTTTTCATGCACGGAGAGGAGAAGGTAAAATCTGAATTCACCAGGAGAGCAATTGATGAGTTGACTTACGTCAGGGTCGACAGAGACAGGTTAGCAGAAGTATCTGCAAAATCAGATCTCATTATAGACGCACTCTTAGGTACCGGGTTGAATGGTGTCCCCAGAGCTGATTATGCGGCTGTTATTAAGGAAATCAATGAATCGGGAAAAAATATCTTATCGATTGACATGCCCAGTGGAGCCGGGACACCGATTCAGGTAAACGCGACATTCACAGTTTTCCTGCATGATAAAAAGGAGATTGAACATTATCGGCCAGGTAAACATGCGGTGATGGATATTGGCATACCCAAAGAGCTAGAAACAACGTCAGGTCCGGGTGACTTTTTATCCTATCCAATTCCAGATAGCAACTCACACAAGGGTATGAACGGGGTTGTTGGAATGCTTGCCGGAATCGAATATCCGGGTTCGGCAATAATCGCATCCCTGGGCGCAGAAGGAATTTCAGTCGACCTAATACATCTCTATACTTCAGAAAGGCACAGAAGCTTGATCTCTGGCTATTCCCCGGCGATAATAACAAGACCAGCTGAAGTCAACTCGTTAATCGAAAGTGATGTTGCATTTCTTGTTGGCCCTGGAATAGGCATGAATGATGAAAACCTGCCGATTATGAACAAAATCCTTTCAATGAACAAACCAACTGTTGTCGATGCGGATGGAATTAAACTATTGCCCAAATGCACTATCAAAAGGAGGAGACAACTAATTTTGACTCCGCATTCCGCGGAATTTAATGGCCTCACAGGGATGCCCGCGACGGAAGAGAATGCGGTTAGCTATGCCAAGGACTCAGGAAACATAATTCTGCTCAAAGGTCCTGTTGACATAATTACGGATGGATTGCATACATACAGGACACCCGGTGGAAACCCTAGGATGACCATGGGAGGGACCGGAGACCTACTTGCAGGCATAATCGCTGCGTTGCTGTCGAAGAACATACCAGAAATGAATGCCTGCAGGCTTGGTTCATTCATTAACAAGAAGGTCGGAGAGAACTGCTTTTCTGATCGGTCCTACTGGTTCACCATATCAGACATGATTGCAACAGTCCCTGAAGTAATGCACTGGCTGAACCATTTCTGCTATCAGGAAAGTGAATGATTTGCCTGAAACTCGACCGGTTGTGTTCGATACGAGCGCCATACTTTCAGGCAAGTATGATATTCTGTCTGCTGGTGCTTTTGTAACGGATTCAGCGCTCTCTGAGATACGTAAGGGCAAGATCTCCAGGCATTTGGGTTACCTTGAAGGAAATATCCATGTGAAGTCGCCTACAGCCAAGGCAGTCGACGCAGTGAAATCCGAAGCCAGACGAACAGGAGATATCGATCGTCTGAGCCAGACTGACATCGATGTAATCGCCTTGTCTCTTGAGCTTGGAGCAATCCTTGTCACCGACGACTTTTCAATTCAGAACGTTGCAGCGACAATGGGTATAGAAGTGCATGGCGCGAACTTGAACGATATCGGGAAAGAGATAGAGTGGACATTCAGGTGTACCGGATGTGGACGGTTCTTCGGCAAAAGGATCTCAGAATGTCCGGTATGCGGACATCCGGTCAAGAATTTCCCGAGAAGAATCAGGAAAAGAAAATAATGTTAGAAACAATGTGCACTCATGATTGATATCTCTCTACCATTGAAGAACAGAATGATAACTTATCCCGGTGACGCTCATTATGAAGAGTATGCGTATAAGACGCATGAGACAGATCACGTGCACATTACGAGGGTTCTAATGGAGACGCACGCAGGAACCCACTTCGATGCACCATTTCATATGCTCCCTGATGGAAAGAAGGTTCCAGATATACCAATTGATAAGTTCATGGGCAGAGCTACAGTGGTTGAATGTAAAGGTATGGAGATAACAGCCGAAGATGTGCCTGATAAACATAACGGCATAATACTGTTCAAGACAAGGAATTCTTCCCTGTACGATGATTTTCATAAAGATTTCACTTATCTATCCCTGGAGGCAGCTAATCGCCTCATATCCGATAGAACAAGTGTAGTTGGGGTTGATTATCTTTCAATTGAGAAATTCGGTTTTCCTGACCCGATAGTGCATAAGACACTTTTGGGATCTGGCGTAATCATAATAGAAGGCCTGTTCCTGAAAGATGTTGCCCCAGGAGGTTATAACTTTGTGGGCCTTCCACTAAAGATGTCTCAGGATGGTGCTCCGCTCCGGGCAGTCCTGTACTAGGATTATGTCTTAGCCGTAAAGGGTTCCTGTCCGGGCTTCTCAGAATCTACTACCTGTGCAGCGGCTGGTGACTTTGAGATCAACTGTAAGAATTTACGGTAACTCCGGTTGCCTCTCAACTTGAATTTCACTGGTTGTTCAACCTGAGTCCGATAAATTGAAACAGCATGAGATGCCCGGTTTCGCGAGATCTCTATTCTGGTGACCTGAGAGAATGGAATTCCAACGGACCTACCTTTGTCCTTGACTATGATAACGCTTGTAGCAACCGTGATAACCGTCCTGTACTTTGTAAACAGAATCGACATAGGTATCACCATAAACTGAGAAAGTACTGCAAACATGGATCCGGTGGGGCCGCCCAAGATGATCAATAAAACAACATCGGTACCGACAATTCCCAGAAAATAGAGAAGGAAAATTATCCAATTTCGAGAAGAAATCATATTGCCTATGCCAACTTTCTCGACATTTCTTCTAAATTGGTATCCAGAAGCTGTCGAGGTAGAGTTAGGCGAGGAAGAAACGGTATTTCCGGTGATTCTTACCATCTTTCTTCTCTTTACAGATGTTTGCTCTGTTGATTGTACGGTAGAGCCACAATATGGACATACCTGATCTGATGCGGATATCTCTGCACGGCATACCGGACATTCAACCTTTTTCATCGCTAATCATCATGGAAGCAGATTAAAAAAAGGTTTGTTGTGTATTGAAAACCTCACAAAACAAGGATTCTGCTTGGATCTTGGGCCGGTTGAGATACCTCAAACGCAAAAGCTTTAATAGTTGTCATACAATGTCAGACAATCTATGACCTCTATATCGGGACAACTAGAGACATATTTCAAGAGCCTCATATTGAACAATCTCTACGTCCCGACCAGTTTTTCGTATGTTATGCTGGTGGGTCTTATGTTTCTCTCCATAGCGTTGATATTCAAGGGCAGTACAACATGGAGATTTCTGTTTGTCGCACTTGGTGCATATTATGGCTACATATTTTCTTCATTCATACTCCAGTATATCCCGATCAGCAATACACCAGAATATCTTGTCCTCCTGATCGGCATTGTACTGGGGGCTTTAGTGATGACAATCTTTGTGAAGATAGCACTGTCCGCTGGTTTCGCAGCACTTGCATTCATAATATTGATAGGGATTTACCCCGCTTTTCTTGCTGAAGTCTTGGTAGTCAGCGTCCTTCTCTTCGCGCTCGTCTATGGACTTTACAGCAGGATAACAATGGTAGTGGCGGGAGTTATGGGTGCTTTTCTCCTCTGGTTTGCGCTCATCGCTCTCGGGTTGACATCGCTAGAGGGCCAGATAATAGCTGGAATACTGTATCCTGCTGGACTTTACCTACAATACATTGAAAAATCAAGGAAGAAAGCCCGGCTTAAATATTACAGAAACTATCGCTACGACGTCTATGACCGATACCGTGATTGATTCTATTTAATTGCTCTCAAGAAGGTCGCTGAATTTTCTGACAAACTCCATTGAATCTTCTATTAGCCCGAAATCTGAATAGTTGAATATTGGGGCGTTCCTGTCTCTGTTGACAGCTACGATCTTCCCTGCATATCTTGTTCCCACAACATGGTTGTCATGACCGCCGATCCCGATAGCAATGTAGAGATCCGGGGATATTGAATAGCCGGTAAGACCAATCTGCTGCTGTCTGGGGAGCCATCCAAGATCCACTATCGGTCTGGTCCCACCAACTGCAGCTCCTATACGGTCTGCAAACTTTACCACTTCCCCAACATTTTCCTTGGAACCAATGCCTTTACCCAACCCAATTATAATTCGGCTTCCCTGGAGTCTTCTAAAGGTATCTGGAATTTTCCTGGAAGCTACTACTTTATCCTCAAACTTTCCAGTTAAGTCTATATCATGCACAGAAAAGTGTGATTCAGCGATTGAAAAGGGAAACATACCTGGTCTTACGGTCGCCATTTCTGGTTTTGTCCGTGAAGTTATTCTTGCTACCATTCCTCCGCCGAAGGCAGGCTTGTACTGAATGAGCTTTCCATTCTCAACTGCAAGATCAATGCAGTCTGCTGTGAGGCCCAGTGATAACTTTGCCGCAACGAACGCGGAGATCTCCCTTCCCGCAATGTTGGACGGAAAAACTACGAATTCAGGTTTCTCTCTCTTTATGTAATCTGCAATATAATCTGAAATGGCGAGGTTAGATCCATTTTTCAGATGCAGATAAGAATGGCATGCGAGTCCTTCTACCTCAGCAGGTGAAAACGATCCCAGTAATACGGTATTGAATTTCCCCTTTCCAAGATTACACATTTTTGCTGATAATTCGAACGCGGTTCTCTTATCGCCAGCAGCTACAACTAGAGCGTGTCGCCCGCCAGGAATCGCATCTCCAATGGTTATTCTGTCTATTCCGCGGTTCTCGCCAGAACTGGATATACTTCTTACCATATCCAAGATAGTGTCCAGTCGATCCATGTATTCAACACTTCTCTTACTCTCTATCCTGACTGTGGATTCAACCACCGTAGGGGAATCTGACCCCTTAATCAGTGTAGATAGATCCGAAGCAGACCACTTCTCTATCCTCGAAGTCATATCGGGCACGCTGGGTGGTACAAACCTTGCTCTGTTTATCTTTTCACTGACGGATAGGAGCGCGGGAAGTGCAATCTCATAGTCGGTTGATCCATCATCCTCATCCTGTTCCACTATCATTTTCCCTCCATCTTCGAATTCAATTCTCGAAATTGAGGTTCTGAATGCATAGCCGGAAAACAGGGCAACCTCTGGCGGTACCTGAGATGTCTCTCCATCCAGGGAATACTTGCCGAGTAGGATAAGGTCTGGCTCAATCTTCCCTACAACTAGAGAAAGTACTCTTGATGTAATTAACGTATCTGAACCGGCAAATCCCGGGTCCGAAATCAGGATTGCGCGGTCCGCTCCCATCCTCAGAGATGCATTGAGCACCTCCGCAGCAGATGGGGGACCGAGTGTCGCAACAACAACCTCAGCGCCTCTTTTCTCCTTGATCCTGATAGCTTCCTCCACCGCTCTCTTGTCAAACGGGTTTATAATCAGAGGAACTTCCTCTCTTTTTATCCTGTTTGTTGCAGGATCAAACTGTATTTTGCTTATCTCAGGTATCTGCTTTACCAGTACGAGGATCTTCATGCAACATCTACGAAGATCTCGCCACCTTCTACCTTGACCTTATATGAAGAGAGAGGGCTAATGTCACCGGAACCTTCTGGCGGACTAACTACCGAACCATCAGAAGGTTCAAAGGTAGCGAAATGATTTGGGCATATCAGCTTTCCCTCATCGATGAAGGCTTCAGATAGGTCATACTCTTCGTGTGTGCAGTAACAGGATGTTGCGTAAAATGAATCCTTTATCTTCATCAGGAGAACCTCCTTACCGCCAACACTTGCTTTGAAGAGGTCTCCGTCCTTTAACGCACTTTCCTTTCCAACTTTGTACCATGCCATATCTCGAAATTCATTACAGAAATTATAATGTTTCCGTCGCGCAGAGAGGGAAAATCAGCGGTGCTCACCTTATTTTTATACTTTAGCACAATTCTGAGACATGGGAGAATTAACTCCTGAGGCCAAAAAGGCATTCCTCGAGGCGGGGAGAGTCGGTAAACTTGCGCTGGAGAGAGCAGTTTCAGAGATTCATGCAGGTGCATTGCTGCTAGATGTTGCCACTGCAACAGAATCCTACATAATAGAATTGGGCGCCAAACCATCATTTCCCATCAACCTATCCATAGACAACGAAGCTGCTCATTATTCCCCGACACATAACGACAAGAGTTCCTTCCACACAGGTGATGTAGTCAAGGTCGATATAGGGGCTTCCATAGACGGATACCTATCTGACAACGCAACAACTGTTGAGGTTGGAGAAAAGGGTCTTCACAGCGACATTATAGATTGCACAAGAGAGGCTCTCAATAAAGCTATAGCCACGCTGAGACCAGAAGTTCCAATCAGGGAGATAGGCAAGGTCATCGGAGAAACCATTGCATCCTTCGGTTTCAGGCCGGTGAAGAATTTAGGCGGCCATGGAGTTGGGCGTTACGATCTGCATTCCTCGCCCTTTATTCCAAACTACGACGACGGAAATGGAAAGACAATACACGGAGGCTCGGTCATAGCAATAGAACCGTTCGCTTCAACAGGGATAGGTATGATTCATAATGGCCCGGGAGGTAACATTTACATTCTGAGCGGGACAAAGAAATCTGAGGACGAGCTTATCTACAAGAACTTCAACACAATCCCATTCTCTGAAAGGTGGCTCCACAGCATTACACCTGATTATCAGTCTTACCTGAAGAGCATGATCAAATCAAGGCAGGTATCTGAATTCGCTGTGCTGAAAGAACACAGGGGGACTTTCATTTCGCAGGCTGAACATACAGTGATGATCACCAACGACCGGGTCTCTGTAACAACTGCCTAGTCAGGAAATCTGCGCCATTATCTTGTCTGTGACTTTCATGGTCAATGCAGTTTCCGATAACGACGCGTCGACCAGGTCCATTGAACTGATAAGATGAGCTTTGTAAAACTTTACCACAGACTCAATGTCGAATGTAAGTTCCAGTTTATCCTTTTCCCTGTACTTCTTTATCCTCTGCAGAGCCGTTTCTATACTGATATCGAGATAGAATGTTATGTCTGGCCTTACTGTTATAACACTGGATACCTCGCTCATCCATTTCAAGGCATAATCGGTGCTCTTGAAATATTCTTCCAACATTGCACCCTGATACGCATACGAGGAGAACAGATATCTGTCTGTTATCACGACATTGTATCTCTCCAGATTATCACCTATCTCTTTCTGATGGAGATATCTGTCATAGGTGAAGAGAAGGAACATGAGCACAGGATCATAAGAGTCAGGGTATTTCTCAATCATTTCGGTGAATCTTGAGGTGGGTTCATGCGTTGTCCAAACAGTTTTTCCACGAGCTTCGAGCGCAGGCTTGAGCTGTCTTAAAAGAGAAGTCTTCCCGGATCCATCGATCCCTTCTAGCGCTACGAAGAGTCCCTTCATTCAGAGCAGAGTGCGTACCTATGCTTAAATATCTCTAGCCAAAATCAGATCCAGTCCCAGGCAACATCATCCAGCATCGAATAGTACTGAACAGATGGCTTGGAACCAAAAGTTTCTGTAAGGAGAGAACTCAGTATTGAGAGGAACTCGTCACCCTCTGCGGCTGGAACAAAAGTGGTATAAACCAGGTCCCCGCCTTCCTGAGTGAGGAACGAGGCAAGCCTCGGTATCCGGGCCATACTCTGCATGTTCTGGCCCTCAACAAGCACCTTCGGGTTAATGCTGAGCTGGTATATCTTCGAATCAGCGGATATAACCTTCAAGCCTTCCTGGTCCGGAGACATGCTCGTGTAAATCAGGACTTTTGTCCCTTCCTCAGTAGCAGAATAAACCTGGAGTTCACCAATCGAGTCAGGAAAGTATTTTGACATGTACTTGCCAATTGGACTATCCTCCGGCACCGGTAGAGAATACCTCAACGCAGAAACTGGAGCGAGCCTGTTGAACTCTGCCATTCTGTCCTTAATGTTCCTTGAATTCGCAAGCTTGACAACCCTGAAACCGTCGTTCGACTTTATCCCGTCAATGAGGAGGTTGTTCACTTCCTGGATGCAGTTGCTGTGGAACCTGAATTCTATGAAAAGCTCGGCTCTCTCGAAATAAGCATAGTCCAAGATGACTGAAGTCGCGGCAGCTATCTTCATGAAGATATCTGCACCTCTAATCCCACTCATCTTCTCTAAAATCGAATAATAGCCGTTCTCAAAATGTTATGCAATCTTATGCACCACCTTATTCGGATCGTATGCCGCCTCAGTCAAACCTGCTTCAGAAAGATCAGGCTGCTTTCTGACGTACAGGTATTCATCCATCATGGACAGCA
>JBJKSG010000033.1:0-17404 GCA_046704325.1 Thermoplasmataceae archaeon
ATTATGATTTCATTGCATATTCGTATGTTCTGTTTGATCTATCCAGGAGTCCATGACATCCTGATTCTTCGCATGGAATGAAAAAGGCATTTCAAAATATCTCTGGATACAGGTACAGGAGAATAACTATAATGAAGGGTCAATAATTCTTCCAAGGGCATTCTTTCTTTAGCGCTGGAAGAAAAAACCATTTACCAATCGTAAAAGGGTGATTTATCTCCATCTGGTCAGAATTTCTTCTCTGTTATATACCTTGGCGCTCCTGAAATAAGCTGCAAGGCATGCAGCAAACAGTAGGGCACTCATTATCAGCAGGTCTACCACGTTTGTGACAGAGAATATTCCTAGAAAATTCAACCAGATTGGCGACAGAAAAGCAATCGCCATGACCCGGCCATATGCTTGAGCGGATTGAACGCTCTTGGACCTTGCTGAGAGCAGGATACTAACCCTAGTTATCAAGTATGATGAAAGTGGTGCAACCATTAGGATAGAGACCCAGAAACTCGCATTTGGGAAAACTAGAAATTTCAACTGTCCATATGTAACTACATCTGAAAGAATGGCATAAATGGCCGCCCCCGCAAATACGCTCACAACTGTCGGTATCATGGTACCTATATCCTTTCCAAGGAGGATTTCAGAATCCCTGGCCGGGGTAGCCAGCAGTGGTTCAAGTGTTTGTTCTACCTTCTCACCAGCGATGCTATACGTGGCAGTAATCAAAGGAATTATGAAAGCCACGTCCACGAAAAGAAACTGCAGTGCTATAAGCAGTGACACAAATTGGCTTGAAGGAACACTGTAAATACTCGAAATAAAGTAAATAAGTGTTGGAACTGGAATCGCAACTGCTAATGGTAGCATAAAAAAGCTTAGAATCAGTATTCTCCGGTGTCTTATCAGATAAAGTTCTTTCTTCGCAATAATCCAGGGAATCGTTAGATCCATGCTCTATTCCCTCACTAGCTTCAGATAGACATCTTCCAGCGAAGAACCAATTTCAACAACTAGCTGGATATCACCGCCTGCCCTAACCAAGGAGGAGACAACAACAGGTCGTTCTTTCTCTGGTTCTGCAAGTGCTAGAGTTATAACATTCCCTTCAACTTCCATACTCAGAGGTTTCAGCTTTCTTACGGTTTCAATTATGACATCGTCAATCTTGGTCAGGGTAATTGCAGTTTTCCTTCCCGATGCATTCTTTTCTAAATTTTTCGGTGTATCGAGAGCTATGAGTTGAGTTCTTAAAACACCTATCCTGGTACAGATGCGCTGAGCTTCGTACAGATTATGTGTATTCAGTAATATGGTCTTCCCTTCCTTTTGCAGTTCCAATATCAGGTCTCTAATGATCTTGGAAACTTCAGGGTCCAGATTAGCAGTGGGTTCATCCATAATCAAGATTTCTGGATCATGAATCAGTGCCCTTGCAATCGACACTTTCTGCTTCATTCCCTTTGAGTAGGTGGATATGCTTCTATCCTTCACATTCCATAGATCAAGCAGTTTCAGGTACTTCTCTATGTTGCTATTGATCAGGTCCGGGGAGACCTTGTAGATGCTTGCAAAGAACTGCAGATTCTTTACTGCAGTCATTGACTCATAGAAGCCAGGTGCATCTGGTATGTATCCTATCGATCTCCTGATCTTAACCGCTTCGTCCTCGTCTGAAATGTCAAGATCTGAAACTCTCCCGGTCCCGGAGGTTTTTCCAATAAGACTGCATAGCATCCTGACGGTTGTGGACTTACCGGCACCGTTTGGACCCAGAAGGCCAAAAATCTCTCCCTTTTCTATCCGCATAGTAAGATTATCCACTGCGGTAAGATTTCCGTATTTCTTGGTTAGATTTTCTGTCACAATAACTTCTGCTGCCATATTCTCAGTTCATCTCTCTCTGCTGTTTTTCGATGTACACTGAACCTCCGATACAGAGGATGTTGACATAAATTGAAACATTATGAATTCAGAACTGACAGATACCAAGTCGTGGTCATGCTTGACGATGTTCGAAGTCATACATAGTAATCACCACCTTGGATATGATACAGGGGCAAAGTTCATGTTTTGAACCAGTGCAATAACAGCTACAAAAATTAAAATCATCATATCCAGTTCACCTTAGAAGGCCAACTAAATGCAACCTTTGGTTGATATTCGTAGAGAGAAGGAAAACCTCAATGGAAGCAGTATGGAAACATCGAGGTTATCAGACCTGGATGCCAGCTGGCTTAAGATCCACCGGTATAGAATAGAGAAGGGCAAAGGTGTCGCGTACCTGTTGCTGTCCCTCTTGGTGCTGCTCACTCTGGTCATAAACAATCTCTACCCATCGGTCCTTATTCTGATCATAATGAACACCATCAATGGTGCAGTCATCTGGTACGCCGTCTGGAAAGCGGGCTTCCGCGGGGTGAGAATCGACGATTATATAGCACATGAAGAGAGGGGTTATCTCTTCAAAAAACACCTCCAAATGCCGCGTTACGTTAAAGAAGGTTTGGTACTCAATTTTACCTGGTTATCATATATAATATTGAGCGGATTGGGAATTGAGGAAATAGCGTTCGCAATCCCGTTCATCTTTGCATTCGAACTCATCTATTTTCCCCTAAGATTTATCACTAAGGAAGATGAGATAATACTAAACCTGGGTGTAGCTGACTGGGGATTTGTCATATCTTTCGCCGCGGCGGCTCTCTCAACGCTTATCAGCGGTGTCGGTGTAATAGGTTTCGTTGTGGTTATACCTATCTGGATAGGCCTTGGGCTTAAAGTCCTATACGACGCTCCTAATTGGCTGGAATCACCGCTGCAAACAGAACTGAATTCTTCCGGGCGCCAGACAACCGAGACAGTGAAGAAGCTTGTCTCGATGGGTCCACTTTCAAACTCCTCCAGGGCTGGAATACTCATTATTCTCCGGAAGGAAAAGATGGCGACGTTCACTGATCTGTTGACTGTAACAGGTATGCCAAAGAGTTCATTGAGATCAAGCTTGGACACACTCATGAAAGCAGGTCTGATTTCGTCCAGGATCGCTGTTTCAGCGAATGACAGACCAAGAACCATTTTTCTGTCCACAGAAAATGGTGAAAAGGCGATTAACGAATATACGATGTTAATGAAAGGTCTTTGAGCAATTAAACTGCCTCTTTACCTGTTATGACAGGGTATCGTTTTATGGAGATTAGTTGAACTTTTGCGCGAAGCCATTGCAGACCCACTTCAAGAATTATGAGATCTGCTCAGCTGCTCTTTTCTATGTTCTGTAACCCCTTTAGGATCTCCATCGAAAAACTGATGTGACCCTTTGGATCTAATTGAGAATTATGCACTCCTCTTATGATTCCTTCTTTATCGATGACGAATGTCATTCTTGCAGGAAGAATGAATCCCTTGGCGCCATACATCTCTCTTATCTTTTTTTCTGGGTCACTTAGAAGAGTGAATTGCAGCTTATGGTGTTCTTTGAATGCTTTCTGTTTTACCTCTGAATCGGAGCTTACTCCTAGAATAGTAGCGCCGAGCGATACAATTGGATCCCAGTTGTCCCGGAAGCACTTCGCCTCTGCAGTGCAGCCAGGTGTTTCAGCCTTGGGATAGAAATAAAGAACCACATTCGTCTTTCCGGAGAAATCAGAGAGCTTGACAGGTTTGCCCTCTTCGTCCAGAGCTTCAAAGCCCGGTGCCCTGTCGCCAATTTTTAATTCCATGACAAGTGACCGCTTTCGTTCTAATAAAGTGTTCTCTCAGTGTATTCACGATGATTTAAACAAGTATTGTGCTGAGATTAATTCTTTTAGTTAGATGCATTATACCAATGGTGCAGACCGAGCGAGTTAGGGGATTTCGTGACGTCTTTCCAGAGGAATCAGAACCAAGGAAAGCGATATTCGAAAAATCTGAAAGGGCAGCGGAAGCTTTCGGCTTCAAGAAGATTGAAATGCCTAGCGTTGAATATATGGATCTTTACAGAAGCAAATCCGGCGACGAGCTTGTAAGCCAGTGCTTTGCATTCTACGACAAGGGTGGTAGGGAGATCACCCTGGTGCCGGAAGCAACCCCATCGGTAGTCAGGATGCTCACGTCAAGAAAGGATCTCCCTAGACCGGTAAAATGGTACAGCTTCCAGAAATACTGGAGGTATGAGGAGCCACAGGCAGGGAGACTGAGAGAGTTTTACCAGTTCAATGGCGACATATTCGGGCCGGATACTCCGGAGGCTGATGCTGAAGTCATAGGTTTAGCTCTTTCAATTCTCGATTCTCTTAACCTGCGCGGTGAATACAAGTTCTTCATAAATGACAGAAACCTGGTCGAGGCAATTCTCAGGAAATACAACGTCACAGATAACGAGAGAGCTTTTGCACTGCTGGATAAGTTCAGAAAAGTCGATAGAGCGACTTTCGAAGTTGGTTTGGAATCTATTGGTCTAAACGCATCAGAGATCGACTCTTTTTGCGATCTTATCGCGATGGAAATTCCCATGGATAGGATAGCTGAGTTCTTCTCTTCAGAAAAACTGAAAGGTATAGAAGCTCCAATAAAGGAGCGGTTGGTACGATTGTCAAAGATACTTGTTGAGTACACAGTCGAAAACGTCTTTCTCGATCTATCTACCGTGAGAGGGCTCGCCTATTACACTGGTGTGGTCTTCGAGGCGTTCGACAGTGACAGGAAATTCAGATCCATATTAGGCGGAGGAAGATACAACAAACTGGCCGATCTCTATTCAGGCCAGGCTATACCGGCCGTAGGATTTGGCATGGGTGATGTTGTTCTGGAAAACCTCCTGAACGACCGGAAGAAATTGACTCCATCCACGAAAAGTGTGAAAGTCTATGCATGCTACACAGAACCCGGGTTATACACAGAGGCACTCAAGGCCGCGAATATTCTGAGGAAAAGTGGAATTCAATGCGCCATCGATGTTTCTGGAAAATCTTTCTCATCTCAGATGAAGGAAGCCAACAAGGAGGCAGCTACATACCTGCTAATAATCGGCAGAAAGGAAGTCGATGGAAGTTTTGTATCCCTCAAGGATATGGGCTCTTCTGTTCAGGAAGAGATAAAATTAAACAAACTTTCCCAGTGGTTTTTAGATAGAGCTAAATGAATTCTCAGTGAAGTCTATGCATCTGAGATAGCAGATAAGCTGTACCTCCACCAATTAAGCTATTCAGCGAGAGTGGGTGATAATACCTTGGAAAACATTTATTAATATATCGATATTTAGTGATTTGAGTAACGTGTCTGTAGCGTTTGTCCTCGTTAGCACTGTCCCTGGCAAGGAGATGGAGGTGTATACCAAGATATCCGGCATTAAATATGTCGTTGAGGCACATCCCCTCTTTGGTGAGTATGACCTGATAGTGAAAATAGATGCGAAGGATTTCAGCGAACTCGGGAAAATAATAATCGAGAAGATAAGAACAATCGAAGGCGTTATAGACACAAAAACGTTAACTGGGATAAAACTATGAGGGAAAAGGTATGGTAGACTTTTCGTGGCAATGGAATGTTTTCTTTGCAGTTGTGCTTGCTCTTCTAGCTATATCGCTTGTAATTCTTGGAATTCTTACAGCCTACTTCGGGAGCGGTAAGAGTCGAATGGTCGGAGGCATACTACTTGTAGTTGGCCTTGTTATCGGCCTCCTGACTATATTCACTTCCAGGATTCTCTTCCACCTGTCTAATGGCGTACTTCAGGGAGTAGTTGTTCCAACCTTCTTCTACGTCATTGCTTCGGTTATCGGTGTTGCGATTGGCCTCCTGGTATTTCTTGGCGCCATAATGAAGACCTGAACGCCTTCCATTTAACCCGAGTCCAGTTACTTAAGTTTCAATTTAGGTATAGCTTCTGACTCGACTGAATCAATGAACTGCCTCAGTTCCTGAGGAAGCTTAGACTCTTTATCGATGCCCTTGGATTCCCAGAACTTTTTGAAAAAGTACTGTATATTGAAGCTATCCGCGCTCATATAATCCAGGCTGACCTTTACATACTGGACAATCTGAGAAACGACGGGGTCCTTCCCCGCGGCAATGATGGTTGATGCAGCATCCTCTTCTTTCGGGGCAGAATGAATTCCATGGTGCGCAACTTTTGCTGGTTCGATATTGTGCATCCTTGCCACATGCATCGTACCTTCATGGGAAAACCCAATCTCCATCGTTTGAGGAATATCATCCCTATCCTGAAGATTCGCATCGATTTCCGTTTCGTAAACATAGAGTAGCTTCACTGAGAGAGACCTGGCAAGCTTTAGGAAGCCAGATGGTTCCCCAGAGTACTCCACAAAATGCCCCATCCCTTCAGAAACAGGTATCTTGGCTCTGAAAACAGTGAATTCGCTCTCGCACTCTTTGAGTAGCTCTTGCCGGAGTTCTGTCCAGTTACTCATTATAATGCATGCTGTTAAGAGATAATAATCTGGCAGTTAATTCAAGAAATTAGTGTACCATCGGTCTTCCCGCTTTTCAGTACGGAGCGATAGGAATCAATATTATCTCCTTTCACAACAAATATCCTGATTCGGGATCTTTTTGCAATGTTCAGGGATGTTATATCCATAAAGACGCTTGGGCCAGCTCCCACGGAAGCCTTTACGCTCATTTCGATTGCGTTGTCATAACTCAGATTCGAGAACTTCCTGGCTTTGGCATTCTTTTTTGGGTCTGAATCGTAGACACCATCAACCGAGGTACCATTGATAAGTATCTTTGAACCTATCCTCTCAGCAAGGAGTGCTGCAACTGTATCGGTGGTGTGTCCAGGTTCGGTTCCACCCATGACAACGCAGCCGTATAACGACAGCATCTCCACCGCATCATTAACAGAAGTGGGGATCTTTGTATTCACATTCTCAAGAAATGATGTGAGTGAAAGAGCATTCATCCTTGTAGCATGGATGCCTATCTCGTCGAGAACATTGTCGTTTATCTTCTCTTCCCGCAGTGCAGAGATGTAAGATCGCGCAAGTTTGCCGCCTCCGACCACGATCCCAACCTGATATTCTTTTCGCAGATCCTTTACGAAAAGAGCAATTCTCTTTATGATATCAATCCGCAAGGGCGAATCCGTTACGATCGATCCGCCGAGAGAAATAACAAGCTTTTCCATGAGATTATGCAGGTTAAGATTAAATACAGTTATAAATTTTGTACGAGGATGCCTACAGACGAAACACAACTGCGCAGATATGAATTCAAGAAGGCGCTTCATGACCTAGAGAACCTTAAAGGCAGGGGTACTGAGCTGATATCCCTGTATGTTCCTGCGACGAAGCAGATCTCTGATGTCGTTCAATACCTGCGTGAAGAATTTTCAACTTCATCTAATATAAAATCAAAGTCGACCAGAAAGAATGTACTCGCCGCAATAGAATCAATAATGTCCAGGCTGAAATATTACAAGGCACCCCCAGAAAATGGCCTCGTATTCTTTGTTGGCCATGTGTCAACAAGAGGGGACCAGACCGAGATGTACACGAAGATTGTCGAGCCACCTGAACCGATACAGACATTCATGTACAAATGCGATTCTGTGTTCCACACAGAGCAGCTGAAAGTACAGCTGCAGGAGAAGGAGATCTATGGCCTCATTGTCATTGACAGGAAGGAGGCTACCATTGGCTTCCTCAATGGGACAAACATACAGGAAGTCTCGAACGAGCAGTCACTGGTCCCGAGCAAGCACCATCAGGGAGGTCAGTCTTCCCGGCGATACGAGAGACTGATTGAAATAGCAGCACATGAATATTTCAAGAAGATAGGTGATATAGTGAACAATGCCTTCGTTCCGATAATCAAGGACATAAGGGCTATATTCATCGGCGGTCCTGGTTCAACAAAGGACTTTTTCTTCAGCAGGGACTATCTGAGGAATGAGGTAAAGCAGAAGGTCAAGGATCTTTTCGATATTGGCTATACAGACGAGACTGGTCTGAGAGAACTTGTAGAAAGAGCAGCATCCACGCTCAAAGACATGAAGATATCGAGGGAGAAAGACCTGATGAACCGTTTCCTCCTGGAGATAAAGAAGAATGACGGTGGGCTCGGCATTTACGGTTTGACGCAGATACTTCAGGCGTTGCAGCAAAAATCTGTCGACATCCTGCTTCTATCTGAAGGCATAGATCTCAGCATGATAACATATCTCTGCCCGAACTGCGGAAACCTCACGGTTCTATACAGAAATGCGGTGGAGGAAGTGAAATGCAGCAACTGCTCTTCCATTATGAACGTGCAGAGCCAGGAAGACCTTGTGGAGGTTCTCTATCGGCTGGCAGATGAATCCGGCGCCCGACTTGAACTTATCACAGAGGACAGCGAAGAGGGAAAGCTCCTGAAAAAGGCATTTGGCGGAGCGGCTGGCATCCTGCGATATGCAGCCGGCGCAGCAATCATGCAATAATCAGAGTCGTTTTAGAGGTACCGTTATGTCAACGACGATAACATCTTCCATCGACTTGATCCCCTTCACTGAAATGATGTATCTCCCTTCATTGTCTCTCTCGATTGAAGGGATCAGCGTATTCTGTTCAGGAGTTACGAGCAGGTTGGCTACCTCGCCTGTCTCTATATTCACAACAAGATTGTCCAGCTTCCCTATCATCTGACCTGTTGTAGTGACAACAGATCTCTCAAGTATATCGGTGGTAAATTTTTTCAAGTCGACCATGGAAACATCACCTACTGGTACAGGCCAAGTTCCTCGACCTGCCTCTTCTTCTCAGCTACGGTCTTTCCGAGTTCCGCAGCCATAGACTTGTAGAATTTGAGGACGTTCTCGTCAACCGATGGGCGTATGGTCTTCATGGCGTCGATGAAATTCTTCTGGACAACTTCGCTTGCCTCCTGGTTCTCCCTGTAAGCCATCATTCCCGCCTCACGGCACAGGTTCTCCAGATCAGCACCGACATAGCCTTCCGTCCTCTCAGCAACCTCTTCCAGGTTCACATCATCCGAAAGAGGCATATTTCTCGTATGCACTTCCAGGATCTTGACCCTGCTATCCTTATCAGGCGATGGAATATAGATCATCTTGTCGAATCTTCCAGAACGGACAAGTGCATTATCTATTATATCCGGTCTATTCGTCGCAGCTATTACAACAACTCCCTGAAGCGTTTCGATCCCGTCGAGAGAGGTAAGGAGCTGGTTAACCATTCTTTCTGTCACACCAGAATCGCCGAAGGTCCCGCGTCTGGGAGCTATCGAATCGATCTCGTCCAGGAAAACGATGGATGGAGCTACCTGCTTGGCTTTCTTGAATATCTCCCGGATTGCTTTTTCGCTCTCGCCTACCCATTTGCTCAGTACTTCCGGTCCCTTGACAGAGATGAAGTTCGCCTTGCTCTCTGTCGCGACGGCTTTTGCAAGCAGGGTTTTTCCCACTCCAGGTGGCCCGTAAAGGATGAAACCTTTAGATGGTCTGATTCCAAGTTTCTTGAATACGTCTGGTTTGAGAAGCGGCAACTCCACTGCTTCTCTCAATTCGCTCTTGACCTCTGCAAGTCCGCCGATATCTGACCACTTGACGTTAGGTATCTCGGCTGTGACTTCACGCAGGCTGCTGGGTTCAATCAGCTTCAGTGCCTCCATGAAATCTTCGCTCTTGACTGCCATCTTCTCAAGTATCTCTGCAGGAATTGGCTTGTCCAGATCTATTTCAGGCAGGTACCTCCTCAGGGCATTCATCGCCGATTCTCTGGCAAGTGCTGCAAGATCAGCTCCCACAAATCCATAAGTGTACTCAGAAATCTGTTCAAGAAAATCGCCCTTCTCCTGCTCTGACATCCCCATTGGCATTCCTCTTGTGTGTATAGAAAGAATCTCCTTCCGGCCATTCTTGTCAGGCACTCCGATATTGATCTCACGATCGAATCGGCCCGGTCTTCTCAGGGCTGGATCAACAGCATCTATCCTGTTGCTTGCGCCTATTA
Source organism: Thermoplasmataceae archaeon (assembly GCA_046704325.1). Lineage (GTDB taxonomy): Archaea > Thermoplasmatota > Thermoplasmata > Thermoplasmatales > Thermoplasmataceae > UBA582. The sequence goes on from JBJKSG010000033.1 coordinate 9,954, forward strand.
CTATTACATGTCCGCGTTCCTTCAGACCATCCATAAGGGTGAGCAGCTGGGCAACGACTCGCCTTTCCACTTCCCCCTGGACCTCTTCCCTTTTCGGCGCTATTGAATCTATTTCGTCAATGAATATGATTGAAGGGGCAGACTCTTCCGCCTTCAGGAATATCTCTCGAAGCTTCTGCTCGCTCTGTCCGTAATACTTGCTCATGATTTCCGGTCCGTTGATTGAAAAGAAATTGGCTCCACTCTCGTTCGCAACAGCTCTTGCAATCAATGTTTTACCGGTTCCGGGTGGACCGAACAGGAGTACTCCCTTTGGGGGGTGTATCCCCAGTCTTTCGAATAATTCTGGATGCTTGAGCGGTAGTTCAATTATCTCTCTGACCTTACCAAGCTGATCCCTGAGACCGCCTATATCCTCATAGCTTATCCTGGAAACATCTTCCAGAACTTCAGAAGCCGGTTCCTCCCGGATCTCGACTTTGGTAGTTTCGCCCACCTCAATCGGAACCTTGGGTGGCAGTGTCTTTATTACTTTGAATAGCAAACCGGAATGTCCTGCAAGTGTGAGACCCGGTACGCTGATATTATCCTGCTCAATCATCGGTCTTCTGATCAGTGCTTTCTGGACGAATTCCTCTATTCCTTCTCCAAACTTAAGTCTCTGATCCTTTCTGATTATGGGGGCAAGAGTTACGCGCTTTGCCTCTTCTGCGATGACCCGTTTAACACGAACTTTATCGCCGATGGAAGCGCCACAGTTATTCCTCATGACGCTATCTATCCTGACAATGCCTCTGTTTTCGTCTTCGGGTCTCGCTCTGTAGACTCTTCCCACAGTCTTCTTTATCTTCTCTATCTCTACGACGTCGCCAATCTCGGCACCTAGGGAGAGTCTTGACTCCTCGTCGAGCCTGACTCTTGACATGCCTGGGTCGGTAGAATTTGCTTCAGCAACTCTCAATGTGATGCCGTTCTCTGTTGGCATAATCTAGTCATAATGATTCCCTATTTTAAAATATTGAGACAACACCGGGAATTTGGCAATTTTTTGATGATCCCTTACATCTTCAGCTCTAAGTGGAAGACAGCCAATCCCTGTTCCTGGCAAGCAGGTATGCGAGTGCAAACGGAATTATTATCCATGCTAATCCAACGCCAATGAGCACAGGCAGAGTTAAGCCCAAAGTAGAAAGGGAAATTCCGGTGGAATTACCGAATGCATAAAGGCCCACTAGCCGAGGATATCCTGCAGGGTTCAAGGAATTGATAATGAGATAATCCCTATCATACAACAAAGTGCCAGTACTCCCATGTGCAAATAACAGTAGAAGCAGCGGAACGATCAGGAATGTCCACAGCAGAGAGAGCACTATGTAGAGACTGACGCTTATTCCAAGAATGGAACCAGTTGACCTGAAGAATTGCGTGAGAAGATAGATTATCCCGATGAAACCTGTCGCAACAACAAAGAACATCCAGATTATATTTTCCACTACAAATGCTGACATGAGTGAACCCGTGAACCGGGCGCTGAGTATATCCAGAGTGAGGATACCTGCAGCAACTGCGACGAGCGAAACTATGACGTTGGCAGTGAATCTGGAAACTATCAGCCTTCCCCTGGTCACCGGTCTCGATAGAATCGATTCCATCACACCATTTGTCTTATCCTTCGAGAAATAGAGATAGGCAGAGAAGATGGCCAGAATCGGTATCATGAATCCAAAGAGGGAATCCACAATCGCGAAGAAAAGGTTAGAAATCGAAGTCGGAGACACCTGATTATGCAGTTGCATTATCGCTTCATTATATAATGTGTCGTTCGAGGATAATGCATACACCCTGTACAATCCGGTTCCATTTGAACTGAATGCTAGGTTTGTCGGTTTAACAACGACATAGTTGAATCCGGAGTACTCTCCTATCAACGTGAGATTCTTGGTAGAAATGTTCTGTCCAATAGTGTAAGAACCAGGAGCACCCGTAAAATACTGGGCGTAAAGATATATTGGAGGTGCAGCTGTCCCATTCAGTCCAACATAGAACATTGTTATTGAATTGTTCAAAAGATTTCCGCTCTGGGGCACAAATCCCATTATTAGTGAGGTGTAGACTAACTCCTCTTTTGTAACACTTCCATTATACTTAGGCAGCTGTGAAAAGTTGAAGACCTGGTAATTACTTGCATATCCAGAATTTGCAGTTACAGACGATACGTTGTAATATATCGCTGTCTCGTTGTATGCCTTAAAGGTGAGATTGGCCCACCCAGCAGAATCGGTAGTTCCGTTCACTGTGGTTCCATTATATCCTATCGAGACCGGGAGAGTAGAAATCGGAGATCCGTACTGATTTGTGGCGAGAACCGTGATATTCACATCGCCATTGTCATAATACCCTTTTGAATAGATGATATTGCTCGAGGTCGACTGGAGACTCGAGAGTGATGAGAACGCGATGCCCACAAGCACGCTGAACAGTATTATCAGAATTATCATGATGATGCTGAACTTTCCGGTTATCGTTTTCCTGAGATCGAAGATGAAACTTCTGAGGGGATTGCTCTTGTTCAAGATCCATCACCCGCAACCAGAGATAGGAAATAATCTTCAAGCCCTTCGCCAGTTACCTGGAACCTGGTTATGATAAATCCCTTCTTGGATAATTCGGAATTAACAAGATATGCTTTGTCGCTTGATACTTTTATGTTTCTTACAGTGAAGTCTCCAGCGTTCTGCTCCAGGGTCCCGTAGGACTCAAGTTTCTGTACAAGATCTTCGTTTGGATTCTGCACAGACAACTCCATCCTCATGGAACCGAGTTTGGGCAGCTCTGCCCTGTCGAGGGACTTGACTATTGAACCCTGCTTGATTATAAACACGCGATCTGCAACGTTCTCAAGTTCGGAAAGGATATGCGACGATAGAAATACTGCTTTTCCCTGCTTCTTCAGATCAAGCATGAGGAGTCGCATATCTCTCACACCTTCCGGGTCAAGCCCGTTCAGTGTTTCATCCAGAAGAATGTTCCTTGGATCAGGAAGGAGTGCTGCTGTTATGGCAAATCTTTTCTTCATCCCCTGCGAATATGCTCTTAGCCTCTTCGTTCTGGCGTCCCATATCTCAAAGGTCTTCATCAGACTCTCAATCTTATCATCCACTGTCTTTCTGTCGAGGCCGTAGAAACCAGCGTAGTATCTAAGAAGCACTTCCGGTTTCTGTGTTATGTCAAAGTTTGGAAGCTCGGGAACCATTCCAATGTTCATCGAAGCACGTATCTTGTTTCTAACGATATCATGACCGTCTACCTTGACTGTTCCCGAAGACGGCACAATAATACCAGAAAGTATCCTGAGTGTAGTTGTCTTTCCAGCTCCATTAAGGCCCGCAAAACCAACAATTTCACCATCATTGATGTCAAACGTGGCTTTATCAAGCGCAGGGGAGCCGGTTCGCTGATAATATTTAGTTAGATTCTCAGCCATTATCATATATGCGACGCAGACCGGCAATTGGATAAACGTATAAAGAGTATCTGATTTCAAATGCCGAATATATGCGCCCGTTGTGTTTCGAGGCAATTCAGAGCAAAAGATTACCCAAATCATCTATGAAAATCTTGACAAGCATCTCCTTGCAAGAGACATTCATTGTTACGTACCCTGTAGCGCCATATTCAACCTCGAGAACTTTCGCAATATCCTGAAATGCAGACATCTTCATTTTAATGACACTCAAATCAATAGAGCTTCCTATCCTTTCCCTGACTGAATATTCATTCAACTCTGTATCGAAATATCTACCGTAATCGAGTAACCGACAGTTGCAATCCACCTTCATGCTCTGGAGACTATCCTGCGGTACTGCAACGGAAACCATCTCTCCAAACGTTGAAAGCGTTATTCGTGTTCCTGGGACTCCTGAATAGTTATCCTTGAAAGTCCTTCTATGGCATTCCTCACAGAGTGTTATAAGGTTCTCAAAGCTGTCAGACCCACCATCCTTTCTTGGTGCGATATGGTGCACCTGAACAGCGAAGTGCATCTGCCTTGTCCCCTTCGCAGTGGACAGATCAGAAAGGCTAGACTTACCGCATACTCTGCAGGCATAGCTGTCCCTAACAAGCACCGCCGACGAGATCCTTTTCCACGGGGCACTGTTCTTCCCCTTTCTTCCATGAGGAGTGAAATCACAGACATGTTCAATTCCAAAACGTTCAGAAACAGTTCTCAACAGGGAGGGCGAAAGTCTCGGTATTTCAGAATACATGTCAGGTATTTTCATCTAACTTTTGCTTCGTAATTTTCGTAAAACCCCTTGGCTCGTTCTTTGAACTTATCGGAAGAAATTTGCTCGACCCCGGGCAGAATTTTCCCTCTTACGCAGTAATCCTTTTCCGTCTCTAGAAATTCATTTATTAACTTCTGGTCAAGAGACATTACCATTATGCTCGGGCCAGTGTCAGCTGTGAAATACAAGCCCTCGTTCTTCTTCCGGAAGGCAATAATTCTTTCAACGAGAGAAAGAGAAGCATCAGTCTGTATAGCCCTGCCTGCAGACATGAGGAGAGAATTGAAATCAAGCGTTTCTTCTTCAGCTCTCATGACCAGTTGCTCTGGAGCGATGCCATCTGTGAGCATTTTTGTCATGGAATCATATTTCTTGCTCAACCAAGCTTCGTACAAAGGGGAGTTCACAGAAGCCTCATGCATCTGATTTGTTGTAAAGTCTGCATACTTTGGAAACATCGCGATCTTGATCTTCGACAAGTCGAATGTGATCTCGGAGGCAAAGCATTGCTCTTCATTGATTCCAGGATAGGAGAGCCAGATCGAAAGGCCGCTCACCGAAGCCCTGGTTCCTGAGCCAGAGACGAATTTTGCAAATCTTGAGACCTGAGACTCCATTTGGATGGTGTCGTAACCGTAGACACTGGAGACCAGGGCTCTAGACACAGCTGCAGCTACCGCAGACGATTCACTCATGCCCTTTGCCTTAAGGTATCTCTTTTCCCGTTCAACATAGAAGACAAACGAACCCTTAAGCCCGGTGATTCTCCTGAAATGATCTAGAGCTTTCTTAGCCTGAAGTGTGCGCTCAGCAGAAGGTGCTGCGTCTAAATAGACTAGATCCGCGTTTTCCCGTTTCGTATACATGCAGTAAGCTCTCGCCACTGAGAAATCTACATTGAAGGATATTGATGGGGAGAATGCTATTTTATTGTCCGGATCGAAGTATCCGATAAATTTTTCCACCGCTTTGATCGGATTCGCAGATCCAAAGGTGGTTTTGCCTTCCTCCGGGGATGGTGATAGTCTCTCCATCTCTGTCAAGACGCCCAGATCCTGCAGAATCTTTTGTATCGTTTTCCCTCTTTGGGAAATCATCTCCAGTGCTGCAGGATTCATTCTACAGCCCCAGAGTCTTTCGCATAATATTTCTAGTGTGATTATAGTCAAGGTTGTCGATACTTGGCAGTCCGGAGCTCTTGGATTTCTCAAGAGAATATTCCATGATATACCTATACTCTTCCAGGTGCTCAACCAGTCTGCTTCCAGGAGCCCTGCTATGGGTGAAACTTTCACGTTCGTTCAGTCGATCCGAATGGATTTTCATGTCCGAGATATAAAGGTACAATGATTTCAGGTGTTGCCTCTTTTTCAGATTTAAGAATTCCGGGAGGAAATATAGTGTCTCTATGATCATGTCTTCACCATTCTGCTCTCCTCGCTCAATAATCGCATCGATCCCTCTCCAGATGATCTTTCCCTGCGCTACGAAGCCAGATACTACATTTTCTCTGTTCATTCCACCGAATGGCTTCCAGGAGTCATAAACGCTGTACCTCATTATTTCCTCTTCAATTTCAGGATCATATGCACGAAGAAATTCTCTAAGATAATCTCCTGACATGACTATGTTTATTCCCAATTCTCTTCCTAAAGATCCGGAAAGTGAAGTCTTTCCAACCCCAGGAACACCGCCAATTACGATTATTCTCGGTTCATGATTCATGTTTGTTCGCCAGACTCAAATGCAATTGAGGGCCTATACCCTCCGCGTAATTTGGTGATAGTATGTTCATAGTTTAATCCTATCTTAAGTGGGATTGTAATGCGTTCTAAGAAGAAATAGTGACACTTTTAAAATATAGCCAATCCATAATCCCCGGGCAAGGCGGAGGTTGTCGAGCTTGGTCAAAGGCGATGGATTCAGAGTCCATTTCCGTAGGGATTCGCCGGTTCAAATCCGGCCCTCCGCATTTTGTATTACAGTGGAATAGAAGATTCACATTGAACGAAAGCTAGTGTCTCTTTATATACTGAGGGATGAGCTTCTACATTAAGTTGTAGCTTTGAACGAGAATTTGAGTTAGTTTTCCTTTTAGGGCATCTTTGTTAATCTAATGTGAGTGATCTCCGTTCAAGGTACCAAAACCTTCTCATTATCCAGACGTCAACCTAGACTTCTAATCGATTCATTATGCGATCGTGTTTACCACCTGAAAAGCTATTTATCCAGTCATGCTTTCATAGCCATATCGACACTGGGCAGAAGAAGCAGAAGAATAATCTTCATGGCAGTCCTGATAGCTTCTATCGTAGTACTTTCTTCCACATTCTACTACCTCGTGGTTCTTAAGCCGGTTCCATTGACTGAGAATGACGGTAAGTCAACATACCTGCTTAAGGGTTCATTCACTCATATAAACAATACACAGGCAGTGACCTATATGAATGCGACCAAGGCAACCACCTCAATCTCAACAGCAAATTACCAGAATTCCTCCTTCTCGATTGAGATCACAGGTTATGTCTATTCTTTCAAACCTGTTGGGGCATGTTTTGACTTCTGGTTAACGGTGTGCGGGAATCTCACACCAAACCTGCATCCGAAATCTCTTGTTCTTTCGCAATCGATATCCTATTATTCTGCGTTAAATACATCGAATCTTCCACGTACTTCAGCTTACAGCAACTGGTATACAAAGGATCGAACGAACTTGACCAATCTCTCTCGGCCTTCATCAGAAGATAACTTCATCTTCTTAAGTTTGCTCAAGAGTGGTTCAGTATCTTTCTTCCTGAACTTTGTCAACGACACTCATCTTCCCCGTTCTTCATTGTATCATTTTGCCGTTACAAACCAGAGCAGGAGCACATGGAGCTATCCTCTAATCCAGAATAGTTTTTGCTTCTACCCGAATAGTTACAACATCACATACTACACTAACTTCACTGCATCCCTCACAGGATTGTCCCAACCTGTGAGTGCACAGGTAGATCTTATTCTGGAGAATGATTAGATGTCGAGATCCAAAAGGCACAGGAAGCTATCATCAGCAATGATAGCTCTGTCCATGATCACAACTGCCTTCTTTGTCATTATGGTACCATCGATATCCAATGCCGCTGCTCCAGATACGCATTATAACTGGTTAGGATACAATGG
>JBJKSG010000034.1:0-20189 GCA_046704325.1 Thermoplasmataceae archaeon
TGCTGTCGTTTACGAATGTTCTTATTAGCTCTTCCAATACATTTACCTGGTCCTGCATTTTTTGGTTCACCTCAGTTCCAAATCTTGCAGGATCATTTCAAAATTACAGCAGTTTCAGCACATGATCTATAAATTGGCAAAATAACGGCAGATAATCGCCATAGAACAGGTATAAAGGGTAATATATATCCATGAATTATAATTTGATAGATGATGCAGAAGAGCAATAAGATGATCATGTTCGCTGTAATTGCCGCATTGATAGTTGCGGCCCCTATCTCTTTCATAAATCTAGTTCCATCTCATGAGGTTTTTTCGATTGTCGATGGCACCACCTCTTATGTTTACCCTGCAAACCTTAGTAATGTTCAATATTCCATTAATCATCAAAACTTAAGCTTGAGTACTGGTTCTTATGCATATCAAGGCAACCGATCTGATCTGTCTTATTTCAACTCATCAATATACTCTTTTGGATCTTACATGATGTATGAAGGAAGCTGCAATTATACAATTTTTCTCGATTATAATTTTAGAGGCAACTTTTATAGCAATTTGCATCCTACAAAAGTAATTGTATCAGCATCTGCTAGCTACCAAAATCACACGTTAGATGATAATGTCGTGATATACAGCCCCTGGGTTTACAATTTTCTGCAGGATCCGTATGAGAAAAATGTCTCAAATTCCACGTCTACGAAGTGTATAGATAGTAGAGGATCAGGAACTATTACGTACCCACTTGAAAATAACTCGGGCACTAAGCTTGGCCAGAGATATTATTTCTGTCTCGCAAATGAAAGTGATAAATTGTTTCCAAGGAATTTTGAAATTTATTATAACCCGCCATTCCAATATAATCTGACCATCAATCTTGCAATCGAGGCGTTCACCCCCTCAGCTGAATTGGTAGATAACTTCACAATCTACTTGATAGACGATGGGATGATGGGATAAGTAGAATGGTGGTTCGAAGTCAGATTTTGGTCACAGCAATAGCTTTTGCATTAGCATTCACGAGTATTTCCATTGCCGGGGTATCGCAAGCAAGTGGCAGCGAAGTCAAGATCGAAAATTCTTCTTATTATTATCAGGGATATAATGGAAACTCAACATTCTATTTGGTGACAGGCTTGCTCGATGGATGCACTACAAAGTGCATATGGCATTCAGAGGATCGTGTACAAGCACTAAATGATTTTTCCAATCAAACAGTTTACCATGCTCTGTTGTATGGTTATTGCTCATTAACTAATGACAACGCGCTTCTTTCAAATGATGGGGGAGATATGTTTGGTTATTATCTTGCTGATAACTCTTCTAACGCCGGTTATTACATAAATTTCCCAATCAGTTTTACCCAGAGATATAGCTACATGAATAACGATACGCCTTCATTGGTCAATGGTTGCCCAGCTCCAGATTCTAGCCTTAAAATATCCTTGAAGCAAGTTGATGCTTGCAATGTTACTTCAAATATTAATTCAGTTGGACCTATCAGATCATTATACAATGGGTCTTAACGCCACTGGATCGAACAACGTGAATTCGAATAACATTTCATTAATTTTTCATATGCTTTCGAGTGCAGCAGGGCTTATACTCTCAGTCTATGCCCCGGAAGTCACGGCCGGAATAGCGATTTCTGGTATAGTATTGGACGGGGTACAGTTAATCGAGGCAACTGGTCAAGCTAAAGATGTAAATTCAGCACTTGGCAATAACAGTGCTTATGAAACAGCGTGTTTGAAAGGCGGCACAACCGGTCATTATAAAAGTAGCGGGAAATGTTGGTATGATTATAATAATACCTTCTCATACGCGAGTGTAATTCAGAGCTTCATTCCTCCGTCACATTTATCGCAACCTGTTCAATTCAACATTTCAGCAAACGAATGTGGTTTGGCATATGGTTACGACCCTGTTCACTACAATTACTGCGCCGCTCCTGCCAACCAGATCACTGGAACTGTTCTCCTTAACAACAACGCAAACACACCGGATGCAAACCAGTGGGTCTCGATCTGCCATGTTCTTGGGAGCAGGTCTACCTCATCTGGCGAGACAATATGTACCGAAACTTACCATGTCAAGACGAACTCGGATGGTGGTTACAGGTTCTTTGCTTCTCCAGATACTTCTTACGGAATCTCTGCCAACCTGACAACTCCATTCGACGAGTCATCATATTCCAATTCAATATCAGCCGGCTCAGCAGGCGGAACAACCTTCGATAATTTTTCGCTATATACCTCTATTATAAACGGCAAGGTCGCGAACAGCAGCAACGGAAAACCGATATCGGGTGCTAAAGTAACATTCACCTCTTCGAGAGGCACATCATACGCCGTCAGCACGAACAGCAGCGGAGGATATTTCATTGACATAGCTGACAACGGAACATACACAATCACCGCAACTGCTGCAGGATACGTGAGCTCATCGAAAACCATATCGCTCAGCGACAGCACACTCACTGAGGATTTTGCCCTCGCACCTGCGGGCACTGTCAACTTCGACGCTTCAGGACTGCATGGTAATACATGCTCCGTTACCCTTAATGGTCAGACCGAGCAGGGTTCGTCGAGCCAGATATCATTTGGTATGGCATATGGGACATACTCATATACGATAGGATCGGTGACAGGATACTCCTCATCTCCATCTTCCGGTACCGTAACGTCCGGCTCCAGTCCGGCGACACAGGACATATCGTTCACGCCCACTGCATACTACACAGTGACGTTCGATGAATCTGGTCTCCCATCCGGGCAGACGTGGTCCGTTAGCATGGGAGGAACGACCAGTTCAGCTTCCACGGGATCTTCGATAGGATTCAGTGAACCCAACGGATATTTCACATATTCTCCATCTTCCCTGTTGATACCGTATCCGGGGAGACCCGGTTACTATTATGATTACCATGCGGCAGGAGGGACGGCGCATGTAAACGGAGCAAGCCAGAGCATTGACGTTGCATACAGCTACTTCATCGTCCATTACTGCGTGAATGCAACCGCGGAGATACTCCTTGCAAACGGATCATACGAGCTGGCACAGTACGTTCACGCCGGTGCCGGGATCATGACCTACAACCTCTCAACAGGATCTCTGCAGGATGAGATCGTACAGCTTGTCCTGTCCGTGAATGAATCCTCGCTCTACACGATCAACGGTAACCTGCAGGTATCCGGTGATCAGTCGATCCTCACAAATCATGGCTGGATTGATGCGAATTATCTGCAGAAGGGTGATCTCATCCTCGATCCGCTCACCGGAATATACGTGGATGTGACATCCATCCACCATTCACAGGGATCGTTCACGATGTATGACTTCGTGATCGCAGGCAATAATGACTACATTGCATACACGTATCTATTGCAGGGAGTTTCCAGCTGATCGTTCAAGAAATATCACCGTAAGAATACCTGACGAGAATGGAGAAGGCAACGGGCATAAGGATCCTCAGGCAGAGGTGTCTATTCTTCATGGAGAAGGATCTCGCCCACAAGATCCATGAAGCTGGCAGGGACAGTGATCTGGAGGGTGCCGAGAGACTGGTAAAATACATGTTCTTTCCAACACCTGCAAATCTTGCAAAACTGGGGGAGAATGCAGAAGCCTTGTCCACGATCGCGAAAGATAAGGCGGAACGCGAGATCGTTGAGATCATGCTCTCCCTGATCACGGATCTCTACTCAGATGATCCCATTGTCCGGAATTTTCTATCTTTCCTGAGAGCCCACAGGAAAGAGGACTTTCTCTATCTGGAAGACAGCAATGTGCAGAAGTCATCAGACAAGACAGAGCAGCACTTCTCCATAATGTCATGGCTGTTCAAGCGCAGATTCAAGACAAAGGAAGGCCTGTTGAGAGCGTCATACTGGTATCACACCTATCTATCAACGGAAATGTGACAATGTCGGCTTAAAGCATTCTATTTATACGCGTTTGACTTAAAGGTCACCGATATCATGGTAACTAAACCAGCAAGGATGTACAGCAAGATAAGCGGGCCAGCCTACACCAGGAAAGAGTTCATGGGAGGCGTTCCTTATCCGAAAATCACCACCTTTACACAGGGAAATCAGAAAAAGGATTTTCCAGTCGAGATGAAGCTCATTGCCAACGAGGCATGCCAGATAAGGCATTCTGCTCTGGAAGCTGCCAGGATATCGGTAAACAGGAAGCTCCTCGAAGCGTATGGTGTCGATAACTATTTCCTCAAGATTATTCCCTACCCGCATCAGGTGATCCGGGAACACAAGATGGCCACCGGTGCCGGGGCAGACAGGATATCAAGCGGCATGAGCATGGCTTTCGGCAGGCCTGTCGGTACCGCAGCACGTGTTGCGAGAAACGACATTATTATGGTCGCGAGAGTCAACCTCGATGCAGCCTCTGTTTTGAAGACTGCGCTCCACAAGGCATCCATAAAGCTTCCGACACCCTGCACCGTCGAGATCAGCAAGGGTAAGGAACTAATGAGCAGAATCGGTATCTAATCGCTTTTGGCCGATTCTCTGCTGCCGATAAAATTCTGGATAAACTTCGCCGCCAGCATGGCAGTATTTCCATTATCATAAAGAGGGGTCATCTCAACAATATCGAATCCCATAATTCTCCGAGAGAAGTGTTCTATCAGGTACCTCACATCAGAATCAAGAAGACCATACGGTTCAGGGGTACCGACGCCAGGGGCAAATGCAGGATCTATTCCATCCATGTCTATCGAGAAATATATCTTGTTTGATATCGAAGCATCTATCTCCTGAACTACCTTCGGCATTCCTTTCTCCCTGATCTCTCTCGCAAAAACGAATCTCACGTCGCTGAAAGCAGGATCTTCGTATTCTTCTTTAGAAATCGACCTGGTGCCGAATGAAGTGATCTTTCCAGGCCCAAGGAGCTCCAGACATCTCCTGGTAACGCAAGCATGATTGTTCTTGTTATCGAAGTAACTGTCCCTGAAATCAGAATGAGCATCTATAATGATCATGCTGCAGTCCGTGAAATTACGCATTGAACCGCCTGTTATCGAATGTTCTCCTCCGAGCATGATAGGTATCTTCCCGTCATGCCTTAACGCAGCGACCAGCGAAGCAACAGAATCGACAACAAGCGCGGAATCCTCCTCTTCTGTCATGTCTCCAAGATCGCATATCTCCTTCTTTGCGAAGTCGATAGAATAGTCATGATCAAAGGATTCCAGGTTTCTATACGCATATCGTATGGCTGCAGGTGCCAGCCTGGAGCCTCGCCTGAAAGATGATGTATTGTCAAACGGAACTCCGAATATCACATACTTAGAATCCTCATACGTGGACAGGGCATCCGCTATTGTTGGCTTCTGAAAAAAGTGGTCTAATTCTGAAATACTATCTTCCTCTTGCCCATGGTGTCCCAGTAGGGAACCTCTGTGCCAGGTTTGACACGTTCGGCAGTCGGGTCATCCATCTGTATAATGAAGGTTTCGAATGTTTCACTATCCATGAGCTGGGCCTCTTTGTTTGCGACTGAGAGTACCTGTGCAGTCTTCTTCTCTATTACAGGTATCTTGACCTTATGCTTTACCGGGAAGACCACGCTCCTTTTCTGGTCGTCGAAGGCTCCGATTGCGACTATCCTCGCTTTCGCTTCTCCGTGTTTCCCTGGTTTGGACATGGTGATTTCCATAATCTTGCAAGGCTCATCATCTATGAGCATGTATCTTCCAGTTTTCAGTTCGCGTACTTCCGACTCCTGCCAACCCATTATATTACCGGATTCGGATAGGAAGCGCTCTAATTAATCTTTTTATGCAGATAAAAGAATCATACCATGGAATCGTATTCGAAGTCAACAGGGCGCAGGATCTTTCCATCCCGCTTCAAAATCTCTCCATTCACTATTACAGTATCCACATTCGACGGATTGGCTGAGTATACTGTATTTCCAACCAGTGTATCTTTACGTTCAGGCAACATGTTCGCACCCTTCAGATCGAGGAGGATGATATCCGCTAGATAATTAGGCTGTATCTGTCCTAAATCCGCCATATGGAGGGAAAGAGCGGCATCTCTAGTAGCCATGTCAAGAAGCTTCTGGGCGTTTATTATGGAAGGATCCCATCTGCTATTTTTCATCAGGAGTGAGGAGAATTTCATCTCCTCAAACATGTTGAGCGAATTATTGCTGCCATTGCTATCTGTACCCAGGGATACAACAATGCCATTCTCAAGCATCTCTGGAATGGGCGGAAATCCTCCGTTTCCCAACTTGCAGTTACTTATTGCATTCCATGAGACCCTGGCACCGGATTGAGCGATCTTGCGAACTTCCCGCATCGTCACGAATGATGTATGCGCTGCTATCACCCTGTCTGATAGAAACCCGATGGAGCTCAGATGTTCCGCGGGCCTCTCTCCGGAATGCTTATCTGCATATTCGTAGACCTCTTTCCTGGTCTCGCTAAGGTGCGTGTGCAATGTGCAATTATGTCTGTCTGCAACCTCCTTTGCCCTCAGATATGTTTCATCCGAGGCGACATATATGCCCTGCACACCTATGGATGGCACTATTCTCTCTTTCATTTCGAAACTGGAAATGAAAGATTCTGCATTCTTTACCGGATCACCAATCTGGGTCGTGTATTCTTTATCAAGAGTGTTCCATGATAGAAAAGCCCGGATTCCTGACTTTTCCGCTGCTCTTGCAATGACATCCTCTGAATAGTACAGGTCATGAAAGGATGTGATGCCCGAGCTTATCATCTCATTCATCCCGAGGAGCGATGATGCAAGGATCCCCTCATCGGTTCTCTTCCCATCCAGCGAGAATGTCTTCTCAAGAAAATCATGTAATGTGATGTCATCGAGAAGGCCCTTAAGATGCGACATTGCAACGTGGCAGTGCGTGTTGATAAATCCAGGTAACGCAAGCATGGAGCTCGCATCAATCACAATATCTGCAGATTCTTTGACTTCCCCGACCGCAGCGATCCTGTTACCTTCCAGCAGAATGCTCCCCTTCAGGATCTCCCTGGAATCATTCTGAGTGGCAATCCAGGCATCCTTTATCTCAATGGATGACACTCTTCACAATTTTATAGATGTATTAATGCTTTCATTGGCAGGAACCCTTCTGGAGGTCAAGCCGATTGCGAGGAACATTGCAGTGGTGCAGATACCAAGCACAAAGATTGCCAGATCATATGGAGCAAGAAGTTCTGCAAAGAGGAGCACTGGCAATCCTATGAAAACGCCTACAATTATGGATACGCCCAGGGAACCGTATCTATTTATATTGCCCTGCGGCTCTTTGTTGTATAGAGATACGAAGATTGCAGCAGCGGAAATTATGAATAAGTAGGGAATAACCAGGTCCACGGGAGTGGCAAATGTGGAGAGCGGAAGATAGAACTGATACCCCTGCACAACCAGACTGTAAAGAGCATTTCCTTCTAAAGCGATTGCAGTGATGTATCCTATCATGTACGGAGAGGGATTCACGGTACCGAGGTAAGCGCCGAGGTAAGATACAATCTCTGCCTTCACTGTCTGCAGAATCGTGTCTGTCGATAACATAATCGCAACCGCCGCAAGTTGCTCCAGAAGAAGGAGCAGTGATCCGACGTATTCTGCTATCGTTATGATCAGCTTCTCCGCAGAGAGAGCCTCCAGTATAATTATGATGGAAACTGCGTACATGACAGACGATAGAGTGAGAAACGTCAGCGGTATATGCACCAGAGAAATAAGCGGCACAGAGAAGGTGGATGCAGCCTCCAGGAATTCATTCAAAAGCACAGCGGATGTGAATAGAACAGCGATAGGGTAAACCAGCTGTGCATATCGCCTGGGAAGAACCTTCTTGGCAGCGAACAGGAAGATCAATACCTCAACCGGAAAGAACGATATGTACGGAAAGATGTAACCACCTATAACTATCATTAGATACAGCGAAGGCAGCAGGAGAAGAAAATTCAGAATATATCTCTGGAGAATCTTAGCGTTAAGATTCAAAGTGTTGCCTTCCCTGATGCGTACTCCATCATCACGTATGATACAAAATTCCTCTCATTGGCTATAAAACTACGTACGCCGATGGAATTGAAGAAGGTGGATATCGCCTTGATCGCCCTGTTTTCCTTTGCTAAGGTTGCACTCATGAGCCTTTTGTTGATGTCGTCCTCAGGCATCTTGATGAAACCAGTTCTGCTCAGTATGATCATATTGAGCTTCTTCCCAACTAACGGTACAGAAGATTTTGCAAGGGAAAATTTCTCGGGGAATGAGAATGGGGTGACAAGGAATACTATTGCCTGTTTCTTGATCCTCTTCTTTATGTTATCGAACGCTTTCTGCACGGAGAAGTCGCCGTCCGGTTTTATCTCGGACACCGCTTTCTCGAACTTGTCCACAACTTTTGTGTTCTTCTCTGCTTTTATGTAAATGTCGTGAACTGAGGAGACGAGCATGAATCCAACCCCGTCATGATTCTTCAGAATTCCATGGCTCATGCTGATTATCTCAGAAATTATGGTATCAAAAATCAGCTTCTTTCCATCGCCCTGGTTCATTGCGACACTGTAATCGATGACAAAGTTGACCTCTATCTGTCTCTCCTCCTCCATCTGCTTTATGTAGATGTCATCTCCATCGCGGATACCCAGCCGGCTCCACGCTACATACCTGAAATCGTCATTCTCAGAATATTCCCTGATCCCGTAGAAGTTATAGCCCTGCCCGGCCTTTCTCGAGACATGAAGGGCCCAGGTGTAGATCATGTTGCTTGCCCTGTCCGAGCGTCTGCTTAATATATCCGCATTCGAAGGTGCCACCCTTATCTCGCTATCCGCTGTTAGCGTATAGGTGGCGAGAGCAAGGTGAAGTGCATCGTCTGCATACATGATAATCGGACCCACATTGTATTTACCGATTGCGGTCGCTGAAATCTGATAATACTTGGAAGCAGTCTGACCGGCTTCAAGCCGTATTTCACCCTTTACCTCTCCCTTCGTTTCGAATACAGACGAGAGTGTATCGAAATATCCAAAGTCAACCAACCTCCTGGAATTGTTTGTGAATTGTAGAACCACTTCAACAAATTCGCCCTTCCTTGTATACGGTTTTTTAACATCCCTGCGCACTGAGACTTCCAGCAGGTATGCAGCGGTTGTGAGATTGAATATCACTATATCTGCGGTTACACATGCTATGACGAGAAAGAAGAACAGGATGGCATAACTGTAACCAAGTATTACGGATTCGATTAACCCGAAAGCCAGGGTAGCAATTACTGCGAAGCCGGTTTTCCTGATCATTAGGGTGGTACCACCCTGGAGACAACGGAGTCGATGATACTATTTACCTCTCCAATCACGTTATTTCCAGCAGAAACCATTGCCTCGGGATTCAGGATTAGTCTGTGATTGAGCAGTTCCCTGCTCATGGATCTGATGTCCTCTGGAATGACGTAGTTTCTTCCGCTTATAAGAGCGTTCGCCTTTGCAGCTCTCAGATATTTCGAGGTTGTTCTTGGACTGGCTCCAAGATACACAGAACTGTGTTCCCTGGTGCTTCTGATTATGTCCACAATGTAACGCATTATATCTTCGGAGACGTAAACTGAGTTTACGACTGATCGCAAAGCGGCGATGCGTTCGGATGTTAGAGAGCCTTTGCCTTTATCTTTGCCCTCCTGGGATCTCAAGATGTTGAGTTCCTCCTCCTTGCTTGGATATGTCAGTATATATCGAAAGAGAAAACGGTCCATCAGTGCTTCAGCGAGAGGGAACGTCCCCTCCTGCTCAATCGGGTTCTGCGTTGCAATGACAAAGAAAGGATTTGGAAGCCCCTCCGTGACGCCGCCAGTCGATACATGCTTCTCCTCCATACCCTCAAGCAGGGCTGAATGCACCTTCGGCGGAGTTCTGTTCAACTCATCCGCAAGCAACACATTTGCGAAGATTGGGCCTCTCCTGAACTCCATCTTCTTTGTCTCCAGGTTGAATATGACGCTTCCAGTAACATCTGAAGGCAGCATATCCGGTGTGAACTGTATCCTCTTGAAATTAAGGCCTAGTGCAAGTGAAAATTCATTTCCGAGCATTGTCTTCGCAAGCCCGGGTACACCTTCAAGCAGGACGTGGTTATCGCTCAGAAGCGCCACAAACATGAACCTGACTATCCTCTCCGAACCAATTACCTTCTTTCCTATTCTCTTCTGTATCGAATGAAAAGTACTTCTCAAATCCTTGAGTTCGTCTTCCTGTATTGTCTCCATTCTATCTATCCTTCTCCGCAGATTTAGCCAATTCTCCAAGTCTCTGGTGCAGATCAAGGAGCTGATTCAGAACTATTTTGCTCTTATCCGATGATCTCTCCCTCACTCTCTTGAAGGAAGAGCCCATTCTTGCTCTGTATCTTCGATATCTTCTTATCAGTATCTTGAACTCCTTGTATTCCATATATGCATGATAAAAATCCATGGTAATCTTTGAAACCTGCGTGGAATAATCCCCTCTCATAATGTTCGAAACCTCCTCGTTAAATATATCGTCCGGTAGGGCAAATCTCTCCCTTTTCTTCTCGAAATTTGGAATTGAATCCAGTCTCTGCTTCTTCGTATAATGTCGCACTGCAAAAGACGAGAGAAATATGATAGTTACGGGAATGAAGAACCTGATCATATTACCAGGTGCAGCGAACATAGTCTGCAGTGATGAATAGAAATCATTCAATGCAGTCGAGACTAAGGAAGCAAACTCGATCAATAAACGTCCCCCTGTCCGCTGGTGATCTCCACCTGCGAATAATACAGCTTCATTATATCGAGATAATTATATATATCCTCCAGCCTCTCAATGACAACTTCAGGCTCGGGTGACCACTCCGGACCGTACATGGTTCTCTCATAATATTCCAGATAGAAGGATGAGAGTTTCTTCAGCGCATTGAATTTGTCTGAGCCCTCACTGTTGGGCATCACAGCGCGATTCATCTTGTCTGTGATCTCAAAATTATCTATCAATCCGGATTCAGGTATGTTGACTCCCATCTTACCAAGCGATCTGAGAATATACTGCCTGTCCGTCTCTCCGGGATTCAGTGATTCTTCATAAAATCTGAGATAATCGTCCCTCGCGTATTTATACGCAGTAACTATGGCCTCCCTGTTCTGACCTTCGCTGAACGCCTTTCTCGTCTTTGTTATTGGAGGAATGTCTCCAACCGTCTTGATCTTGACAATAGTCTTTGATTTGTTCCTGGATTCTCTCCGCACTTCCTTATTGCCGAATAGTCTCTCCATGAGGGGAACCTTCTTCGGCTTGATTTCATTTTTCTCCGGAACAGGTTGTTCGTCCATTTTTATCTCCACTCAGGCTATAGACGCTTCAAAGTAATAAAGATTAAACCCAGAAAGTAAGTTGTTCGGCGGCTTCGGGGCTGGAACTTTTATCATTATTGACAGTGTGCCTGCAGGAGCGTAATAATACTGCAGGAAATTGAATAACGAATACACTTTTCCACTTGAGTTGACAGAATAGCTGTAATTTTCCTGGAAAGAATTGACATAAAAAGTCACACCAGAAAGATTCAGAGAGATGTTTCCCCCGAATAATATCTGGCTTGCGGAAAGAGAAGTGTTCATCACATAAAGGCTGTAATTGCCAGTCGCCGGTGTGTAATAGTTGTATCCGGTAGTGTTCAGGAGCTCCGAATGCGCGGATACGTTGAAGTAAACAATCTGGTATGAAGTAGCGTTGCTTAAAATCAAGACCTTTGAATATACATGAGAGGAATGTGATATGTTTGCGCTCAGAGTATTGGTTCCAAGCTTTGCAAGTATGACGATAGAGCCATTGGAAGGGTTAACATAGGCACCTGCAGCTGAATTCAGGGAATACCAGAAACCGGATTCAGAAGTGAAGGTTAGATTGACCGCATAAGGAGTCAGGGAAACGTTCATCGAAACGGGAGCGCCTGTTACCGGTATGCTGTTTATATACAGCTCATAGTGAATGTTGGTGTAGCTCACGTTAAAAGTTGCGTTATAACCCTCGAATTCAAACAGGGTTCCATTACTCCCGGTAGCTGCATTTATTCCTATGTTGAGAGACGAGTTTGTTATGACAAACGTTGCTGTTGGTACACTCTTGTTTAATCCAATGCCACTTAAGCCATCAACAGCAAGGATGTTCACCTGATACATCGTCCGTGGGGTAAGGTTCACCTGTTCCTGCACTGAGTATGGGGTGCTCAGTGTGAGGGAGAAGGTGGCACTATCATAGTTGATGCTTGCCACGAAGAAAGCATAAGAGCCCCCTTCAAGACCGGGCATGTACAAAAAGCCAGATGCGTTCGAATTAGCAATGATGTAATAGTACGCCCCTGAAATCTTGTAAATTACCAGGAATTGTGTGTTGACAACCGGCTGGGCATTTGATGCGTTGACTGCGAGGATTGTTAGATTGTAGAACTGTGAAGATGTATAATTGCCTGCAGATGTAAGTTGTGATTTTACATAGGAGATGGAGAGACCGGGGATCAGTTGATCTGTCCAGGTGTTGTTCAATGCAGTAATGGGAGTCAAGTTCAGATCGAGCACAAGGTTTGCAGAAAGGAAGAAACCGTTCGTTGTGTTTGTAAGATACCCCGGAGCACTCGCGACGATGGAATAATTGCTCTCCGTTAAGGAAAGACCGTAATGACCGTTCGAACTAATGGTGGCAGTGACATTGTATTTGGGTTGAGAATACAGGAGTGCTTTCACTGTGGCTCCACTGACCGGAAGATGTGTTATCCTGTTGTAAACAGTTCCAGTGATATTATGCACATAGCTAAGCTGCGGTGTTAGCGTGAAGTTTTTGTACGTAATATGTGCAGTAATGTTAACAGCAAAGACTATCGGTTTGTATATAGTGGTATTGACATAAATCTTGTATTCTCCAGCATATCGGAACAGCACAATATAAGATCCGTTGAGGGCTGTCGGAACGAAACTCTGATAATATGTTCCGTTTACATTTATGATGAAGTTCAGCTGAGTCAGAGCAACTGGAAGACCATGCAGCGAATTATTTACGAATCCGACGAGGGCATAATTCCCGGGTTTGCTGTAGTTCACATTGGAACTATTATTACCTAGATAGTTGGAGGCATTGTACGATGAAGGGGGAATTGATTGCGAGGTGCTGTTGAAAGGATCAGCCCCTGGCAGCGGTATCAGTGTAAAATTAAAATTTGTAACATTCTTGGTGAAGAAGTAAGTTGTTTTATTCACACCTACGCCCGGTTTGCTTGCTATTAACGTGTCGTAACCGTATGGAACCGCTATCTTGTAATATCCTGCGGAATCTGTCGTGGTGTTAGTACCCTGTGGAATGAGCAACACAGAGGCACCTGAAACAGTTGGGCCAGTTATATTCTTGACGTAACCGGATACCTGCTCTGTGACATTTAGCGGATATATAGTGATTATAAAATTCGAGAGAGACGGTCCGGATGAGACACCGCTGTTATAAATAGGCACAACCATGTAATATGGTACCGGTCTCGGATTTACGTTTTTCCCGAGTACTGTAATGTTGTAGGAATCGCAATAGAGAGGGATAGAATAAACGCCATTCGCATTGGAAGTGAATCCGGTTGTAGAAAAGAAGCCAGAAAGCTGCACGTTGCAGTTAGCTGCAATACTTCCATTCTCGAAGACGGTTTTCCCTTTCACATCTACTGGATTCACAGGATTCAGCGTAAGATTGATCACCACGGTTCCCTGGCCGAGCGTGAGTTGCTTAGTAACATCACTGTATCCGGGAACATGGAAGATGAAATTGCCTATTCCAGCCCTGAGAGCCGTGAAAAGGAATTTTCCAGTGGTAATTTTACTTATCGCCCCAGCGGGATAAAGCGAAATGTATGCGTCTCCCCCCGCAATGGGTGAATGGGATGATCCGTTTATCATCGTTCCGCGGATCACTGTGGTAGCATTCCCAGAATATGAGAAATCATATATTGTCGAACCGGAAACATTCATAATAGAGGGCATGGGCGTTTCATTCTGAAAAAACGGTCCAAAGCTGTTAGGCGGAGGAGTTGGTGGCTTAGTAATTTTAGCAGGGCCCGATGGTGGTATAATATGTATGAAGAAGAATAGTGATGCGAGCACCACGATAGCTACGATTAAAAGCGCCATCCCCTTACTGTTCAATGATTCTCAACTCCATCAACATATTTAAGCTTCTTGGTACTTTCCAGCAGGTTATCGAAATAAATTCAGTCTAATATACATTCCAGATTTTCACAGAAGGAGCTGTAACTGAGAATGCATTCAGTTTCTCATCTTCACGGCGATACCCTTCTTCAGTTCCTTCATTGCGATAAAGGGCATCCTGGCTGTTCCAACTCCTCTTATCTCGTCTCCATGGACTACCACCACCTCATCCTCGATCCGGATGTCAGGGGTGCAGGAGTCAACACCCACAGCATAGATGTTGGCTGTAGGCTTGAAATCATCTATCTGAACTGTATATTTTTGGTTTGCGAGAAATGCGGTCGCGATTGATTTGGTGATTGTCATCTTGCCGGCGTTTCTATTGAAAACCAGAATAACTTTGCCTGATAAAGAGAGCATGTCCTGGTTGTAACTGCGTATAGCCCTGGCTCCTGCGAGTTCTTCAAGAATCCAGTCTCCGAACTGAAAACTCGACATGGACAGTAGATCGTGGAGTTTCTCATTCCGGGGTTTCTCTCCTTCCATGCCTCTTACAGCTTCAGAAACTTCCTTTCTGAGCAACTTCAGATCTTCCGGGTCTTTTGCCTTTCCTCTGATAAGAATGGAATCAGACGGCAGTGCAGATACTATAAATTCCAGGTCTTCGGGAATGAATGCAATTACCTTTCCATAGCTATTCCTGGATAGATACATTCTGAGCATGTCCAGAATCATTGACTTTTCCTCATCAAACCACTGGCCAATGACAGGTATATCGTAGAATGCTGCAGGGTAGATCCCCTCCAGGTCTCTTGGCACAAGTCCAACTGGAGAGGTGACTATGACCTCATGAACCCTGGATCTCAATCCGGACAATGCCTCTATTATTCGCTGGTGGCTCTTTGACCAGGAATACGGCTTTCTGGCAGAGCATGGCAATAGCAGCAGGACCTCTTTCCCATGAGGCTTCGTATACTCAGACGCAATTTTTTCCCTATAAGTTGTGAGATCCGGTCTGCTCAGGGATGAAATGTCATTTGCCCTGATGTAACTCGTGAACCTGGGGTATACAATCTTTTGCTGAGGCATGTAGTCTCTATCCAGAATCCGCAATATTTCAACTGCTTTACCTGATATCCTGTATTTCTCAACCAGTTCTCTTAACGTTCTGTTCTCTATGCTTCTTTTGAGCTCACCAGCGATTTGGTTCAAGAATGAAAGATTCTCCAATTCCCGGGTATCCTTCGCCATGGAATATCCAAGAGTGCCATATCTATGATTAGAGAGAGAGTTTTTCCTGACAACAAGATCGTCGAAGATGTTGCCTCCTAAATATACCAATACTGGAAGCAGATATGGATCTGCTACCCCAGGCAGATATATGAGCTTCCTGAAACGATTTTTCTCATGCAGAGATATGAGTTCTGATACGAATTTCTTAGTCCTCATCAACAGAGACGCTGCATTTCTCATGATAATGATGTCGTCGAGTTCAATTATCTCTTGCGAGAGAGGGTGCTCTTCCGAAGGCACTATCGCACTCATATCCACATGTTTTGAAAGAATCCTGTATCCATCAACTGCGTAAGAAATCTGATCCAGATCTTCCGAATTCAGCACTAGAGGGTAATCTAAGTCATTGATCTTCCCTGCTCTCGCAAATCCAAAAAAAGCTGTATCCGTATACATATCTGGAGGTCTCGGTTTCGTGGCTAAGCACAACTTCTGTTAAAAACTCTCTTCACTCAAAAGTAGACTAATATTCTCGCCATCTGTGTCCACAGTTTGCACAAGTATAGAATTTAGTCTCTGGTTCATCTGCTGACCTAGTCTGCTTCAGCAGATAATAAGCACCCTGCTTGTGGCACTTAGGGCATACCGCATCGGAATCCAAGGGTTCAGCAGACTTCTCGTTCTGAATAACTATAACCTGCTTCCCTCCACCCTTGCTCAGTATCTTCTCTGTGCTGCCTGATGCCTTCTTGTTTACTTCGTTTCCGCAGGAGGCACAGACATATTTGTCACCTATCGGAGACATGAGTGAACCGCATTTTGGGCAGAACATGGAACCTGAGGATTCTTATTTGATATATAAAGGGTAATTATGCTCAATGATCAGTGCTGATCACGGGAATCGCTGTAATCAACAGAAAACATTCCTCAACCACTATGCCATCCTTAATTTACCGGGTAACCAAACGTCAAGTCTTAATAAAACGAGCGCATCTTTTGCCGATGAAAGATTATGACAATGACAAGATCTGGAAGGTTCTTGCGAAAACCAAAAACATCGCGGTTGTGGGTATATCCAACAAGCCAGACCGCGATAGTTACAGGGTTGCAAGATACCTGAAGGAGAATAACTTCAACATTATCCCGGTTAATCCCACCTTGAAAGAGTGGGAAGGAATTCCAGCTTTTCCCAGCTTGTCTGATATTCCAGATAACGTCAAGATCGACGTAGTTGATGTATTCAGAAAACCGGAGACTGTGGTACCGGTTGTCAACGAAACTGCCAAAAGAGGAGTTAAGACCATCTGGTTCCAGGAAGGAATTATTAACGAACAGGCAGCAGATATCGCAAAGAAACTAGGAATGACAGTAATAATGGATAGATGCATGATGAAGGAGCATTACAAGCACAAGAGATAGGAACCAATATATAATCAGATTTTTTGTCGATAGCGGGTCGGGGTAGCCTAGCCCGGTAAGGCGATAGATTCGAGATCTATTGCTGTCTCAGCTCGGGAGTTCGAATCTCCCCCCCGACGTATTTCCTTTGAAATAGACCTTATTTTTATATCCACTGTGATTTAGTATAATAATGCCAGAACGTAGTATTCCCGACTCACTTGGAAAATTGACAGGCGAGATAATAAGCTGCAGAAAATGCAAGCGTCTTGTCGCGTTTAGAGAGAAGGTTGCAAGGGAGAAGACCAAGCGATATGTGGATGAGGAATACTGGGGAAAACCTGTCCCAGGACATGGTGATCCTAAAGGTCGCCTTCTGGTGATCGGGCTTGCTCCAGCAGCTCATGGAGGGAATAGAACTGGGCGGGCCTTTACAGGAGATCTCTCAGCTAAATTTCTTGTTCAATGTCTTTATGAGGCGGGTTTCACCAATCAGCCAACTTCAGAATACAGAGATGATGGATTAAAGCCGATTGATTGCTACATCATGGCTGCCGTAAGGTGCGTACCGCCGGATAACAAGCCTTCGCTGTTGGAGACTCGGAACTGTTTTCCATATATGCGGAGAGAAATGGATCTACTCTATAATGTAAAAGCAGTTCTGCTCCTTGGAAAATTTGCATTCGATGCATACAAGAAATATCTTATGGCGCGTAAGGTAGCGTTACCGAAACATTTGGCATTCGGTCATGGGAGTTCATTCTCGATACAGAACGGCGTGACGATATATGCATCGTATCATCCGAGTCCAAGGAATACAAATACAGGGACACTAACGGAAAATTTGTTTATGCAACTACTCGTCACGATAAAGAATTCGCTTGATGTCAAGTAATAAATATTTTCTACCTATCCGCCAGAAGTAGCTGGGATAGCCTAGCCTGGTAAGGCGCAGGTCTGGAAAGCCTGTGCTCTCGTAGCTCGGGAGTTCGAATCTCCCTCCCAGCGTATCAATAAAAGTGTAACTCTGTAACCATTATACTTGGTATTTGCGTAGTTGTGTTGTATATGTTTAAATACGATCGACTAATATTCAATTGATAATGTAATGTCTGGTAAAAGGACATTATTGTTAAGCATAACAGTAGTCGTTGCAGTTATTGTTGCTGGCCCGTATTTGGTTGGTTACCTTTTGCACCCACCCAGTGCGCAGATCATAAAAGTAGAGAACGGTGTCACAAATGTTACTTGGTCTATAAGCTCCTCTACAAACGACGTTTATCCAGCTTACTTTTCTCCAGTGAATGCAGTTGCCACCGCAATTTCAAACAACTCTTTAATTTCTTCCGTTACCTTGAGTGTAGGCGGAGTTGGTTTCTACAACGTTGCAGATGGATTCTATCAGTTATGCATTTCAGATTTTACTGTAACCGGAAACCTTTCTTCTGAACTCAGTGTAGCCGGCTTAACTCTCTCCCAGCAGGGTTCTTCTGAGTTCCAGAATGTTGTTTACGTTGATAACACCTATCTACCTGGATTAGAGAATACTAATGTCTCTGAACTATACCCAGCAACTTACGCCTACTGGAACGATGTTCCCACCACTAATAACAACACGACTTATACTGGGTCATTCTCGGCTCAGGTCTCTTTCCTGAATTATACTTCAAATAGTACATTTGATTATCACTTTAAGTCATCAAACGCGTTGGAATTTAGCCTGTTTCTTTCACACCTTGGCCATACAGTCAGTCTTATTAACTTGACATTTGCAGTAGAACTTAAAATACTTGGGGAAATGGTACTTAGCGAGGTTAATTTGGCGGTTGAAAATCCCTAAACTGGATTAAAAATGTCCCGTGTTACTATATCTTTAGTTGTAGTGTTCATTTTATTTCCAACAGTTTTCGTTGTTTTACCTCAAACTCTTACAGCCCAAGGTTGCAACCAAACACACTATGACTGGGCAGGGTATAATGGAAACTTTACGATATACGATACACAAGCGAAGGGCCTTTCGGACACTCGTGCCTACTTTCTCCCTTACAACGTAGATAATTGCACTCAAAAGTATAATAGTTCAGTGACTCCAATATACGGTAATGATAGTAGAAACATGTATTCGGAAGTTGCAATCTCTACTGGGGGAGACAGAATTGCAGGTGATCAAAATACTTTCAATGAATTCTTTAATTGTGCGGACGGCTATTTGCAAGTCTGTCTACCCATTGTTTCTACTGGTTTTGCTGTCTCAACTAATGCATCTTCAAATGGCATCACAACTTACTCTCAGTGTGTGAATCTATCCACTTCAGGATTCATAAATAATAGTAGTTTCTACTCTGCACTAAAACCGCTGTATGTTGCAGGGTATAATACTTATGGACAGGAGGATTTAAAGCAAAGCGCTTTGAATATAGTAAATCTTTCAGGGGATGCGGCAAGTCTTATGTCCCTTGTTCCTTTCCCTTATGTTCCGGAACTTGCTGGTGCTTATTCAGGTGGAGTGGATATATATAACCTCATCAAGTGCTCGAGTCCACAATTTGAATTAAATCTGTCCAAGAGTGAGTTAGCATTTTTCGGAGATGGTTGTGTTCCAGTAAACTTCACAATCTGTCAAGCAAATGCGACATGCACTATAAATGAAAATGGGCTATTTAATTATAGAAACACATTCAATACACAGGAACTATTTCTGCTGAATATTTTCCCTGCAGAATTTGGACAGAAAGGGAAAATTATATTGTCTTCAAAAGACGCTTGGTGGAGCAGCCCGCTTGCGTATTGCGGCGGTGGATTAGGTCATTTAGGAGGGGATGTCTCACTATGCATTCCGGTTGTACCTTCGAATTTGTTGTGTGGAACTGTATATAACGGTTCAAGCCCAGTTTCTTCTGGTCAAGAAGTGAAAATCATTTGTAACTATCATGGTTACTGCAATGGAGAACAAACTATTTTTTACATTTACACTAACAGCCAGGGACAGTACAGATTTTTCGCGAACCCAGGACAATCTTATGGAATACTCCCAGTAATTTCGGGAGAAAAACTAACCCCGGTAATAACGAGCATCAACAGTACCAATTACAATTCTACGTTGGTAAATCTCACAATTTATAATTTGACTTTTCGGGAGACTGGTCTTGGACCTGGAAATACATGGTCTGTTACATTCAATGGCGTTCCTAAATCCGGCAGCGCAGGAAATACGGTATCATTCAGTGTCACCAATGGTACATATACATACACAATCGGAACAGTAACAGGCTATTCCAGTAATCCATCCGGCGGAAGTGTTACCATTTCCGGGAGCGATCTTACTAAAAGCATTGCATTCACGCCAACAGATCTATACA
>JBJKSG010000035.1:0-96465 GCA_046704325.1 Thermoplasmataceae archaeon
GGTTGACGTCTGGATAAAGATACGATGATTGGTAGTCATCAGGAAAGATCATTCACGGTAAGGCAACAAACATGCCTTAAAGGGAAAAACTAATTCATTTCCTCTTTCAAAGCTACAACTAATCATATAAGTTCAAGTTTCGGTATATAAAGAGACTAGCTATTTAGGCCAGCCTCTATGTTGGGACATTGTACTTTTATTAATATGGACCGACGGGGAATTGAACCCCGGACCTCTTCCATGCCAAGGAAGCGATCTACCGCTGATCTATCGGCCCTTACAAAGATCTTACGGGAAATTGCATTTTGGCTATAAATATTCGTTATTTGTCCTGTTATTTGTCCCAATACACTACATATGGACCAAAGTCAAATGAAAAGTTAATATGGTAAAAACTCTTTTTCATTGGAAAACAGGCTCTGCTAATAATAGTTTATTAGCGGGCATGGGTTAGAGGTAAAAGATGCCGCAATTCACTATTAGAAGGTCAAAAGCGAGAAAACCGATTTCTAAGACGGCTGGTAATGAAAATCTGGATCTTATTGATAGGTATGATATTATTGGCACAAGCGGTTCTGTGGAGATTCAATGGAACAGGGAATCACTGGAAACTATATACACGGTGGTTGAACCACAGCTGAACGAGCTCGAAAGAGCCTTTTTAAACACATTGCCAAAAGAAATGCAGATGGTCATTCCTAATATGAAGGGCTACTTGAACGTGTTCGAAGGTTTCGACATCAGCAAGATTCTTGATGACTATATTGAGGCATATCAGGTGAGATTATCGGAACAATCAAAAAGCAAGATAAAGTATTACCTAAAGAGAGATTTTGAAGGTCTTGGCCTTATTGAGGTTATTGTTCGAGATCCCTATGTGGAAGACATCTCGTGCGACGGGTATAACGTACCCATCTTCGTGTATCACCGGAAGTACGGTTCTATCAAGACAAACATAGTGTTTCCAGATTCTGCGCAACTGAACTCTTACGTCATAAAGCTTGCACAGATGTGTAACAAGGAAATTTCAGTTGCAGAACCGATCCTTGATGGCTCTACACCACAGGGCCATAGACTCCAGGCGATTTACGGAAGTGAGATTTCCACAAGAGGGTCTACCTTCACTATCCGTTTGTTCAGAGAGAGACCGTTTACCCCTGTAGAGCTGATCAAGTATGGAACAGCCAATTCAGATCTTGTAACCTATTTTTGGTACATGATTGAGAATCTGAACTCCGCTCTGATAGCTGGAGTACCTGCAGTTGGAAAGACATCCACACTCAACGCAATGTTGATGCTTGTACCTCCGAACACCAAGATATTCAGTATTGAGGAGACTCGTGAAATCAACATATTACACAAGAATTGGGTTGCTACTTCTACTAGAGAATCAGATTTTGATGCAAGAGACACCGGGATGGCAAAGATAGATATGTTCGAACTGGTGAAAATGGCAATGAGGCAGCGCCCTACCTACATTGTAGTGGGCGAGGTAAGAGGGAGAGAGGCATCGTCTCTGTTTCAGGCCATGGCAACTGGACATACCACATATTCGACCATTCATGCTGATTCAATGGAAGCTACAGTAAACAGATTGGAAAGTGCGCCATTGAACATCCCAAGGATTATGCTTACATATCTGAATACTGTTGTATTCAACAAGTTCGTTCGAAGCGGTGATTCAGTGGTCAGAAGGATTACCGAAGTAGATGAGATGTCAGGTTTCGACAGTGAAACTAATGAAGTGATTTACAACAAGGTCTTCACTTATGATGCATTCAAAGGTAAGCACTCATTCACTGGTTTCAGTAATCTGTACAAGAAGGTACAATACTCCAGGGGCCTTACATCTCTGAAGTTTAGGGAGGAATTTGACTTCAGGAAAAAACTCTTGGACGAGATGGTTCGATCTGATATCATCAACTATATTCAAATCTCAAAGATAATCAATACTTATTACAAAGATCCCGACTATGCTATGAAAATGGCAACTGGTGAGGCTTCGTGACCGACGATCAGGAGAATAGGAAGATCGTTTCTCGAAGAAAGCCAAGGTCCAGGAAGACTGTGATCAGGGACGATGCTCCTGTAAATTTGACTGGTGAAAATCCTCGGGAGCCCAATATTCCCAGTCAGGAAGAACCGCCTATAGAGCCCTTAATGTCTGAGGGGCATCTCCCCGTGCCGGAAGAGGAAGAATCTACCATTCCTCAAAATTCAACTGATAACCTCCCCAAAACTCCAGATCAACCACTAGCTTCTCGACCACCATCTGAAAGTACTTCAGCCCCAGATACACAACCAGCGTACGAGTCCCCAGATACTGCATCGCAAATGGAGGCTGCATCGTCAGCAGGAGGCGAACCTGAGATTTCGCTTTCAAAGAAGGAGGCTAAAGCGCAGAAAAAGGCACAGCTAGCCCAGGAGAAAAAGGACAAAAGGGCTACGAAAAGAAAGTCGAAAAAGAGTGAAGGAACATCAATTGTAGCTCAGTCCACTTACATTCCAAGCGAGAGTGCTGTTGCGGATACTGAGAAGAAACAAAAGGGATTCAGTATTTTTAGGTTTTCTAGAAAGAATGAGTCGATCAGGAGGGCAAGAGACGAGATTGAACAAAACCAGCGGATCCTCTTCGGTGGAGTAGCCAATAAGAAAAGGGATCAGGTTTCTATTCAGAAAATGACTAGGACCATTTCCAGGAAGACTCAGGTTTTCGAACCAACTTCCGCCGCACCTAAAATACCTGGTTACATGAAGGTTGCTTTAACATTATTCAGAGACTACTATACCTTAAGGCCAATCAACCCAAAACTTGAAGAGAGCCTCAGAAAGTCCAAGATGCCGTATTCACCAGTGCAGTATATGTCCATGATTACTCTTATCACATTAATTATCATCTGTGTCGGAATTATTGGTGTCGGGATCGGTTACTACTTCTTTGGACTCTTTGTAGTGTACATCGCACCGGTTGTAGCAGTTGTTGCGATTGCTGTATTCTTCATAGGGACTAGCGTTCCTGCATCGAAGATCAGCAAGAGGAGAAAGAATATCGATACAAGACTTCCAATGGCTCTCGCATACATCGCGACTATGGCCTCAGCCGACGTGCCGGTTGAAAGCATCATGTACGAGCTTGGAAAAAGCCCGCAGTATGGCGAGATAGCCAAAGAAGCAAGAGCAATATCTGCTTCCTCGAGGCTATTTGGAAATGATATAGTAACAGCTCTTAGAGAAGAGGCGAAATATTCACCATCATTGAAGTTTGCGGAATTCCTCTCTGGAATCACATCGACAGTTACCTCAGGTGGCAATCTCAAGGATTATTTCACTTTGAAAGCAAAACAGTTTCAGTCGGAATTGAGTACTCTGATAAAGCAGAACTCTGAATCAGTTGGCGTGCTAGCTGAGAGTTATGTAACCGTAGGTGTGGCGTTTCCCCTTATGCTTATCGTTATCTTGGGGGTTCTCGCATCGTTGTCCGCTTCCTCCGGTGGTGTAGTTACAGTTCTCTACCTTATCGTCCTGATGATGATACCGATGATCACATTCGTCTTCGCGTTCCTTATTCAGAGCACAATCAAGGAGGTCAGCATTTGAAGGTAAAATATACAGTTCTAGTCTTGGCCTATGTTTCTGCACTGATCTTTACCTTGATATACCTATTGATATATATCAGGCAACCCACTTTTGGATTTAACCTTCTTGTCGTCGGCTCGGTTATATTTGCTGTTATCGCAATTCCTTATGGTTACTTCGATGAAAGGGACATCAAGAGGGTTTACGAAGCAGAGAGAAGAATTTCTGATTTCTTAAGAGATATAGCAGAATACACAACTTTTGGGATGCCAATTTCTGAATCAATCGTGAGAGCTTCTCAGGCAGACTATGGGGCCCTTTCTGATGAGGTGAAGCGTGTCGCTGCTTTGATCTCCTGGGGTGTACCAGTCGAAGACGCAATGACAGATTTTGGCAAGAAATTTAATTCACAGGACATCGAAAGAGCAGGCACTATTATAACGAGGGCTGCAGAGTCTGGAAGCAACATATCCGATGTCATGGGAATGGTCTCAGAATTCACCTCACAGATGCAGCTCTTGAGAAACGCGAAGTTCTCCGAGATGAAGAATTACACGATGGTGATGATGATTTCCTTCGGCGTGTTTCTTTTCGTTATTTTAGTACTAGATATCGACTTTCTCCCACAATTGGGGAGCACCCATGGTGGATCTGGTTTCGGAATACTTGGAGGTGCAAATGTGAACTCAATCAAGGAGATCTTCAACATTGGAATGATTATCCAGGGCGGAGGATCCGGTATTTTATCCGGAGTTCTCAGAGATGGAAGAATTAGTTCAGGATTCTTCCTGGCCGGGGTGCTGGTTCTAGTAAGCGTAGTCATACTGCTGGCAATTGGGGCGATTTAGTTGGCAGGTCTATTTAAGAAAAATAAGGAGAGGGTCATAACAACCCTTGATAAGCAGGAAATACAGTTGAACGGGAGCAGCATGCCCAACGATCTTTCTTTTGACGAAATTGAGCCTGGCTTAGTTTATTCACGGGTGTACCAGAACAGGGACACTGGCGAGATTAACTTAGAGTTGATTGAGCCCTTTATCGATGAACAGGAAAGGGACGTAATCTCGAAATTGAAAAACTATCTGATAAATCTAGCTGCATTCAATGGTAGACCAACCAAAGATAGGAAGAAGGACTTCGAGACATATTTCCCGGTTGCTCTGGACGATCTTGATATAAGACTCGTCGGAACTGAAATGCAGAGTGTCAAGTATTATGTCGAACGAGATACGGTTGGTTACGGCAGGATAGATGGCCTGATGCGGGACCCTAGCATTGAGGATATTTCCTGCGACAGCTCAGCGGTACCGGTATTTGTGTTCCATAGAGAACATGGTTACATAATGACCAATGTAAAGTATGACCATGATGAGGAACTTAACACATATGTGAAAAGCCTGATTCAGGACTCTGGTAAGCACATCTCCATCTCTATCCCGATAATTGATGCAACCCTGCGCGATGGATCGAGAATACAGGCATCCTTCGGGAAATATATAACGAATAACGGACCCGCCTTCACAATAAGAAAATTCAGGGCAAACCCGCTGAGTCCTATCAGTCTGGTATTGAGTAAATCCTTGACTCCAAAACTCTTTGGCTATCTCTGGGTGATAACAGAATATGGCTCAAACATGATGGTGGCAGGCGGCACAGGATCCGGGAAGACTACACTGTTAAATGCAATCCTCCTTTTCATACCACCCCAGATGAAGGTCGTAAGCATTGAGGATACTAGAGAGATCAACATCCCCCATGAAAACTGGATAGCTGGGGTAACAAGACCCGGTTTTGGTGCCCTTGACAGGGACACAGGAAAGCGTGGCGGAGAGATCGACATGTTCGATCTGCTTGCCGCTTCGCTGAGACAGAGACCTAATTACATTGTAATCGGTGAAGTTAGAGGCAAGGAAGCTTTCACCGTATTTCAAGCGATGTCTGCGGGCCGGTATGGTTTTGGAACATTCCATGCAGATGATCCAAAGACCCTGATTTACAGGCTTGAGTCTGAGCCGATAAACATCCCGAGGACGCTGATAACCGCTCTCGATGTTGTTATCATGCAGTCTATCCTTAACTACAACGGAAAGATCGTCAGGAGGGTCACGTCCATATCTGAGATCACAGGGCTCGATCCTTCGACCGGCGAGATAGTACTGAATAACATCTTCAAGTGGAATAACCAGAACGATACCTTCCAGTATTCAGGGTTCAGCTACGTTATGAATAGAATTGCTGAGAGGACTGGCAGATCTGAATCAGACCTAGAAAAGGAAGCCCAATTGCGCGAGGTCATTCTTAACCGGATGATACAGAAGAAATACATCACTTACAAGGATGTCACAAGGATGATCATAAAGTTCTACAAGGACAGAGAGAATCTCCTGAAGGAGCTTAACATAGACGAGTCACAGATAGAGAACGAGCTAAATCCGCTTTAGGCTTGTGGCAATGGTTCTATCTCTTCCGGAAAGAACCTTCTTGACAAGACCGGGATAAAGATAGCGAGGAATATGATCGAAGTAAGGACAACCAGTGCCGACACAGAGAAAATAACAGGTCCCCACTGTTCAAGCAGGCTGTTTCCAAGGGTCAGACCTATAAACTCCGGCATCGTCGAAAGGACAACGGTTACGGTCCCTCTCGGTCCCACGAACGAGATAAACAGCTTCATCATGGCATCCAAGTGAAACCTGCTTTTACCCAGTTCTGCAACAGTCAGTGAAAGCATTACCGCTGCGGGCCTCGCAAGGAATATTATTCCAAGTGCAACCAGAACGCCCAGAATTGCATACGATTCGAGATCGTTCAGGGTAAGCATGGAACCTAAAAGTATGAAAATGAGCGATTGTGCTAAGAATGAAAGATTGTCCTGGAAACTTGATTCCCTCTGCCAGAACAGGCTCTTGTCAGAAAAGTTACCAATAATGGCCCCCGTGGCGATTATCGCGGGAAATGGCGTAACGCTCACCGCAGTGAATACTGCAAACTCCAGCAGGATGACACCAAGCAGGAGGCCGAGCAGAAAGTTCTCAAAATTGAAAATCCTGTTTAGATAAATGATTGCAAAGCCTACAACAACTCCAATTGTAGCAGGTATAACGATCTGGATTGCAAGAAAAACACCGGATCCAGCGATGAGGCCAAAGAAGCCAGTGAGGCCGTTGAACAGCGGGGAGTAGCTGGACCCCGGAACTATGAGCGCTATGAATAGCGTAACCGCGATGATTGAAACCGGATCGTTAAACAGGCTCTCTCCAAGAACAATTCCATACACTTCCTCTTTCACGCGCAGTTTCTTGAAGATAGGTATTATTGTTACCGGGTCGGTTGGCGAAAGTATTGCGCCAAAGAGGAAACCTATGATGAGCGGGGCATGTGTGAGCCCGGAAAAGAGAAATGCAACAAGAACAATTGTGATAACCATTCCCAGCGTGTCGAGAGAAGCGATACGAGCAAACTCCTTCCTCAGGATCTTGAAGTCGATCTTATGGCTTTCCGCGTAAAGAACGATTACTATACCAAGAAGGCCTAGACCTACGGTTGCATAGTTTACCAAGAGGGCGTAGGCATAAGATGAATCTATAATCCTAGTGAGTGGCCCGAAAATCAACCCGAGAATTACTAGTATTGGCACTTCTGCTACGGATATCTTTCTCGCGATTGGGATTGAAAATGCAGCCAGTATCAATATCAGGCTGACCTGCAGGAATTCCGATTGGACCGCCATTATCTATCTGCACCGGTCAGCAAGCTCTTGGGCATCGCCCTCTTGTGTTTCGAACTTTCAAGTAAATCGATTACCCGTTTCTCCTCTGGAATTTCTTGATTGAGCCCATTAAAGAGGCTCTTGTTGAGGATATAATCTAATCTGTCATAAGAAATTCCGAGTTCTTTCTCATCCGTCTGTCCTTCATAGAGGCCAGCTGACGGGGGTCTCGATATAATCGGTTCAGGAACGCCAAGGAATGAAGCAGCTTCCCTAACATCACTCTTGAAAAGATGCATGATCGGCTCCAAGTCGCATGCACCATCGCCGTATTTGGTGAAATAACCGGTCATGAATTCGGTACGGTTGGTTGTTCCCAAGACCAGTCCATTCAGAGAATTGGCAAAATAATACAATATTATCATTCTGATCCTGGCTTTCAGGTTTCCTATAGCGACTTTATCTGAAGGGTTGAACTTCTTTATGAATGAGTGAAGCAGATCGCCTATGTCTAACGTTTCAACCGGTACTCCAAACTTAGCAGAAAGTGACCTTACGTCTCTCAGATCATTTTCGTCTGGGGATTCAGGCATAAAAATAGCCCTGATTCTTTCCGGCCTGAAAGTCTTCGCGGATATTGCGAAGGCAACCGCGCTGTCAATTCCTCCGCTGACACCAATTACAACTGTTCTATCTCCTACATTTGCACGAAGAAAATTTTGTATATTTTCCAGGTCTGTAGAAGAGAACATATTTTCTATATAATTATAGAATAATTAAAATTTTTTAAAATGAATTGGACAGTTCTTTTCCGTCCTGTCCCCTCCAGAAAAAATAAATCAGGATTGGGTGGTCTCACTAGAAGGTACAAATCTTCCATAAAGTACGCCAAGTACGAAGCCATAGACAACCGCGGCTATCAGGCCGCCAGCTGCTGAAAGGCCGTAATACTCAAAGCCGTACTCAGCGAGGTTCAATAGGCCGAAGAGAAGACTGAACACTATCCACAGAAATATTCCAAAGATTATTCCCTTTATCTTTGGGGTGCTTCCCGGCAATCTATGCTCAACTACTCCAAATATGGCCCCGAAAATCAATCCACCGATAATACCTTCCACTATGCCTGCGATAGGCGTAATGACAACAGCGAGATTGTATATCTCCTCGGCAGTAACCTTGAGGGTCGGGTATTTCGATAGATATGTACCTATGCTGGAAAGGATCTCAGCTTTCAAGCTCATTATCGCTATCACGCCAATGATTGCCACGATAACACCATATGCGATGCCAGCAATTACTCCTGACTTAATCCCACCAGAAACGCTTCCCATATGGTAAATTGAAGTCCATCTCAATATATAATAACTGTGTTTAGTGTCATGAGTCAATATAAATTATAAAGTAAGGCGTTTCGCGCTAATCGGAGAGTTCAAAATTATATTGATGATCAGATTATAGTTGAGAATAGGTGCCTGCTTGACCAACAATATTGATCCTCTTGTGTTTTTGTCACCGTCCATCATTATCATACTATGCATTTCGTTTATCTTATTTCTTCGCAGAAGGCACGATTTCAGATGGGTTGTTCTTTTCTACGCTCTGATCGCATACTCAGGAGCAATTGCTCTGAAAGTGGTTGTACAGACGTTGACCTCCTCATTCATTTATGGGGAATTTGGTACCGTAAGTGTTCCATCTGCGCTCTACCTCGGGATGCAGACAGTAATTTTTGAAGTGCTGGGAGCATACCTGGTAGCACATTATCTCTTCAGGCATAATCGCATCCAGTCCACGGATGCGGATGGTTATGGTGCCTCTCTTGCATTCTGGGAAAATGCAGTTCTTCTCGGCCTATTCACTCTGATCAGTTTGGTCGCGGATTATCTGATCATAGCTTCCAATCTGCTTGGTAGTTCAATTTACGACCAGCTCATTGCTGTCGAACCAGCGCTCTTCTACCCTCCACTTAAACTGCTTCCAGTTTTGTCTCTAGGGATTCTGGAGAGGATCTCATCTATATTGATTCACTATGCCTGGGGTTTCCTTACGGTGATTGCCGCTACAAAAAGAAGGCCTCTGTATCTTTATATTGCATTGCCAATGGGGTTGGTTGACTCGTTAGTTCCTTATGCAGGAACCATCGGCCTGCTGCATTTTGAAATAATCTTCTTCGTAATCTCGATCTGTGCTGTCCTGATCGCGCTCTTTGTGCGTAGAAGAGAGTTTAAGTTACCCAACACGCGATAAAGGATTCAATCTTATTTGGCCTGTTCCAGGAGTGCACTCAACTCAGAATCCAGCGGTTGATGTTCTGAATATTCTGTGAGCAGCTTCCTCGCTTCCGGTTTGCGTCCCATTCGTATAAGCAGCTTAGCCTTATGCGCAACGTAAAATGAGCTGCCCGGTGCAAGTCCGACAGCAGCATCGATGTCAACGAGTGCCTCATCAAATCTTCCCAGATCGACATATGCTTGATACCTCTTGAAAAGGAATATTTGATCTGAACTATTCAGTTCTACAGCCTTTGAATAATCCTTAAGCGCCCTGTCAGTGTCCTTGAGCTTCCAGTAAACATTGCCGCGATTATAGAAATAATCAGGGACATCGCCTTCGAGGGAGATCGCGTTATTGAAAGATTCAAGTGCACCGTCAAAGTCATTAGTATCCTCAAGGACTGCGCCAAGAGCGTTGTGGTAGTCTGCATTTTCTGGCAAAATCTCTACTGCCTTCCTGTAATCCTTGATCGCGTTTTCCATCATCTTCATGGAATAATAAGCAAGTCCTCTGTTATGGTAATAGTCCGGGTCTGAACCAACTATTTTGATAGCTTTGGTAAAATTCTGGATCGCATCAGCATATTTTCTCAGGTTGAAGAATGAGATCCCTCTCTCGTTATAATCGTCAGCCTGTTCAGTTTTATCCCGTGGTAATCCCTCTACTGTCACTTTTTGGTGAATTTAAAATTCTATATAACACTAGTGTAAGGATTCCCGCTTATTGACGTATTTCCAAAGATACTGCGTTAGTAACCATGTAATTATTTCTCAGGAATTAACCGGTTATTACCATGAAAAATGAATCTAATGGTAGATATCCCTCTGTTTTCTCTTCCTCACTAATTCCTTCCATGTCTTCCATTCAACTCGTACAATATTCGAAACGTCCAGTCCAGAATCCAGGGCCTTCATGAGAAAATCTATGGTTCTTGGATCTGACGGATAGCCAGATCCGACTTCTCCGTATTCTGACGATATCTCTCTCACTATTCTGTCTCTGGTAACTTTGCTGAGGATGGATGCTGCCATCACAGACTGATAGAGCTGGTCTCCCTTATGCTTTGCAACTACTGTAAAGCCGGTGTCTCTGCTTAACCTGTTCGATAAACGTTCCTCGTCGACGTCAAAAGCATCCACATATGCATCATTGCCACAATCGTCAATCAGCGATCTGAAGTACTGATATTCTATCTCATTGAGCGTGGTTTCTCTCATTCTGGAATTAATTGTTGTCGCGGTCACTACCTCGATCCTGTAGTGCTTAGACACATCCTTGATCCGATGGTAAAGTGCTTCCCGTCTCGAGGGCGAAAGAACCTTTGAATCGTTCACACCAATCTCCATGAGGATAGCAGGATCGGCGCAGACTACAGATATAACAAGAGGACCGATCACCGGGCCCCTTCCTGCCTCGTCAAGTCCGCATTCCAGCATCTCCAAATGCATATAATAACGCAATAATATACTTTCCAGGCAAAAAAACGGGAAAAGATTATGTTCTTATAAATATCTGTAAGTGCGAGAAGGATTGATTGAGCTTCGCAGCGTCATAAAGAATTATTCAAACACCATCGCGCTTAACGGAATAGATCTGCAGGTAAATCCGGGTGAGATATACGGTATTCTCGGGCCAAATGGATCTGGTAAGACCACGATGCTCAAACTCATTGCAGCAATCATTAGGCCCTCATCCGGCAACATCACTGTCTCCGGTCATGACACTATAGAAGAGACAAATTATGTAAAGGAAATCACTGGTTACGTTCCTGAGAGCCCCTCTCTTTACGAAAGCATGACTATTTCTGAATACCTGTCATTTATCAGCTCTATCCGTAAAGTCCCCGAAGAACGGGCGTCCAGAAGAGAAAGAGAATTCCTGAAGGCTTTTGAGTTGACAGAGAGCGCTTCAGAATACATTGGCAATCTATCCTTCGGAACAAGGCAGAAGGTTGCGATAATTGGGTCACTACTTCATGACCCGGAGATTATCATTCTTGACGAGGCAATGAATGGTCTTGATCCAAGATCTTCGAAGATATTGAAGGATCTCCTCGCAAAGATGGCTGAACTTGGAAGGACAATAATATTTTCAACACATATCCTGGAAGTAGCTGAGCGCCTCTGCACCCGATTATCGATTCTATACAAAGGCAAAATTGCAGATTCCGGAACTTTTGAGAGTCTTGAGAAGAAATACAGTGAAGAATCAGGCTCTCTTGAAAACCTCTTCCTTAAGGTAACCGGCAACCAGGATCTCAACCCAACAGTCAATTCCTTGCTTGAGAGTATGGAACGATGACGAGCTCAGAATTCACCCTTGCAAAACTGATAATCAGGGAACAGCGTTATTTTTCCTTGAAAGGATTTACCCGTAAAGGGTTTAGAAGAAAGCGGAGATCGCTTACATCGTTTGTCCGGAGGAATTACATTGCAAGTGTCATCTCTTTCTCTCTGCTCTCCTTGGGGCTATCGGCAATAAAGTATTTTGAGGCCCCAGCGTCATCGACCTTTTCAGTAGTAACCGTAGTGCTTTTCTTTTATCTCTTGATAGCCGGTGCGTATAACGCTCTATTCTTCTTTTCCCAGGTAAAAGCAGGCAACATTCTTGACCCATCCATGTCGTTGCCAAACGTGCGACTTGACTTGGCTCTCACACTCAGCTTCATCTACTACTACGCAAGCTCAACAGCCTTTGTCACTATTCCTGCGGCTTTTGCATATTCAATCCTGTTCCTGGACCCTGCAGCCTTCTTTGTCCTGCTTGCTTGGACCGCGATATATTCCCTCATGGGACTAGGTCTTGGTTCCGCAGTGCTCCTAGCTACCGGAGGTATGATGCAGAAAAGATCAGGCAGAAGGAGGATGGCATTCTCTGCGATCAAGATACTTGCAATTATCTTCGCATTTTTCCTATTTGAGATGTGGATATACGATCCTTCGCTGCTCCCTTCATCGATGTTTGATCACTTCTCCATCTTCTTCGCGTTCGTCCCCATTTTTAATGTTGCATCAACGTCCTTCTACGCGCACGGTCTTACTGCAATCCTGCTGTCAATATATTCCATTTCTATTTACGTTGCTGTTGCGCTCTCTATGCTTGGATATTCCAGGAGCGCACTTATGAGATTCTTCACCGAGACGAGGAATGTATCAGCTGTGGAGAGAGGGCAGAGGAAACCAAACGGTAGACGGAGCCTTAATTCTTCTCTAATCAAGAAGGATATTGCCATAGTCTTCAGATCGCCTCAGAACTCAATAATGATATTTCTGCCCCTTGTGCTATCTCTCCCACTAATTGTTCCGGTATCTCTTGCTGGTGATACCAACCCTCTCGGGATTTATTACATAATGCTCGAGTTCCCAGTTATCAGTGCGTCCTTCTTTCCGATAGTCATGTTGATCTCCGAAGCTAGGGGCATAACATCGATGTTTTCTCTTCCTGTAGACCTTCTTCACTTTATTAGATCCAAATTTGCAGTCTCATTCTATCTCTTTTTTGCGATGTCAGTTGCACTGGCAATCCTGATAGCTGTTTTCGGCCACGTACCAGCACTCTCCATAATCCTGATAGAGGTAGCTCTTGTTACTGGTTTCTCATCCGTTCTCACAGTTAACTTCCTCAAGAACAGCTCCCGGATTAATGACAGTACCACCATCCTCAATTTTGACTCCTTTGGAGGTAATGCGGGCCTGATGTGGACTTTTGCACGGTCACTCCTGATCATACTTGCCCCGGTGCTCATCTCTGATCTTATTGTGTATTCTATCTACTTTTCATTTTCAAACACGACCTTGATTCTATCTTTGGATGCGCTATTCAACACAGCCTTGATGCTTCTACTAATCAACAAAGGTATCAGGAAAGCCAGCGGAAAGCAAATAGCTGCCTATACCTGAAGTAAAGAAAACTCTGGTTGATCCTCTGCGCATGCATGGAAATACCAAAAACTGCTATACAGAGCATGCTTTCCGCTGTACAAATAAGAAAAAGTTATAAGTATTTTTAACATTCCAGCGGGCAGAATTATAATGGTAGACATAAGGCACGTTCATGTTAATTCACTGATCGAAAGAGTCAAGGAAGAGTTACAGAAAGACAGCAGAGTCAAGGTTCCCGAATGGGCTGAATACCTTAAAGCCGGCATACACAGGGAAAAAGCGTGGGATCAACCTGACTGGTACCATAGAAGACTGGCCTCTACGCTCAGGAAAGTCTACCTGAATGGACCAATCGGGATATCGAAGTTGAGTGCCGAATACGGTGGGCGCGTAGATCGTGGCCCTCAAAGCTACCATCCTGCGAGGGGTAGCAGGTATATTGTGAGGCACATGCTCGAAACGCTGGAATCGCTCGGTTACGTCAAGAAGGATCAGCGTGGACGCTTTATATCTCCGAGTGGTGAATCATTCCTGGTAAAGGCTTCTAGAGAGGTACTGAAGGAACAGTCTTCAAAGGATGAGAGGCTAAAAAAGTTATTGTGATTGCATTCATTAAGAGATCAAGAGGGAGGTGAAGATAGTTGGATTCGGATGATGAACTTGCTGAAATAAGACGAAGAAAAATGCAGGAGCTTCAGCATGGCGCAGCAGACGAACAGAATGTGGAGGAACAGCGCAGGGCTGCTGAACTCGAACGCGCAAGGAAACAGCAGATACTCCGACAGATTCTCACCCCTGAAGCCAGAGAGAGGTTGAGCAGGGTCAGACTTGTAAAACCGGAACTGGCAGAAAATGTAGAAAACCAGTTGATCCAACTAGCCGGGATGGGAAGGATTAACAGGATGGTAAGCGATCAGGATGTCAGGGACATCCTGGATAAATTGACCGCTACCAAGCGGGAATCCAAAATAGAGTGGCGTGGAAAATGAGCAGAAATAAGGAATCTGGTAGAAAGATAAGGCTGATGAAGAAGATCAGGACCAACAGAAGGGTACCTGGATGGGTGATGATGAAGACAAACAGGAGATTCACCCAGAATAACAAGAGAAGGAACTGGAGACGCAACTGGCTGAAACTTTAGGTGATTTATAATGGCTGAAGACGAAGTGATGGCTGAATTATTGATGAATATCCCTTTGAGATCCGCTAAGACATCCTCTGCGATGCGGACTGCGGACACTGCTGTTTCGATTATTAGAAGACATGTCGCAAGACATGCAAAAGTGGATTTAACTGATGTTTGGATAGACCCGAAAGTGAAT
Source organism: Thermoplasmataceae archaeon (assembly GCA_046704325.1). Taxonomy (GTDB): domain Archaea; phylum Thermoplasmatota; class Thermoplasmata; order Thermoplasmatales; family Thermoplasmataceae; genus UBA582. The sequence goes on from JBJKSG010000035.1 coordinate 14,763, forward strand.
GAGAAAGTCTGGGAAAAAGGGAGAAAGAAGCTTCTTCCCAGGATATCCGTTAAAGTTGTAAAACTTCAGGATGGAACAGCTGAGGTAATTTTCCCCTGACCCCAATTAGCAAATTCAGGGTACTCAGCAGCGATTTTATTGGTGTCTACATAAGAGCGTATGAGGATGTGGCATACGCGCCATTCTCTCTCGAGGACGAGGAAGAGAATAAAATTTCCAGCGCATTGAAAGTGCCCGTGCATAAGATAGTTCTGGCAGATTCATATCTGATAGGGTCGATGATGGCCGGTAATTCAAACGGCATGATTTTCAGCGGAATGGCCTCTATCGACGGATTGAACGGGTTTGGTGATAGGAATACCCTTGTACTCAAAGATAAGATAAATGCAATCGGCAACGACATTGTTGCTAACGATCATGCAGCTCTCATTCACCGCGGGTTCAGCAAGAATAGCGTTAAGCAGATAGAAGACTGCCTTGGTGTAGAGGCGATTAAGAGCTCTATCGGAGGCATTAAAACCGTTGGAAGCGTTGCTGTGTTGACTCCTAAAGGTATGCTGGTAACCCCGACTGCAACAGAGGAGGAGGTTGATTTTCTATCCCACTTGTTTCACGTAAACGTCAAGCTTGGAACGGCCAATTTCGGCAGTATTTATGTTGGATCCTCAATGGTTGCAAACTCAAAGGGAGTTCTTATAGGTAGCAGGAGCACCCCTATTGAAGTTGGAAGAGCAGACGAAGTATTTGCATGAACGAAAATTCCTCAGATCCCGATTGAAGCTTTCCTGATGCGATTCATTATAGCAAGTCCGATGCCAGTCTCCGGGAAACCATGAATGATACCTGAATCATAATCGCCATCATCCAGGGAACGGAGCGCGGGGAACAACCTCTTGGCAATTTCATAGAGATTTTCATCATCTCCGAGTGATATGTACTCTCTGTGGAGCCTTTTCCCAACCTGATCGCTGCAGATCGGAATACAGGATTCTCCAGTTCTCTTGATTCGTTCTGTGTATTTTGCCCTGTCTTCGACCAGGTAGAGTTTCTTTTCTGGCGAATAGTGCCTGTATTTCATTCCAGGCGTCTGTGGTCTGGTTGAATCTTCACTTCCGTCTGGCATGGTAATTGGTCCAAGAATCTTCTCGAGCTGATCAATCCCAATAGCTCCCGGGCGAAGTACCTTGTAACTTCCGTTAGAAGGTAGAAGTACTGTTGATTCCATTCCAAAAAAGGTTGGTCCCGAATCAAAGATAAAGTCTACCTTTCCGGAAAGATCTGTAATTGCATCCCTTGACTGTACGATACTGGGTCTGGTTGACAGGTTGGCACTTGGTGCAGCTATCGGTATCCCCGCATCTGCGATAAGGGAAAGAGCGAGAGGATTAGCCGGTATTCGCACTGCGACAGTTGGGAGGTTCGCTCTGGGCACTGCAGAAATCCCTTTTTTGGGTTTAAGGATAAACGTCACTGGCCCCGGCCAAATTAGCTCCGAGATCTGCCTTATCTGGTCTGGCACTATAACGTATTGCTCCATCATCATTACGTCTGCGAAATGAACTATAAGCGGATTGTCAGCTGGTCTTCCCTTTATCCTGTAAATCGACCTGCATGCAGAATCGGAAGTAGCATCGGCCCCCAGGCCGTAAACCGTCTCGGTTGGAAAAACCACGGTCCCTCCGGATCTCAAAATCCCCGAAGCTTCCATTATTGCGTTCTTGTCAGGATTTAGCTGATCCACTCGTCTTATTAAGGTCACGAAATCCAGATCTGAACAGAGTTTTAATATTATTATCATTATACTCAAGAATGAAGATCGAGTCTTACGCTATTGATCTTGCATTTAGTAAGTCCAGTGACGAGGTTAACGGAAAGGAAAGGATAGCCGCGCACCTCAAGGGCGAGAAGCTGGAACTCGATGCAGTCGACATTTCTGTAAAATCCCTCAAAGTCAATGGAGTCGAAAATAAATTTACAATTGACGAAGAGAACAAAAAGGTCATTATTGCCGGTGATTTCAACGGACCCTGTGACATTGACGTTGAGTTTGTCTCTAAGGTCTCGGAGTCAATCCACGGATTATATCGAGTTAAGTTGAACGACAGCGAATTCCTTACCACTCAGTTTGAACCCAATGGAGCAAGGATGCTCATCCCCTGTGTGGATAACCCTCTCTATAAGGCAAAATTCAGAATTTCCGTAAGCATTGATCCAGAAATGGAAGCTATTTCAAATATGCCACCAAAGGGGACCGCGCTCGTTGCAAACAAAAAACATATTGAGTTCGAGGAAACGCCACCAATGTCCACATATCTTCTCTACATAGGCATTGGTGTTTTTGAAACAAAGACAGGCAAACTGGGAGGAAAGGATATGATACTCGCTGCTCCGAAAGGTACCTTCTACTCAACAGATTTTCCAATCAATTCGGCAATTGCAAGCACTCAGTATTATGAGAAATACTTCGACATTCCGTACCAGCTTCCGAAGATGCATCTGATATCCGTTCCCGATTATGCGTCGGGCGCAATGGAGAACTGGGGGGCAATTACCTTCAGGGAGAGACTGCTGCAGGTTAATGATGAGGTTGGTCTCTCAACCAAGAGCACGATTGAGGAGGTCATCGCTCATGAGATCGCTCATCAGTGGTTTGGCGATCTCGTCACAATGAAGTGGTGGAATGATCTTTGGCTGAATGAGAGCTTCGCGACTTTCATGGCCTTCAAGACGATTAACGAACTGCATCCTGAGTATGAGATCCTTAATGATCTTGTGAGTCAGGAGAAGAGCGGTGCACTTTATGGGGATTCCCTCAGCAGTACGCACCCGATCGATGTAACTGTCAATTCCCCGGAAGAGGTTTCGCAGATTTTCGATGAGATAAGTTACGGCAAAGGGGGAAACACACTGAGAATGCTTGAATCATTTCTGGGAGCAGATATCTTCAGGGACGGAATCAGATCTTATCTGAAGAAATTCTCTTTCTCGAACGCTTCCGGATCTGATCTCTGGACCGAGCTTGAGGCGGTTTCCAACAAACCGGTTTCAAAAATAATGAGTGCATGGATCACCAAGAAAGGATATCCTCTTATTACTGCGACCAGGAACGGAAACACGATCAGGCTGCACCAGGAAAAGTTCACGTTGCTGGGTAAAACAGACGATGAGTTGTGGCCAATTCCCGTGATAGTGCACAGAAAAGAAAGAGTTGAACCAATCCTTTTTGAATCCCGGGATATGGATATACCTGCGGAAGGCTTTGTAAAAGTAGATTCGCAGGCAACTGGCTTCTATCGCACGAAATACGGACCGGAACTACTTGAGAACATGATGAACCACCTTGGTACGATTAGCGTGCTGGACAAGTGGTCGATCCTCAACGATGCAGAGAATCTATTCATGGCCGGAAAGACTTCCCTGAAGGATTTTGTAAAGATCGTGAATGCATTCATTGAAGAAAAGGAACCGTTCATAATGAGATCGGTTGCAAACAACCTTTACGGTATCTTCCTGATTGATCCAACCAACAAGACCATACGAGAATTGTTTATAACATCACTCAGAAAATTCAACGCAGAACTAGGCGAGCCTAAAAGAGATGAGAAGTTTGTTACCACGGTTTCCCGCGGTACCATCAGGTATTATCTCTCTCTCCTGGATAAGGAATTTGCAGCTGCACTTGCGAAGAAATTTGACAGCTACGAGTCATATGATCCGAACCTGAAGCGCTCTCTCGCATATGCAGCAGCGGTTGTCTACAACGATCCGGAGATCCTGCTTGCAAAGATAAAGGAGAGCAAGACTGACGAATCCAGGCATTACCTGATAGAAGCTCTCGGTGCTATCAACGGGCAGGAAAATTATAACAGGATAAGAGAAAGCATAGATAACGGTACGGTTCCGAGACAGGATTGCATGTTTCCTTATGCAAGTGCTACGCAGAATCCCGATACCCGTGCCTTTGTTTATGAAGACTTCGGCAGGATTCTCGCAATGCTGGAAAAGATATTTGCGGGCACCGGGTATATGTCGCGTTTCATTGAACTCGCCTCCCCGATAATCGGCTTAGGTAGGGAGGAGGAAATGAAAAAGCTCCTGTTCAGCATAAACTACCCGGAAGCTACTACTGGAGTCAAGAAAGGCCTGGAATATCTGGATATATACACCAGGGCGTTGAAATACCTGAAAGAGTAAGGAAAAGCTTTCAACCTATTCAGAACGATTTGGAAATGGTCACTCCATCAACTGTTGCATAAGGGATAAATGATGGGTCAATTTCCTGCCACCATTTTACATTATATTGTTCTTTGGATACCTCCTTAGTGTTGAGGAGTATATTTGGGATAGAATCACTTATTCTGATCCCCTTGACTGAACCTGTAATTTCACCTTTTTCCACGGTAAATATCCCATCTCTCGGCACAGTTGAAAAGACTCCGTTCCTGTAATCCTGGAACCTGGTATACCAGGCATTCCTGATCAGGAGGCCACTGTCAAGTTCGTCAAGCATCTTTTCCCAACCCCTGTTTCCCGGAGACAGGTTTAGCTGCCACGGTTGCGGTCTTATGACCCCTGCATGACCTGTTGTCTTGGAATCAAATTTCCTCGCGGTAGAAGAGGAATGCAGATAGGTTTTCAGATATCCATTATCGATGATGGAAGTATTTCTTGTAGGGGTACCTTCTTCGTCTACCTGCACGGCGCCATCCCCATGGAAGTTAAGAGGATCATCTAGCAGGTTAACATGTTCAGAAGCTATCTTCTGTCCCAGCTTATCCACGAAACAGCTAACACCCGAATCAACGCTGTACGCGGAGAATAAGGAGCTACCGTACGAGAGGAGGTTTCCAAGAAGATGGGGACCCATAATTACCCTGTATTTCCCGGGTTTTCCTTCTACCACCTTAGAAGAGAGCTTAGCCGTTTCCGCGGCATGAGTACCGAGTTCCTCTGGAAGATTGCCCAGTGTTGAATTTTCAAAACCGAGGTGGGTTGCTTCCTGGCCAGTCTTGTCTCCTATGAAAGCCCTGATCAGCAGGTGGAGTCCACCCTTTGTGTAGGAGACCTCATTTGACTGCGTTTTGATCTCCACAGATGAAAACTCATCGTAAATCAGACCGGAAACTCTATCTGCTCCTGCTTCAAATGCCCCATGAATCATTGCATCTGCAGCGTCACCGATATTGGCACCAATCTTCCTGTATGTTTTCAAACCAGAATAAGAATGCTTCTCGTTGCTAATCCCGTAAAAATTCTTGTTTTCAGGCAATGACTGCATAATGGAGACTGCAGCATCTATTTCATTCCCCGGTGACTCTAGATCCGTGATAGTAGTGGAATAGAGGCGCTGACCCTTTGAGATGAAGATACTTGCTGCGACCTCCTCCCAGTGGTTGTACAGATCCTTTGAGTCGGCAGAAAATCTAACCTGATCCGTATTCGTATCAGTAGTTGTAACAACAAAGTCGCTCAGATCTCTCTTTTCCAGCAGTTTGTAAATCCTGTCAGTTACTTCCATCATAATCACCTCACTGTATGTACATGTCTCTTAGCCTGGCGTTGGGTCCGCCCATCCAGGTGTCGACTCCCTGCTCAGGGTCTCCTTTCCCGCACATGCCCGCGAAGAAGTCCATCTCTTTCCCCACCGCGTCGATTGAGCTGTAGAAATTGATCGTGTTTGTTTCGATAACGGGTCTTCTTACCTGCTCCTTCAACTCGCCGTTCGAAATCCTGTATGCTTCCTTGCCGACGTATTTCTCATTTAATCTTATGTCATCTATATTCCATTCGGTGAAGTTTTTGATAAAGACACCGTTCTTGACATCAGAAACAAGATCCTCGAAGGTGTGGCTGCCCGGTTCAATGTAAGTGGTGCTCATTCTCGGCAGAGGCTCCCGGTTCCAGGCTGAGGATCTTCCGCCCCCGTTTGGTTCAACTCCGAGGGCTGCTGCACTTTCCCTATTGTGGATAAACTCGTCTGTATAACCATGTCTGTACAGATATCGCTTCCTTGAAAGTATCCCTTCATCATCATATACGTAAAAGCCGTAGCTGCCCTTCATCGACGGGTCATCTATGACGCTGAGCACTTCAGATCCTACCTTTACTGGAAATGTCTGCCCGGTCAGGAAAGATTCCCCTGCGAGCGCTCCCTCCCTGCCTACTATTCTATCGTACTCTGTGGGGTGACCGCAGGATTCATGCGCTACTATCCCAGAGATCTCCGGTCCGATCACTAGGTCCATCCTCTCTGCCGGCATCTTCCTAGAGTGCATTGCTCCCTTGATGGCATCAATATCTTCCCTGATCTTTTGTTCAAGGTTCAATCCGTCAAGATACTCGTAACCACTTGTAGAGCCATAGTGCCCGGTAGTCTGTTCAAACTCACCGGTCTCAAGGATCCCTGCAAAGTAAATGTAGCTCACACGTGAAAAATCCCCACGGACATCTGCGCCTGAAGTATTGACAAAGTGCTGCCTCTTCTTATGATCAGAAAGAACATTTCTCCTGACTTTTGATCCGAGATCCTCCATCAGGGAATCATATCCCTTGAGGAGCGAGATCTTATCTTCAAGCGAAAAATCCTCCACCTTCTTTTTTCCAGATACAATCCACTCCTTCTTACCATCGCTTGAGGTAACTATCTTGGATTTTCCGGGGTGTTCTGATTGCCTGATTGCAACCTCAACCGCCTTCTTTGCTTCATCAAGTTTTTCTGAATTCGAATAGGCCATCGCAATTGAGTTGTTGAGAACCCTTACCGCATAACCGGATGATTTCTGTGTCGATGCACCTTCAAAGGATCCATTCCTGAAGAGAGCGCCGGATGCAGTCTCATCCATGTATCTCACTTCAGCGTATTTGCTCTTCTTTTCCGCAATTTCCAAAAGATCTTCTATCAGTTCTCCGCTCATTCAGCTTCTCTCCTTCTTCTTTGTCAATCGTTTTTCGTAATCGTCAAATATCTCCGAAATGCATTCAGCAAAATTCCAGCTGTGAGAGTCGACAGCCATGGATATCCGGCCGGAAAGCAGTCTGGTCCTGACGGAATATTTTGTTCTTCCTTCGCCTTTGTACTTCTGCACATTGATGTTCAGGGTGCCGTTCTTGAGACCAGTAAGTCTGTGAAATCTCTGAAGAAATTTGTCCGCGAGAAAATATGCTACATCATACAGGTCTTCTTCACCCGGCTCAAGGCCGCTGAGGTTCACCAGTACCCCGTCGGTGCCGGAACTACCTGCTACTGCGTCCACTATCACATTCATATCCACTATCCCGACCAACTTCTGGGTCGAATCAACAATCGGTGCAACGTGAACTCTCTCTTTTGACATCAGATCCGACGCTTCTTCCAGCTTATTCTCCATCCTGAGGGGAGTCATTACCCTCGCAACTGACCCGCAGGTGATCGGTCCAACCTTTCTCCTGGAAGGATACTGTCCGGACCTCAGCTTCTGACCACTGCTGACCGTCTCTTTGGTAGTATCTTCCAGTCTTACTAGCCCTGTGTATTTTCCAGTTTCGTCGATACAAGGGATTTCAGAGGAAGACTGACCGCGCATTTTATCAACTGCACTCTCAACTGAATCTGAATCCATGACCCTCTCAGGATCGGCAGTCATAAGGTCTCCGCATGAGAGATTCCTTATGTTGAAAATTTCCCCCAGGTGTTGCATGAGGTCCGTCCTGGATAGAATGCCAGTGACTTTTTCCTTCTTCAGCACAGGAAGCGCCAGCAGGCCACTTTCCTGGAGCTTCCTCGCCGCATCCATGAGATCCCAGTCCTGTTCGAGTCCAGGCGAGGGAACTGAAAAATGCAGTACCTTGGAGCTAGGCTGGATACTCCTTCTCCTCAAGATCTCTCGGTAAGAGAGCACGCTTACGTACTTTCCATTTTTTACAAGCGGTATGGTGTGTATATTGTTATCCCGCATCTTTGCGAGAGCTTCAGATATATTGGTCTCAACATCCAGCGTGATAACCTTTTTGGTCATTGCTTCAAAAACCTTCATCATCTCACTTCCAGTAACGCATAGTCAGAGAGGATACTATATCGGAAACACGCTCTAATACATTATCTCCCTTCAGGGCAGCTGCAATCAATGCTGCAACTTCATCTATCCGCTCCAGGCCCATTCTTGTAGCCTCTGATAGACCAATTCTACCATCCCGATCAACGATAATACCATTCTTTTCAAGTAGCTTTGAAAATCTTATATTGTCCATATTCTGGAATTTTCCAAGCAGAACCTGGTGAGACTTGCTAAACCATGGTGAGAAGAGTGCGGGAACTCCCTCCTCATGTAATGCTTTCCCCATCTTGGCTGAGTTCTGCGATAGTGATGCAGCATAATCCTTACCATGGCGAAGCATTTCTTCAATCGCGACGCCAAGGGCAGCTACTCTGTTAAGATGTATATTATCCATGGTCATCCAGGTGAGATTCTTGGCGATCAACTCCCGCAGATCCGGATTGTTAGTCAATGCGATACCACCCTGTGGGCCAAAGAATGACTTGTGTGTTGAACCAAACAGGATGTCAGAATAACGAAGAGCATCAGGTTGAAATCGATCTCCTGCAATCAATCCCATAACATGGGACCCGTCATATAGAACTGAGGTGTCAAGGTTCCTGGCTATTTCCGATATCCTCTTCATGTCGTATGGTTTGACAAACGCGGACTGCCCAAGAATAATCGCAGCCGGGTGAATTTTTTTAGCCTCAGCGTCCAGGGCGATATAGTCGATAGATTGTGTTTCCACATCGTATGGGATATAACGCACCTTGAGCGAGAACATACGCGGAATGAAATCAGGCATATAACCCGGATACCCTCCCGCGTCCGGTGAAATAGCGTAAATTGTATCTCCTTTCTTCGTCGTGGAAAGAATAGATGCAAGCAACGCAATATGGCCGCCAATTGGTCTGATCTCCGCAAATTCGGCACCGAAGAGCCTACACGTTGATTCCTCCACGCTTTTGTAGATATCCTCAAAAATGTAGTTACCTCCATAAGAATTGTTTCCGTCATCCATGAGGTGAGAGTAACGGGAAGCAAGATCACTCGACAGTGCATCCCTGACATCAGGACTGATCCTGTTTTCCGACGCTTGTAGGTTTAGTACCTTGCTCCTGTAATCATCGTTTTCCTTTATCAGTTGTTGCATTCTTGTCAAAACAGTCACCGAAATAGAACAGCGTCAATGGAATATACTACATAGTTAAAAATCTCTGTCCTTGGATCAAGATCCCCCTGAATCGGATAACCAGTCATATTGGATGCAGAACAGCAGATTAATTAACAAATCTCCTCATCCTCTTTAGCAGATGGATAGGTTACCTCTTTTCTTCTACAGATATCTCAGTGCGAGGATGCTTGTCAGCATTGCAAACAATTCATTCATGGTCTTCTTCCTCTGGGAGATAGTAGTTGTCTACAAATCTGTATTTCTTGCAGGTCTCCTGCCGACGATTTCACTAGCTGCAGACCTGCTGACAGCAATACCTGTGGGTCACCTGATCGATCGGTTCAACAGTACGCACTTAAGCATGGTGGCGTCCCTCCTTCTTGTTATAGGGATTGCACTGCTTTTCTTTGGTCAAATATTAACCATAGTATACATAACAACTTTCTTTGTCTCCTTGAGCCTCATGATGAAAGGCGACACGATATCTGCAACCGCAAAAAAACATCTCAAGGATGATCAGTTCATAAATTCAATCCGTTTGATTTCCGGCGCTGGATATGCCTCTACGCTTATAGGCACTGCGATTGGCGGGATCTCCATATTGTATTTAAGGCAGTATTTTCCGATAATGCTGATGGCATTCGCCGTATTTTCTCTGGTAATATCATTCCCGATCGAGGAAGAGAAAGAAAAACGTGACAAGAAGACTGCCATTTCTGAACTGGCAAGTTCTTTTGGATTCATCAGGAAGATAGCCGGATTTCTCGCAGTGGGTTTTGTGTTGAATGGGCTATTGGTCTCACTTGACGTATACTCCTCGGGTTTATTCCATCTTGTTCTAGATGTAAGCGCTGTATACTACACAATATTTATCGCAGTGTTGTCCGTAGGGGGTATAATCGGGGCAGCCCTTGTTGGCAGGATCCAGAAGCATATTGATTCTGCATTCAGAATCTCTTCAATGATAGTCTTGTTTTCACCTGCGATGATTTATATCTCGCTGAGCAGAAATGCCATTGGAGACATACTGGACTCATTTGCAATTGGTGTCTTGATCTCGTTCATCAATATACCACTTCAGGCGAAGTTGATGAAGATTGTACCGAGAAATATTTATGGCAAGGTAATGGCATTTCTAAGGGTGTTCCTGGGTGGTGCGACTCCGGCTATGGCTGCGGTATTCGCATTCATTGCTCTGTTCCTGAATGTGGATTCCACCCTCTTCTATATCGGAATAATTGTCTTTCCAATTACAGTACTCGCATTCGTGGTACTTCCTAAATTTATGGCAATGGAAACCAGCTCTGATTCCGGAGGTGCAGAAGTCAGACCTTCGCCCTAGAATCGTGCAGCTTTTTTCTTCAGCTTAGGCAGAAGTATCATGTGTGCGACTCTTTTCTTCTGCCGCCAGCCTGATGCGTTTCAGTGCATTGGCTGTACCCATGGACATATGTTTTCGCATCCATCGAGCAAATATCAGGTAAGGGAAACTGTATTTTATGTTCCAGCTGGCGCAGATATTCACGCTATTTCCTGTATTCTTCACAGATACCGTCTTGACTCCCCTGAATGGTCCCTTAACATACGTCTCTGTGGCAGATCTACGTTCTTGGTCGTATTCCATATCGATGATCCCATGTGCTGGAAATGCGAATCTTACACGGTATCTATCCCCGTCAACATGCAAAATCCACCTGGTACCATGCCAGTATTTAGGAATGGACTTTGCGTCGGAGATTAGGCTCCAGATTATCTCTTCACTTGCCTTAACGGGGACTTCAAATTCTCTTTTCAGCCAAGGAGACATCCCAGATCAGCCTATTCCTACCCGGATTCTTCTGTAGAGGAGAGTTGCAATTGCAAGCGTCACTACCGTTTCAATCGTTATTATTGCCAGTTGAAGGAGATCAGTTCCGGTTATCAGTGAAACATATCCTGCCCTGACGTCATTTGCCGTATAGGTGAGCGGATTTGAGTAGAATAATGCCTTAAGGGCGAAAGGAGTTTCGACGGTTACTGGATAGAAGACTGTGCTCGCAAAATCTGCCAGGAAAATGATGAGTATGGTTATGCTGTTATAAGCCTGGTTTGATCTCACCTTTGCTGCGATCGCAAGAAACAGGCAGCACCAGAAAATGCTCCCAACAAATATGCTCACTGTTATCATTGCTGCACCAAGCAGAGAAATTGGCGTGTATTTCAGTACCGATTCTGAAACTCCGAGCATCACTCCTGAACCGATAAATCCAAAGACAATAGTGGTCAGTATGATTCCGAAAAGATATTCTGATCTGGAATAAGGGCTGGACAGGATCTGTTCAAACATCCCATACCTTCTGTCAGACCATAGAAGGCCACCCGCTACAACGCCAGCGGTTGTAGTTTCGAATGCTATTATGCCCGGTGAAAGGAACTCCTGGTAACTGACGTTTGTGGAAGAGACTGCAACACCGTTGATCAGAGTGCTGAACATGTATCCCATGAAAACAAGGTAAATTGTGGGCATGAGAACAAGGAATACCAGAGTGCCCGGATCGATGTTCACCCTGACATTTCGAATCATCAGACGATATGAATTTATGATATTCATCTAGGCCTCCTCCTGCACAGTCTTGATGAACACGTCTTCAAGGGATACGGCCCTGACATTCAACCACTGAATCTGTAGCGATCTGCTTACTGCAAGACTGACTATTTGCTGCATGGCCCTTTGTGGGTCCGATGTAACGACCTTGTACGGCATATCATTTGTTTCCGGATATTCAACTGTTCCAGAATCTATCATGTTCAACAACTCCTCAATATTATCCTGGCTTCCCGAAAGTTTAACCTCCACGGTCTTGAGACCACTGTAACTGGTCTTGAGTGCGGATACTGTGTTGTTGGCCACCACTTTCCCTGTGTTGACAATAGCAATTCTCTCACAGAGATAATCCGCCTCTTCCAGATTATGTGTGGTAAATAGTACGCTGAGACCATCTTTTGTGAGGTCTTTCACCATGTCAAGTATGTTGCGCCTGGCTATTGGGTCTAGACCTGCGGTAGGTTCGTCAAGAAACAGCAGATCCATGTCATGCATAAACTCCCTCGCAACCTGCACCCTGCGTTTCTGGCCACCGGACAGGTCCCACATCCTCTTCTTCCTGAAATCCGTCAACTCAAATGTTTTGAGGAGTTCCTCTCTTTTTCTGTCTCTTTCTTCCTTCCCAACTCTCCACATGAATCCATACAGATCCAGTGCTTTTTCTACGGTTGTAAAATCAAATGATTCATCCTGGAGCACTACCCCGATACGTGATCTTAGCTTATTTCCAGCTGTGCTAGGATCCAACCCGAGTACAGAGGCTTCCCCGGAAGATCGCTTCAGCAGGGTGGAGAGAATCCTTATGGTGGTGGTCTTGCCGGCTCCATTGCGTCCAAGCATCCCGAATATTTCGCCCTCCTTTACCTGAAAGGAAATGCCGTCTACAGCATATTTGCTGCCGCCGTATGTGTATCTAAGATCATTTACGTCGATTGCTAAGTCACTCATGGATTCCACCGGAAAGGGGTCATTCGCTTACTCTGCAAATACATTTCCAAGTAAATCACGCAAATTCCCGAATCGAAAAGATTCATCGGATCTTTCTCTCCTTCACCGTAGCACCTTCAGACACCCTGAGCGTGTTAGCTTCCACGTAATCAATCTCACAGAAATCACCGATCACAATGTCGTCACCTATGACTGACTTTGCACTTACCGCTTCAAGATCCGCTGTTTTACATTTCACCTCTTTGATTTGAGCCATCGGTGTCCTGAAAAACATCCTCCTTCTCCTCACTTTCACCCTTTCTGCATCCAGGGTACCTATAGACCCACCCCCAACCCCTACGGTCAGTTCAAAATCTACAGACTTTACCACTTCAGCTTCAATCTTGCCATTTACTGTTATGTTCGAGCCATCAACATTCTCTGCGATTAAGGCTCCGGAGCATTTCATCACGCTGCACTTCAGATTCTGCATCTTGACGAGGCCGGATACATTTATCGAGGTAGAATCGACGTCTCCTTTAATTCTAATCGCACCGGAACAGTTGACGTCTGTTGCCTGAAGTTTTTCAGCACTCACTGACCCGGACGCATCAACCGCATTTGCGTTAATATATGAGTCAGATTTCAACGCACCCGAGACTGAAAGCTTATCCTTAACCACTATCTCCCTAGAAACATGTGCGCTTCCGGTAACTGACATCTTGTCCACCAAAACATTTCCTGATACCTTACATCCTCCGGACACCCTGAACTCCTCAGCATCTACGTTACTGAAATTCCCTGACCCCCAAACAGAAATCAGCTGCTTTCTGCTGTTGCCGTTCTTTGGTTTTTCCGTCTCCTTTGCATCCTCTTGTGCATTATCCTTTTCTTTCTCACCGTTACGCTCTACGCCAAATACCTGTGACCAGCGGGTAACCATCTCATCAAATATGTCCTGTGTAATTTCACCCGATTCCAGCTTCCTCCTCAACTTCTCTTTCAGGTCTTCATCCATAGCAATCAAATGCCAATGACCGGGGATTATTTATATTTATTGTGAATGAATTATTTAATTCACTCAAGATTTAAGTTGATCGAATCACGAAAAAGGTTTTTCTGATCAACAAAAAAGTTGATATGTAGTTAAACACTCGTTTGCAAATGATTGACGTCGTCCATCTTTTGACTTCAAGTAGCAAGACCAGGGTCATCTCACTGATAGAAAGATCGACTTCTCCCAATGAGTTAGCCTCATCACTTAACATGACAAGACAGGCAGTCGATCGACATCTTAAAGACCTAACAAGGTTCGGAATTGTGGAAAGGATATGGGTAACAGGCTCGAGAAAGCCGAAAGTGGAATATCGACTGACCGACCTTGGCAGGAGTTTTTACAAAGATCTACAAGCCTTTATGATAAATTTCAGGGAGACCGGACTGCTAGAATTTCACGAAAGGCTCAGAAACATAGACATGCAGCTTGTAAATGGTGAAATAGATAAGAGACGATATGTTGAATTGCGATCTGATCTGGAATCAGAGAAAGACTGGTTCCTGTCAAAAGGCAGTGAATAATTTCCATTAGATTGGGAACCTCAATATAGATAGAATGCAATTACCTCATAATGCGCGTTTCTTTCAGATTGTTTGCCGCCTCCTACAGGAGGGAGGATGTTGCAGTGGAACTATTTGGCAGGACCGTGGATGGCCGTTCGGTCACTGCGCTGTTTAAGGGGTTCAAACCATATTACGACCTGGTTGAGCCACCGGATTCCTATCTGGCAGAACTGAGGAACAATGAACAGTTTGTCAAGTTCGAGGACAAGGTGTTATGGGTAGATGGAAGGGAGAGGAAAGTAACCAGGGTATACATCAAATCTCCATGGAAAGTACCGGAACTCAGATCGGGAGCTCCGGTTGAGGTGTTAGCTGCAGATATCCCGTTTCACCACAGGTTCATTTACGATCTCAACCTTGGAGCATGTGTAGAGGTAGAAGGGCATCTGGATCAACAGGAGTCGGATAACTTCACAACCGACATTGTAATGATTGCCGATGACATAAGAAACGCGGAAGATTATAACCTGTCACCAAAAATCCTGAGTTTCGACATTGAGAATATTATAGAAACCAGGCAGATCCTGGTAATAGGCTGGTCTCTCGCGATTGGTGATGTCAGGAAATCTGGAAGCCTGACCGGTCCGGAACCAGATCTGCTTAGGGATTTTATCAGGCTCGTGAACCATGAGGATCCGGATATTCTCATTGGATACAACGTGGACGGCTATGACCTGCCTCTTCTCGTGGAGAGAATGAAGGTATACAGAATTTCTCCGGCGTTTGCTAGAGATTACACCTCTCCTCATAGAGTTCAGGACAGGTACTGGCGCATGCATGGAAGAATTATAAGCGATGTCTGGTGGAACGTTAAGAAGATACTTCACCCGAAGTCAGAAACATTGAATGCTGTCTCAAGAGAACTCCTGAACGAAGGGAAGGACAATGTAGATCGTCTGAAGATCAAGGAAGAATGGGAGAACAGGCGTGAAGATGTTATCAGATATTGCATCAAGGATGCAGATCTTACACTGAGAATTTATGAAAAGTTGAGAGTAGTTGACAGAAATCTTTTCATGTCGACTGTAACCAAACTACCCCTCGACGATGTAACCAATGGAGGCACGAGCAATTACGTTGATTCGATCCTGATAAGAGAGGCGGACAGGATGAACATAGGAGTAAGGATGACCTCCATTCTTGACAAGTCTGCTCCGATAGAGGGTGGTTATGTGCGTTCGATAGGTGCAGGACTGTATTCTAACGTTGTTGTGCTGGATTTCAAGAGCATGTATCCTTCGATGATCATAAAGTACAACATATGCTTCACCACACTGAGTCCCGACGGAACAATAACTGCACCAAATGGTGTAAGGTATCTGGACCCGTCAAAGAAGGAGGGTCTGGTACCTAAGATTCTGAAGGACCTAATGAGACAGAGGGACGTTGTCAAGAAAGCAATGAAAGATGCTCCTTCTATCAGCGAAAGAGAATATCTAGACGGAGTCCAGGGCGCAATGAAGATTCTCATGAATACATTCTACGGTGTCCTTGCATCCTCTTTCTACAGGTTCACTAATCCTGAGATAGGCTCATCTGTTACACACTACGCAAGGAATACTATACAGAATGTGATGGATAAACTTGAAAAATCAGGTCTTCGTGTGATATATGGAGATACTGATTCCGTCTTCATTGAATCAGGGATGCCAAACGTTGCTGAAACGGTAAAGTTCGGTGAAGAACTCAGCACTCGCCTCTCCTCTGAAGAGGGAATTGTGTTGGAATTTGAGAAAGTCATGGATCCGTTCTTTTCCCATGGAGCCAAGAAGCGTTACGTCGGCAAAATAGTATATCCAGAAGATCAGGAAGGCTCAGTTCTTGTTAGGGGCTACGAAGTAAGGCGCACAGATTCCTTCGACATGCAGAGTGAGGCGCAGTCAAAGGTTTTTGAATATATCATGAATCGAGATCCGGATGGAGCTATAGAATATTCAAAGGATATAGTTTCAAAGGTCTCAAGAGGTGATGAGTCGATACCGATATCGAAGCTTGTCATTTCCAGATCTGTGAGAGAAGAACGAGAATATGCAAATTCCAGCTCAATGGCGAATGTACGGATTGCAAGGAAACTCAAACAGATGGGTGAAACTTTCGTCTCGGGCATGAAGGTATCTTGGATAGTGACTAACAGCAGGAAGAGTCCGCAAGAGGTCGAACCATATATTGAGGGGCAACCTTTCACCTTCACTCCTGACTGGCAGTATTATTCCAGAAGAGTGAGCGAAACCCTGAATAGAGTGCTTGAGGGCTTATCGCTGCAGGTTCAGGGTGGAATAAAGGGAGAAGCAAGGGTCAAGGGAACAGAAGAATCGGCAAACATAAGAACCCTGGATAGTTTCTGATAATAATTTGAAGTCCGGCGATTTCCTCAATTCATGGAATACTGCAGCTGCACTCGCTCTTGTTCATAACATCGTAATTATAAGCAAGGATGAGAATTCATCTCTCCCGCCACCTGAACAGAGCGGGTTTTTCAAAAGGTCAATTGGAATGATGAAGGGTCAGGAAGGGGACTGGCGTGCCTCCATCGACGGGTCTACGCTCTGCGTTCACCTGGTGGAATACGCGGACAGGTACGAGCTACACTGTGATATGTTCGATCCGTCAAAGAAGTTGTTCAGTCATCTTTTCCTTGAATATTTACCTGATACCACCAGGAATATGGTGGTAATGCGTGCTTCACGTTACATAGCTTCAAGGCTCAGGAAGCGATAAGTGCTTCACTTATAGTATTCATATGGATCAACTATGTTTTCAGTTGCTCCATCAAGATATTTTCTCACGTTCCTGCATGCCATCAGGACCGCCTCGCTGAAATCTCCAGGGACTTCACTCCCCTCATGTGGGGTAAAAACGCAATTCTCCGGAACATCGTCTACTATCGCGGGCTCATTCCACCACACGTCTGTGGCATATATCTTTTCAGGGAATCTCTTGAGGTACCAGTAAATATCCGCTTTGTTGACCACTTCCGCCTTCGATATGTTCAAGATAATGCTACCAGTGAACATGTTCAGTGCCTCGCTGTTAATCAGATTGCGAGTGCTATTCGTTAGGGGCAGGCAGATTACAAGTATTTCTGACTGTGCTATCAGTCTCGCGGCAGAAGCTGCGAACTGATCCACATACGGGTCCTCCTTCTGATTTCTTGAAAATGCGATTACATTCATCTGGAATGTCTTAGCGATCCTTGCGACTCTTGAACCCACTCCACCGAAGCCGAAGATGCCAATGGTCTTTCCTTTGAGCGTGCCTACCGGTTCCTTCTTGAATATGCGTTTGTGAGTTCTCTGATTATGATAGAATATCTTTTTCAGAGCTGACAGGAGCAGGGCGAAGGCCTGTTCTGCAGCAGAATCTGCGAAAGCTCCCGGATTATTGCATAGAGTCACGTTCCCCGGGATGTCCTTGAGATTCAGACCATCCAGACTTGCAAAGATGCTTTGAATCAGCTTCGTGTTGGGGTTGAGAGAATACTTAGTGGCAACTACCTCTATTTCCTCCTTACCGTCCCTGTCCACGAATACAGGCTCCCCGATAATCTCCGTACATCTTTTGAGAAGATCAGGATCAACGTTGAATGTTATGGAAACTGGCATTTTGTATCAATCAGACCGTCTGGTTAATTTAAATCTGCTCATAAATATATCTTCTAATCCTGCCATTTTAGAGAAAAGCGTGACATAATTGATCAGTTTTTCTAGAAATATTATTCATTTCATATCTGTCGCAGATTCTTACTGTGCGAGGTTTCACTCTGCAGTTGCACCAGTGGCGATGTAGAACGGTGCAAAGATTTTATGCCAAATTTCGATGAAGTGCGGTGCTCGATGTCTTGATAGTGGGTGCCGGTCCCTCAGGTTCTTATCTTGGTCACCTGCTCGCCAGGTCTGGGTATTCGGTCAAGATACTGGAGGAACACAAAGAGGTCGGTAAACCGGTTGAATGCACTGGTCTTGTTTCTGAAAGAGTATTCAAAATGGCAAAATCGAGGTCCAAGGTTAACACAGTCTCTGGCGCAAATGTGTTTTTTCCGAATGGTAAGAGTATCCACATTGGAAAGAGTGAGAAGACTATCGTCATGGACAGAGATAGATTTGACAAAGACGTCGCAGCGATGGCAATAGGTTCCGGAGCGGATTTTGCAATCAACTCAAAAGCGATAGGGGCTAAAACTACAGAAGATCACGCGATTGTGCAGTACAGAGAAAATGGCGAGAAGAAGGAAGAAAAAGCAAGTATTGTTGTCGGTGCGGATGGCATAAATAGCATAATCAGGAAGAGTCTGTTCGAAACCAGGCCGGGTAAGGTAGTATCATGTTATCAGGTGGATTCTGCCTACGAGATGGAGGATCAGGACAGTGTTAGCGTATTCATTGGGTCAGAGGCATCCCATGGTTTTTTCGCCTGGGCAACTCCCAGCGGTAAGCTCTCCAGGATAGGAGTTGGTTCATACAAGTCGCCTGCATACAGGCATTTTCTCAAGATAAATGGGCAGTTTGGTAAGGACAAAATTGTTGGTATAAACGGAGGAAGCATACCAATAAAGTACCTTAAGAAGACATTCACCAGGAGGGCTCTACTGGTTGGAGATGCTGCAGGAATTGTCAAACCACTAAGCGGAGGCGGTATTTTCACCGGAATGGTCTCGTCCATTCATGCATCCACAGCTATTTCTGAGGCTATAAAGGATGAAGATTTTTCAGAGAAGAAACTATCAAAGTATCAGAAAGGATGGAAAAGGGAACTTGGCAAAGAGCTCTGGTTTGACGGAATAGTTCATCGTATCTACTCTGGAATCAGCGACAGGAAGTTCAACAGAATTTATGAAGCCGTTTCAGCTCCAGAGAGCATAGATCTTATCAACAGCAGAGGCGATATTGACTTCCCGTCAAAGGTTGTAGTTTCGCTGTTCCTCTCAAAACCGTCCATTGTAGCTACTCTCTTCTCGAGATAATGAACAGCAGAATACGATTCATACTGCTTCTCATACTGATAACATTCTTCTGGGGAGCTACTTTTCCACTGATAAAGGTCTCGCTGCAATATATCAGCCCAATGCCTTTTCTTGGTTTTCGATTTCTTGTTTCAGCCCTGGTCTTTGTCCCATTCATCCTGAGAAAGAAGGATCTTCTCAGCAGGGAGAGCATAAAATACGGTTTCTGGGCTGGATTCTATCTCATGATAGGCTACGTTTTTCAGACCGTCGGTCTTCTATATACTGGGGCGGCGGTATCCGGGCTGATAACTTCGTTATACGTGATTATTCTGCCCATTCTTTCTGTCGTATACCTGCATTACAGGGTAAGAAGAATAGTCATTATATCTTCAATCGTCGCTTTTTCTGGACTTCTTCTCACCTCAACCGGTTCATTTTCCGGACCCCTAGCCTGGTTTGGTGACGTCCTGACTCTGGTCTGTGCATTTGCATATGCATTTCAGCTAGCCTATCTTTCCAAGTATACTGTAAAAGTAGACACTTATGTTTTCAGCTTCTATCAGCTGCTGGTTGTCGCTGTATTTTCGTTCGCCCTGTGGCCAATCATTCCCGGGGAACACGTTGTGATAAATACCTTCGTAATTTTCTCTATTTTGTTTACTGGAATATTCGCGGGGTCGCTCGCTATCTTTGTGATGACGAAGTCGCTTGCAGTTGTAGAACCTTCGGTAGCCGGTATTATATTCGTGGGTGAACCGATATTTGCAGTGCTGACTTCCGTTATATTCATCTCGGAAAAGCTCTCTGTTCCAATGATTATAGGTGGAGCGATGATGTTAATCGCAATCTTACTGGTATCATTATCCGGGCAGAGGAAAGGAAATAACGCTCTGGAGAAGAATCAGGCATGAGAAATCCCTCCATGAACCTTTACCGCTACGCCCCTCTTCATCAATAACATCTCTGATCCTGATACTGTAGCCTTACCGATTGCAAGGAGATCTCCTTCAGAATCAACAACAAGAGTCTCGTTACCAGGAACTATACTCCGGTCGCATCTCAGGATAAACTTGAAGAAGACGTTCTTGCCAGCCATGTTGAATGGTCTGCTTTCATCGTTGACCACAACTCTGTTCCTTTCTTTTGGAAGCGCCCTCAACAAACGGTGAGCTCCATCTATCGTGAAGGTCAGAAGGCCATCTCCAGCTCTCAAAGTTGCAATCAGCGATTTTTCGACTGATACCGTCCTGATTCTTCCAGTGTTTCTGGATATGCGTATTGAAGCTGTTGTTGGAAACATTTTGTTTGCATCGATAGAAGGAAACTGGTATCTTGCAATGCTCCTAAGCTTCTCCAGGTGGAATCTTGTCCTTCCCTTCTCCAGCCCGGACAAATCAGGGTTAAGCGTTTCTGCAATTATGATCCTCTTTTCTGGATATCTACGCTTCAGTGTCCTGGGAAGGTTTTCACTCATCGAATAAGAGGAGATGCTCTGCTGGATAGGGTATGTATCCCAGAGATCAATTGGGACCGGAATACCATTCCAGTCCTTGACTATGTGAACTTTGTAATTTTCCAAAGCCTCTATCAGAGGAGATCCGTCAACAACATTCTGCGTCGACACCGATCTGTCTACCAGCAACACAGGATCGGTAGAATGATCCAGCATTTTCCATGAGAATCTTTCAATCCTTTGAACAATCGGGTGTTTTTCATCCTCACTTCTGAAATAGAGAAATGTTGACTTTTTTGAATATTCTTCAAATCTGGAATTCCACCTGTATTGCAAATGCCTTCTGAAAGCATCCAGTAATGAAGGGTGAGCTCTCGCTTTGGAGGCAACATAATTCCTAAGTGTCTGGTCGCTGATCCGCTGTCTTATCTCTCTTATCTCACTGAATATCGAAAAGAGGTTGTGTTCGGAGAGTGCCCTGACCCTCTCATCTTCAGGTAGCGTTTTTAATTCTCCGACGCTGTATTTGGAGGAAAGAGGACTCCACATCGGTATCTCTGCCAGGCTTTCCAGCGAGACAGTTCTATCCGGCATTATCAGCCTGTCATCTCTCGCGTACTTTACATACGAAGCAGAGTCAAAAACATCGACGCCTGCATATACTGCAAGAGCCAGGAACATCGGATGGCCGCCTCCAAAAAGGTGTATTGGTTTGGAGAAATCCGCGAATTTTTTGGCATGATGGATAATCTTAACCAACTTTTCATAAGAATAGGATTCAAGTAATGGCACGACCCCGCCAATGGGCAGGTATTTTGCAGCAGTTCTGCTCATCAGTCTTGATGCCCTGCTCCTGAGATCCTGATATATGGAACCTTGAATTGTGCCTGCATAAATGGTGCCGTCTTCCTTTAATTCTGATGCTCTTCTATATGTCTCATCTACCGCTTCTTTTGCTTTGTGATATGAATCATCTGTGGTTGAAAACAGATCTAAAATCGTGCATATATCACTACCAATCTTTCTCTGGAAATCCAGCATGTCTGAATTTCCAAATTCAATATCTCCGTAGACGTAGCTCTGAAAAGTTCCGGAATCTGTCATCACCGGTCCATCAAAGTCTATCAGATGGTGAACTCCACCCTTCAGGGCCGCTTCTCTGAGTTTCTCGTTCCTTCTTATTATGTATGAATTCGTAATGATTGAATTGACTCCTATTTTCCTCATATCCTTGGGTGTAACGACTATCAGGTTCGGGTTTATCACTGGCATAACCGTCGGTGTCTCTATTATGCCATGCGGTGTCTGGAATTTTCCAATTCGTGCAAGGCCGTCCCTATCCGTGATCTCAAAGAGTCCATTTTCAGACATTTATAGATGTTCCCCAGTCATTCCTCATAGTAGAAATTACCGGAAGCCTTCTGCTCCCTGTCAAGAGCACTTCCAATCTTGTTAATTCTGGGCCTGTTTGATTGCTTATCCCTTCTGAAGGTGATGTCAACAGTCTCCAGAAAGGTGTTCATGCCCTCCTTCATGCCCAATGGGCCAATAGAGTTGCCATACTCGCCCGGAGTGCCGTTAAAAACGATCAGTCTATCAGATATCAGGTCGACCAGATAGATGTCATGGTCGATCACAATAGCACTCTTCCTGTTTCGTTCCATGACCTTCTTTACTATTCTCGCAACCTCCATCCTGTATGACGAATCAAGATGAGCGGATGGTTCATCCAGAAGGTATAGATCAGCGTCGAGAGAGAGATTTAACGCAACTGACAATCTCTGCAGCTCTCCTCCAGAGAGGTCCTGAACCTCACTCTGCATGATCTCGTCTATACCGAGAGGATGAAGGATCTCTCCCTTTATGAATGCATCCTCCACCTTTTCCCTGAGATTCTGTGCCAGCATTTCTGCGCTTGTCCCGGAAAAGGTTGTGGAAATATACTGCGGCTTGTAAGCTATTCGAACCTTGGTCTCAACACTCCCTGAATCTGGTTTAATAACCCCTGCTAGAATCTTTGCAAAGGTTGTCTTTCCAAGCGCATTCCTGCCGAGACACCCGACTATCTCCCCATTATGTATTGCCCCTGAGGACACCTTCAAATCAAATCCTGAGTATTTCTTTGTAAGATCCGACCATGTGGTCATAACCCCAAGGCTTTCAAACCTGTTTGCGGATCTGGATTCAAAAACTATCTCATCCGGTCTAATTCTGATGTTCTCTTCACGCAAATATCCTGATAGGAATGAGTTAATCGCCCTGTTTGATGTTCTGACTTCAGTGATGATACCATATGCCCCTGGCGTTCCATAAACAAGGTGAACATTATCGGCGATCCAGTCCATAAGGGCAAGATCATGCTCCACTACCATCACATTCTTGTCTCTCGCGAGTTCAGTAACAAGACTTGCTACTCTGAGCCTTTCTCCGACATCCAGGTAAGATGACATCTCATCGAATAAGTAGGTATCCCCCTGTTTTGCCATGGAAACAGCAACTGCAAGCTTCTGCAGTTCTCCGCCCGAACATTCCGACACATCTTTATCCAAGGAATTCTTGAGTGATAGTCTGTCAATCAACATATCAGTATTGCCAGTCTCATCCGCTTTCTTCAAAACTTCGCGAATAGTCCCTTTTGCGATTTTCGGGATCTGATCAACATACTGGTTCTTCATGATGACCCGGTTCTTCCCGTCGTAAAGATCCCTGAAGTACTTTCCCATAGTGTTGTTGGAGAATTTTTCCAGGACATCGTCTTTATCTGGTTCTCCCTGATAATTGCCTAAATTCGGTATGGTTATTCCGCTGAGTATATTGAGTGTCGTTGTCTTACCGGTACCATTCTGTCCTAGCAGGCTCGTAACACGGCCCTTCGAAATGGTGGGAAACCGGTAAACGCGAAATGAATTTTCTCCGAACCTGTGGAATACCTCCCCCTCTAACTCATCTGGGAGACCTATGATTTTTATCGCGTCAAAGGGACAGCGTTTTGGGCAAATACCACATCCGATGCAAAGTGGCTCTGAAATTACAGGTTGGCCATTCGGCTCCGGAAACTCGATTGTTGGTACTCCACTCCTGACCGGAGGGCAATAAAATCGACATTCATGGTTACACTTTTTAGGATGGCATCTGTCCTTTTCCAGGATCGCTACGTGCATCCTTTCTCACTGAGATAACTTCCAGAACTCTTCAGGCATGCTGTCGTAAATCTGAAATTCCTCAGATTCCTGAATTATTTTCTCCTCTACCTTGTACTTTGCAAGATCAGCAATCTTTTCAGTGTTCAGAATCCAGTAATGAATTCTCCACTCTCTGCCGTCATAAAGAGTTGTCTCCTCGCGCTCAGTCTGCAGCACTCCGATATCCTCCATGGTATAGAAAGCATCCCGATCCTCAGGTTCAAGCATGTTATCTATGACTCTGTCGCTGTACCCGAAGAAATTTATCAGATGTTCCGCCGCATCCATCGCCTCTTCGCTGTTCATTCTCCTGTTCTGCAGGCTAAGTCCCCTGCTAATTGCCGAGGAGAGCTTGCCAATATCTGTAAAATGATGGTTTGATCCTTCTACCCTAATATTCTCCTTATTAGCCATTTTTCATCAGTTGTCTTCTTATAAGCCTCATGGTAGTGCAAAAACATTTATAAGGTTATTGTGTTAAATTTGACAAAAACTTCATTTTTCTGGGTTTTGACGTATGCCAAGCTCCTAGTAGAATTACTTCAGTGCATAGAAGGAAGGCTCTATTCAGAAACCTTCAAGCCTCCTTTAATGGGCAATATGCCGGGAAGTTCCCACTCTTCCCACATTTCATCAACCTTGGACTGAACGTACTCAAAATCCTCGTCCTTGAAATGGCTGAATCTGCCCTGTTTCTCAAGATACTCCCTTACAGGGGTTCGCTTCTTGCTCCTTGCATCATATGTATACTTGACTACGCCTTTGATAATCTCATAATCGGCAAAAATGCCAGATTTGATGGCAAGTTCGCCAAGAACATGAGAATATCTTGGATGGTAGTCCCACCCCTTCGGGCATGGATCGATTGTATGTATGAGCGAGGGCCCCCCAATGCTCAGGGCTTTCTTTACTTTGTTCATGTAATCTGTGGGTGGATAAGTAGCACATGCTGTCGCGACATAATTGACGTTGGGATGTCCAATTGCCATCATTGCAGCGAGATTTTTCTTCCATCTCTTGTGCATGATTCTCTCAACCGAGCCGGTTGGGCTGAATGTGGTCTGTGCTCCCCAGGTAGTAAGACCGGAAGCCTGTATGTCGGTGTTGGCAGCAGACTCATTATCATATACAATGATCAGCAGATCATAAGGACTCTGCATAGCTCCCGAAAGACCAGAAAGACCCTCATCTCCAGCCCCAAGATCTCCGGAAAAATTGATCACGTTAATTTTCTCGTCCTTTATTTTTCCCTTCTTCATCAGCGCTCTTAATCCTGCAGCCATACCTACTGCTGAAGCGCCCCCGGCGCCCAGTTGTGTGTGCATCCACGGCACAATCCACGGAGTCGTCATATAACTGGTGTTAGCGACATACATGCAACCTGTGGCACCAGTCACCACTGTCCGTGGGCCAGCTGCTTTTATGAAGTCCCGCATCACCAGTGCGCTTTCGCATCCCTGGCAGGTCCTGTGACCTGAAGTATAGAACTCTTCCAGATCCACTGCGTGAACGCCTTTGTAAAGATTTGCGTTTTTAAATTCCTCAACTTCTTCAACCATTTAATTCACCTCTTACTCCCTTACTCCTATCCAGTTCACTTTTGGTGTTTTCTTATCCTCAGTCATATCAAACATCTTCCTGATCTCCTTTTTGGAGATCTCCCTGCCACCCAATCCTGCCACAAAATCAACCACTCTTGGATGTGAGTCTGCATCATAAAGCGCTGACTGGATATCATGCAGGGTTATGGCTCCGTCGTCAGGAGCCCCCATTGCGAAATTCCTGTCTATAACACCAACGTTCGACACGCTGCTGAGCGCTTTCCGAATTTCTTCAGTCGGGAACGGTCTGTACCACCGTAGCTTCAGGAATCCGACCTTCTTCCCTTCATTCCTCATCTCTCTTGCGACCGATCTCGCGACAACAGATGCGCTTCCCATTCCAATCAGCACGGTGTCGGCATCTTCAACATTCAGCTCCTCAATAAAGGGATTCTGATAATTGGAATGAAAAACATTTTCAAATTCCTCATAGGCTTGCTTTATCACGGACCTGGAACGCTTTGCAGCTTCATGGTTCTGCTTTCTTATTTCCAGGACCCAGTCCTCGTTAACCTGCGGTGCTATCGAGACTGGGTTGTCCGGATGGAGAACCCTATCTCCGAGAGTGTATGGTGGGAGAAATTCCCTCACGGCTTCCTTTGTCGGAACCTTTACCATATGCTGCGAATGTGTCAGATAACCGCCGTCCATTGCAACAGCGCAAGGCATCCTGACTCTCTGATCTTCCGCGACTCGATATCCGATCAAGGTATTATCAAGTGCTTCCTGTGCAGTGGAGGCCCAAACCAGGAGCCATCCAAGATCTCGGACCAGAAGGGCGTCATTGTGTTCAACCCCGAAGGCGCCAGGATCATCGAGTGCACGGTTTCCTACCAGTGCAACCACAGGCAGCCTGTCGGTTGCCGTTACTCCGATTGCCTCCATTGCGTATAACCACCCGGTACCGCTACTGCCAACAAAAGAGCGAGCGCCAACAGAAGATGCATGTTTACCTATCTCAAACTGGGAATGCTCTCCATCAGCTACAATATATTCGGCCTGAAGATCGCCATTTGCTATGAACCTGGCTAACCGGTCCATAACTCCCGTGTACGGTCTAATCGGGTACGCAGCAAATACATCAACATCGACAAGTCTGACCGCCTGTGCCACCGCATCGGTACCTGTCATTAATTCTTCTCTCTCAAACACATTTTTCAATTCAGTTTCAACCATATTTATCTAACCTCCGATGACTTCAGGGGTTTCTCTTTCTCCACATTGAGCAAGGAATTCCCTTTACCGGTAACCGGACTTGGTATCAGTCGGGATCTGCCCTTCTTTTTCTCAATCATCTCTGTATAGGAAACCGGGTCCTTCTTGAACTGCAGATATGAGGAATCCTGGTTCTCAAAATTCAGCTCGTCAACCATGACAATACAATCTTCAACAGGACAGACCTCTGCACACCTGCCGCAGCCTGTGCAATATTCGTAGTTAGGATCGTAGAGGCCATCGTCAGTGGGATCAAATACCTCATCCGGACAGTCATACCAGCAGAGCGTGCACTTTGTGCAGAGATCAAATCGCACCACAGGCCGCTGTGTCTTGCTAGTACCTCTCTTGAAATCCGGATTCCTGTTCTGGCCCTTCGGCCCCATTGCGAATCCACGTTTGACTCCCCTGACAACAATCCCCTCTTCGAAGCTGTTCCACCCAGGAAGTACCGGTTTCGGATATGGCCACTCAATTCCCTCGCCTGGATTCACAACCTTTTCGGATACCTCTTCGAAGGCAGCCTTTGCGGCCTTTACTTTCTCCTCAGACTTGTACTTTGACCTGATGTGGTCCAGAACTGAATCTATTTTTGCTATCTCAGGCATTATTTTGGAAATAGCGCCAAGGACCCTGACGTCTGTATTGTCGTCGTTATAATACCATAGTCCCGCGAAACTTGCATCACCTGGGAGAATCGCGATCCTGTACGGAAAATCCTTCTTGCTCATCTGGGATACGAGATCCTGCGGATCTCTCCTGCTCACGAACAGGATGACCCCATTCTCTACTACTTTTTCATTGATGGGTCTTATACCGTAGCCTCCCCAGGGCTCAAGGCCCTTGGCGAGGGTGTCATCAAGAACTACAACGACCTCTGCTGCCTGGATGTCCATTGCCGCGCTAGCCTCGGCCTCCAGATCCTCCTCGGAAAGTACTTCCGAAAAATAGGCAAAGTTGGCACAGGGGACACCATTCCTCTGTGGATCATCACTGTACCTACCGTTTGAGAAGGCAGTCTTCCCCTCGCGATGCGAACTATAGACTATGTCTCCTGAGATCCTGTAGCCCAAAGTTTTCTGAAAAATTCCCCGGTAATTCAATTCTAATCTGATCAATGTTCTCTGTGGATGAAGCATCTACATTACCCGCCATAGTTATCGCTTTCATTGGGTAATTAGTTTTTGTTGAACAAGTTCAATTTGATTCAGAGAACAGTGTTTCCAGAGGATGATTGAAGTCGCGATGTCCCAAAAACAGGTAATTTGCAGAATAGTTTATTAAGATGAATGATCGCATTATTCGGAACAGAACGAATTTGATGCATAGGATTTTAAAAAGACTGTATTTTCATAATTGAAAAATCATGGGGACTTTCTTCTTTCCGGCCACTATAAAAGGCCGACTTCCAGCATCTGATGGTGAGGAAGTGGTAGTATACGCTGCGGCAAATGACTTTGTCACCAAAAAATGGGAGGAGATCCACCTCCATGGTAATACATACTACTCCACCTGCCTATCTAAGGGTGCTTTCAGGGAATATGCTGAGAGCAATTCTGAAGTTTCGGAGGATCCATTTCTATCTAAGATGAGCTCATTTATTTTGAAACCTCAATTAAGTGAGTTGCAGACGCCAAAGTTGATGGGGATACTGAACTGTACCCCTGACTCCTTTTATCCAGGTTCAATTGTAAACAAAGAATTCGTTAAAACTGTGGATTCAATGCTATCGCAAAAACCGGATATAGTCGACGTAGGGGGTGAAAGTTCAAGGCCTGGAGCGGAGAGGGTTCAACCATCTGAGGAGTTAAAGAGGATCAAACCAGTTGTGAGCTACATCAACGAAGTATCTGACATTCCTGTCTCAATTGATACTAGAAATTCTGAGGTGCTGGAGGCCCTTTCGGATCTCAATATCTGGATGCTGAACGATATAAGCGGTCTTCTGGATAAAAGAATGCGTTCTTTGGTGAAGGAGAGGAGACTGAAGTCTATACTGATGCACATGAGAGGGTCCCCAGAAAACATGCAGACCCTCACGCACTACGATGATCTAATTCCGGAGATGGTTGAATTCTACTTTGAAAGGTTAAGACAGTGTTATCAGGAAAACTTGAATTTGGATGACATCTATCTCGACCCTGGGATTGGATTCGCAAAAGGACTTGAAGGCAACCTTACGATTCTTAAGAACATAGACGCATTCAAAATTGGTCCCAAAATCGCAGTGGGTACTTCCAGAAAGAGTTTCCTGGGAAAGATAACTGGAAATGATGTGTATAAAAGACTCCCGGAGACAATTGCCACCTCTCTCTATCTGGCAAGACATAAGGTGAGCATACTGAGGGTTCACGACATTTCCGAAAACAGGGATGCGCTTACAGTTCAGGACAGATTATCTTGCGCTTGACTTCAACTTTGGAGATTTGCAGGTTTGACAGTAGCCCCTCAATATGATGTCAACACTCTGGATCTTGTAACCGGCCTTGCTTGCGCTACTTCCAAAATTGGTGCTGTCGAACGGCATATCTTCTATCTTACCGCAGGAGAGACAGACAAAATTCGCATGCGGGGTCATGTTTGTCTCGTACCAGGTGGTACCATTGGCTTCAAAGGAACTCAATATACCTGACGCGGTGACTGCTTTCAGGATGTTGTAGACTGTAGCGACAGTAATAGATGGCTCAACTTTTACAACCGCCTTGTGTACGTCCTCTGCTGTGAAATGCGATGGTGCACCGTTAATATATTCTATGACCCTGAGCCTTTGTGGAGTAATCTTAAAGTTATAGCTTCTCAGCTTATCTACGTGTTCTGAAAGTGACATCCAAGAGATATATATTCTTATTTAATAAGCATTTATCCTTGCATAGCAAGTGCGCTCTATCCGCGTATTCGTATAAATGGCGCACGACACATCAAGCGGTAATGATATTCAGATCGTAATTGCAGGTCGAACACCTTCCGTCATAAGTGAGGCCTGTTACCCGGCTGGTAAAAATGTCTCTTCTCACTGCCAGTGTTCCGCAGGATGGACAGTATGTTGATTGGTATCTATTTCCAGGAACATTACCGATGTAAGCAAAGGGCATACCTTTCTGTGCAGCAAGTGTGCGATGTGCCTCTAGCGTCGCAACTGGCGTTAGCGATAGGCTGAGGAGCTTGTAATCAGGGTGGAATCTAAGGAAACTAATCGGTATATCTGTCCCTGCAGCTTCAATCACTTTATCTATCATTTTCGAGGCGTCCTCTAAATTATCCCCAATCTCCGGTACCACCAGATCTGTGATCTCAACGTGTATGCCTTTCTCTTTCGAGATCCTGATTGTGTCATAAATCGGGTCGGCACCTATCACTGAGATGTATTTTCTGTAGAATGCATTGCTTGCATTACCCTTGAAGTCGATAGTCATCATATCCAGGAAATCCGACGCATATTCTATCGCTTCCTCTGTCTCGTATCCGTTGGTCACAAATATATTGACCAGGCCCTTTTTCCTGGCAATAAGGCCGACATCATGAGCGAATTCGATAAAGACGGTGGGCTCGTTGTATGTATAAGCAATGCCACTGCATCCAAGGCGAATGGCGGTTTCGACAACCTCTTCCGGTGCCATGAAATCTCCATCAACTTCTTTTCTCTGACTCATGTCAAAATTCTGGCAGTACTTACAGGCGTAGTTGCAACCAGTAGTTCCGAATGAGAGAATCCTGGTTCCGGGATACATATGCAGTACCGGCTTTTTCTCTATAGGATCCACATGCATGCCGAATGGTCTTCCGTATACAGAGAGATCGATTGAGCCGCCAATGTTACCCCTTACTCCACAGAAGCCCGTCTGGCCCTCAGAGAGCATGCACCGCCTAACGCAGGCGGTGCAGATTGTCTTTCCATTGGGACCCGGGGTTGCGAGAGTAGCTTTCACTTAAATTTGTATCCGCTACTGCTTAAAATTCATTTCTGATTTCTCTCCACCAAGCTAACTGTGTGTGAATACATGGGTTTACGTTTTCAACCAGGTATGTAGGAAACCAGCGAGGGATATCCCACGACACTGCTGTAATCCGCTGTTGCGTCTCCAGAGTTAGAATGATTCAGTAGATCGATCCTTCCATCAAGGCTCTTTGTGACGAGCATCAGGGTAGCAATCGGTCCATAACCACAGGGTGTTGCCTTGGAAAACAGAATTGTCTCGTAGAATCTCTTCACGTCGAGTGAAATTATAGAATCAATCATCTTCTGATCTTTATTATTGACTGAGTTCGCAGGCTCATAGTGGGTGAGATCAGAACTTGCTATGATTATAGGTCTTTCATCAATTGCTGTGATCTTTTCGGCCAGGATATTTGCCTGTTCAATACCCTGTTTTCCCATCGAAACCGGTACGATAGTACACTTGCCATCTGATATGCGCTGCAGCCATGGTACCTGAACCTCGATAGAATGTTCCCCCTCGAAAGCTTCCGGCGATCTGTATATGCTGTCTTGCTCGATAATGAGATCTGCAATCTCAGAATTTACGTTGACATCTCCTAGCGGAGATATCCACGCTCCTTGATCAAATACACACGTCTCTGGCGGGTAGCCAGAATGTTTTGGTCCTACGATCAAAAAACAGCGGTCTCTATCGGCAACCAGCTGGTTGTATGAATATGCAGCGGTAAGTCCTGAATAAACGTAGCCAGCATGAGGGGCAACAACTCCAATGACATTCTTCCTTTTCTCTGTATTTTTGGATCTCGCAAGGTAACCATCCAACATTCCCTGTAACTGTGCCCGGTTTGCTGGGTAAAAAAGGCCGGCCATCTCTGCTTTTCTTATCAACAAAGTTAATATTGAAAGAGTAAATAAATGATTATACACATGATCTCTGGAGAACTTTCCATTCCCGATACTATCGGGAAGGAACTGTTGAAAATTGCAAGGGATTCGATCATTTCAGCTGTCAAGCATGACAAGATCCGGACAGTTGACACGTCTGATCCTTTTTTAAAGAGTTATCACGGGGTCTTCGTTACCCTTAAAAAGGAAGGCTACCTGAGGGGATGCATTGGTTATATAGAGCCTCCTTGGCCGCTAAACAGATGCATTGTGGAGGCTGCTGTAGCCACTGCTCTCCAGGATCCCAGATTTCCTCCAGTAAGGTATGATGAGATGGAGAGTATAATGATAGATGTGAACGTGCTTGCAAAACCGGTGAGAATAGATCCTCGAACCAAATCTGGTTTTGATAGTATTGTTATTGGCAGAGATGGACTGATCGCGGAACTTGGGTTCAGACGCGGAATACTGTTGCCGCATGTGGCTATAGAGGAAAAATTCACAGTAGAGGAGTTCCTGGATGCCACCTGCATGAAGGCAGGACTGTCTGCAAAATCATGGAAAAGAGACGATTGCAGGATTGAAAAATTCTCTTCACAGGTTTTTTCAGAAGATACTCCCTGAATTACATACAATCATCGATGTGACTGCACACTTGCAAAGAAGCGTGCTCGTATATTTATAGAGCAATGTCATCTTCATCGGATGACCTTTTCCGTTGCAGCGTATGACCCAGAGGACAAATTATTCGGAGTAGCAGTTGCCAGTCGTTTCCTTTCCGTTGGTTCGGTTGTACCCTGGGCAAAGACGGAGGTTGGTGCCATAGCAACCCAGGCATATTCTAACTATACATACGGACCAGAAGGCCTCAAATTGCTTTCCAAACACACTGCAAAAGAGACAATCCAGATATTGACGGATAAAGATCCGCTGAGAGACAGGAGACAGATCGGGATCGTGGATTCCAGCGGAAACGCTTTTGCCTATACAGGTAAAGATTGCATTAATTATGCGGGATCCATCGTAGGAGAGAACTATACAGTTCAGGGAAATATTCTTGCAGGCGAGGAAGTCCTAAAGCGAATGTCAAAGGAGATGGAAAAGTCCAACTCATTTGCAGACAGATTGATAAATGCCCTAAAGGCTGCAGAGTCCGTGGGAGGAGACAGACGGGGGAAACAGAGCGCAGCAGTGTTGGTAGTTGGACTGAAGAACGAGTTTGAACAGGGCTCGGCAAAAGTCCTGGATATCCGGGTAGATGACCATGACGAACCTGTCAATGAACTTGAGCGCATCTCCAGAATATGGTTTGCACTCTTCGGCCCGGATGAGCCTGTCGAGGTCGAGCCTCACCAGGAAGAAATAACCAGTGCATTACAGGAACTAGGTTACGGTTCACTGCGAAACTGGGCTGACGCAAATAATTTCGTAGGGGATTCGTTCGATACAAAGATAGGGCATTACAAGTTGCAGGTACTCCTGGATCAGGCATCCAAGAAATAATCAGAGCTTTATGACGACCAGCGTCTTGGTATCAATAATGCCGTCTATAGTCCTGATCTTTTCTACCATTATGTGCTCCAGGTTTGAATAATCATTTGAAACTACTTTTATAATTATATCATATTCTCCAAAAAGAGTATAAATTTCTGCAACCCCGTCAACAGACTTCAAAGCAGCGTTTACAGATTCTTCGGAGCCAGGATGTGTATTGATCAACACGAAGGCCATTACCAATTGCATTACCCCGGTTAGTCAGGGATTTTCACTAGATAAACATTTGTGACTCCTAGAATGTTCGGGTGAGAACTAATTTGGAAGCTACCTAAAACCTTCAATAATAAGTAAACAATTTCAAAATTGCCAATGTATGTTCATAATTTCAGAACGGTGAGTTGACTTTGGCACTTGTGGCCCAGAATCTAAGGCATAAATTCCGCGAAAAATCAGTCCTAAGTGACACCTCTCTTAGAATAAATGAGGGCGAAGTAGTTGGACTCGCCGGGATTAACGGAGCAGGGAAGACAACCCTGATCCGGATACTGGCCGGTGCGCTCAGCCCTGATAGCGGCCGCATTTCTATTGATGACTACGATCTCAGGAAAAACAAGCAAATGGCGTCTTCCAGAATCGGTTGGGTCCAGGAAAATCCAGTCTTTGATCCAGGTGATTCGCTCAACTCCGTCTTCCGATATTTTTGCGAACTACGAGGCATCAGCAGGGAAAAGGCGGATACTTTATCAAAAGATTTACTGGGCCAACTCGGGCTTGAAAAATATGCCGGTTACAGGATCCAGCAGCTATCTATGGGAATGAGAAAGCGTCTTGCAGTTGCTATCGCAATGATTGGTTCGCCCAAATACTTCCTATTTGATGAACTATTCAATGGACTAGATCCTGAGGCCCTGCAATTTGTTAAAGAGAAATTCTTTGAAGCCAAGAAAGATTTTCGCAGCGTGCTGATTAGCTCCCATGCACTTGGAGAGCTCCAGAATATCACAGATAGGGTGCTGATATTATCAAACGGAAAACTTGAATCTGTGTCACTTCAAGATTTGGTGAATAGCGGGCTCGCAAGTGTTAAAGTTTCGGTTTCCAATCCTGATTCTAGGCTAAATGATATTCTAACAAAATTCGGAGATGTTAGAGCCAATGGAAATACTTTTCACATAGGGGACATCCACGGCGATCCTACGGTGATAAACAATTATCTGGTCAAATCCGGGTATTCTGTAATGGAGTTCACAGTAACTGATAACCTGCTTGAAACCTATTTTTCGAAGAGGACGAGGGGATCGGAATGATCAGGGGATTTAGGTACTACCTCAAACGACTCTCCAGGCAATCTGCAATTATCCTCCTAATTGCATTCCTGATAGTTTTTTCATCTCTTGGGATAGTTTTGAATTTTACTTCTCCATCAAATCCGCAGAAGGAAGTATTTGCGGGTGTTTATGACCACAATGGAACTGTCTATCTATCAACTTATACAACTGACTGCTGTGGCAAGCCAAACAAAGTTTCTGGTATAACAGTTATTGTGTACAACACTTCCGCAAACTTTACAAAAGAAGTGACTACTCAGCAGCTAAATTCAACAAATGCGCCATATTCAAATGTGACACTCGGGAATCTAACAAGCCTTAACGGAGACGTATACATTCTCCGCATGCCCTTGTCCAATTCTGAGGCCAATTATCAGGGAATAATAGAGAGAAACATAAACTGCTCCTATTCTATCCAATTGGTTAGATATAGTGTGGGCAGTTATTACTCGCACCCGATGATCGTTTATTTTGGCCCTAATGGTACGCATTCCGGTAACGTTTCTCTTTACGAGAGGTATAGCCTTTTGCCAAACTATTCGCCACCTTACTTCTTAATTGGATCATATTCTGATTTCGCAATAAGAGCAGTGAACGGCACATTTGGGAACTATACAGATAGCTACGCTTCGTTTACACTTGTCAACGCAACAAGCAACGTCTCCCTATCAAGCACTTTCGGCACAGTGTATTCTATACCGCAGGATCTGCAGCCCACATTATCCATCATAGGTATATTGGGCGTGATCACTGCTTTTGTCATGACAGTTACTGCAATTCTCGCCGGCATACTAAGCTACTGGCCAGATCTTACTTCCGGGTACATGGATCTGGCTATCGCGCAACCAACGACTCGAAAACGGCTCTATCTTGATAGGTATTTTGCTACCTTGGCTTTCATGATGGTTATTCTCGCTTTGATCCTCATATTTGACTACGTCTTGTTCTACACAGTAAATAGATTTCCACTTCCAGCATTCTACATTGAGGCAGTTGCAATAGGAACCGGGATATCTATCATCGCAATGCTGGGATTTACTCTTCTTCTCGCGACGGTTGGCAGAAAGGGTCAATACCTCCCTCTACTGTTTTTCTTCGGAATATTGATATTTTCTGGGATTTATGGGTCATACGTGATTTCCACTTACGGCTTCTCTCCTGGAAACCTGCCAGAAGGTCTGGAAGGCATCTTCCTGCTGAGCCCGACTAGTTATCTCGGTTTGATTATGAACAATCTATCGCCAGGGATAACCAACTACCTTGAATTCATAGAGATTCCTGGAACCCTAATTATCCCCGGAATCATACTTGCAGCAGGTGCAACAGTTTGGGTTCTCTCTCCCGTGATACTGTTCTATTTGAGAGAGAAACGGTTGGAGAGTCATCATATTTAAATATTACATCCATTTTAGTTAAGTGCGCAGCGTGAATTCAACAGATTCATGGATTAAGGAACTGGGCTAAGCTTATATTTTAATATCAAAATCGCATCCCGCCCTGTAGCCGCTGTAATTATCGCGGATAATTGTGGCAGAGGTTGAAGATATGTCTGAAGAAACACAGTTTGAGGGTGATGAAAATGGCGGATCAGATCCGGTCAGATCTTGTGAAACCACCCACTCCGACCACTAGTCTGCTGGAATCTACCAATATCTGCTTCACATACGAAAATGGCTACAAAGTTTTTGAAAATATCAATATTACGGTAGAAGAGAATAAGTTTGTTGGGATTGTTGGCCCTTCCGGTATCGGCAAATCGACGATTCTTAAGATCATGGGAGGTTTTCTGGAACCTGATTCTGGCGAGACATACCTTATGGGAAGGAAGATAACACAGCCCACACCCAGAGCGATATTTGTACACCAATCCATAATAACATTTCCCTGGATGACTGCGCTTGAAAACGTAATCTTGGCTCCGCATTCCCTCAAGGTAATTGGAGAAGAAGCTGAAAGGATGGCCCGAAAGGCACTTGAAGACGTCGGTTTGCAGGGTTTTGAGGATCTATACCCAAAGGAGATGAGCGGAGGGATGAGACAGCGTGTAGCAATCGCCAGGGCTTTAGCTGCGAATCCTACAGTTCTCCTTATGGACGAGCCCTTTTCGCATCTGGATGAACTTACTGCTGAAGGTCTGCGGCAGGATCTCTATAACATACTATTCCGGTCAGAAACTTCCCTGAAAGGCGTTGTTTTGGTGACGCATAATCTATCTGAAGTCATAGAACTTGCGGATGAGATATACATTCTCAACAACATACCTGCCACGGTAGTCGGGAAAGTCACCATCGACTTGAAAAGACCGAGGAGGACCCGGGATCCGAAGTTCAACGAGTACCTGGACCAACTGTACACTTTACTTTCCCCTCCTGGTGTAAAGAAATGAATGAGATCCTCCTGATCATCTTAGCAACACTGGCAACGGCTGGAAGAGTGGTTGGGCTCACACTCCTCTCCATTTTAGTGGGATGGTTCCTCGCATATGGTGCAATAAAAGGCAGAATTTTCGAGAGCATTTATGTCTCCTTCTGTGAGATCTTTGAATCGATACCCGTTATCTCATTCTTTCCCGTAGTTCTCTTACTGTTCATTACGAGAATTGGCGGTGTCCTGGGTGTTGAATTGGCATCAGATTTTCTTGTTTTTACAGCGGTAGTCTGGAACATATGGCTCTCGGAATATCAGGCGTTCAAGACAATACCAAAGGATATGACCGAGGTTGGAGAAAACTACAGAATGGGGTTCTTCGGGATAATGAGAAACGTCTACATCCCTTTCTCCATACCAAGGATAGTTGCAAATCTGTTCCCGAGCATTTCGGACGGTTTTTTCTATATAACTGTTAGCGAAGTGTTTTCAGTAGGTGTAGTGAGCTATACTTCATTCGGCATCGGCACCGTGATGTCATCATTCATATTTGCGGGAAATTTCACAGGTATTTATCTGTCGTTCCTCATCCTAGGTGTAGTTCTTGTCGCGATCATCTATCTTCTCAGAAAGTACAGCAAATATGCGATTGCAAGATATGCATTGGATACGGATACTCCAGTAATCAGGAGAGGGAGATTCAGCTTTAGGAACACTACACGGAGGATTTCGATTGCTGCTGCAGCACCATTGACAAGACTATCCAGATATTACAGACGGCGAGCCCTTTCAGAACGTTACGATATCTTTGAGGCTGAGGAAGAACACAGAGACCTTGCAAAATACATAGAAGCGGCCCTTGGGTTAATCCTGCTTGCAGGAATAATCTACTTTTCCGCCACGACAGTCATATCAGTCAGCGGAAACACATGGCAGTTACTGTTCAGCCAGGTACCTACAATACTGATTGGAATGGTTTACGATTACGCAAGGGTGGCAGTGGTTATCGCAGTGTCTTTTGCTGTTACCTTCCTGTTGGGGTATTACCTTGCCACACACCTGAAAGCAGAGGCCTTGGGTATTCCGGCGATACAGATCCTCACCGCTTTCCCTGCTCCCATATATTTCCCTTTTATTTATGTTGCCTTCTACCCTTATATTCACGCATTCTTTGGAAACTTGACTAATGAGTTCTTCGTTCTGGCGCTAGCTTTTGTCAGTACTTTCTATTATCTGTTCTATTCATTCTGGATGGGCATTAAAGCGATGCCGGAAGAGTACTCAGATTTAACAAAGAATCTGCATATGGGATATTTCTCCAAAATGAGACGGGTAATCCTTCCTTCGACATTTCCGTACCTGGTATCAGGAGTCTCGGCTACAATAAACAGTACCTGGGGCGGTCTCATGATTGGAGAGTACTGGCCCTCTATCTATGGCGACAGAACCCTTTCTGTATCACATGGCCTGATGCAGTTTATCGATATTTCTACAAGGAATGGAAATATTTCTTCTTCGGTATGGGCATCATTTCTATTTGGAATAGTCGTCGTGATATTTTCAATACTGTTTACAAGAAGAATGATGGACCTGGCCAGAAAGAAATACGTAGCAGAGGAAGGCGTATACTCATCGTAGATGCGGGAGTATTTTCCCGTGTAGGTATGCTCTTGCAAATATCGAGATCTATAATCCAAAGAGCACACCCTCTACAACAGATAAAAAGTTTAGAAAAAGAGAAAAAAGATAAAAAAAGGGAAAAAAATAAATTAGTTCCCGGGGGAATGTGACTCAGCCTTCACCGGGTTATGCTCCTTGAACAGCATGGATCCTCCTACGGCGATAATCAGGTTGAAGACCAATCCAACTAGACCTACATACAGGAAACCAAGCGGGTCTCCGAATTTGAAGAACGTAGTCTCTATCTGTGGGAACTTGAACACGTAGAAATTGCTGTCGATTAACAGGAACAGCGAAACGATAATCCCGACTGCCCAGCCGATTCCCACCGGCCACTTCTTCAATCTCTTGGTGTACATCGCTATGAAGATAGACGGCAGAATCTGAAGTATTATGGCCCCACCTACAAGCTGAAGTTGCAACGAGTAAGTAGCCGATATGACGAAGATAAACGCAAGTGCAATGAATTTGAACATGACTGAAAAGTACTTTGCAAGTCTGGCTTCTGTCTTCGGTGAAAGCTTCTTATAGGGCTCGATCACGTTTCTTGTCAGCAAGTTTGCCTGTGATATTGCCATTATCGATGCAGGAACTAACCCACCTATGAATATACCTACAAACGCAAAGCCAACAAACCATGCAGGGAAGTAAGCGTAGATCAGAGCGGGAACTAGAGTAACTGGGCCATATCCAGGCTTGTCTATCAAGGCGATTGTAGTGCTGGACGCATAAGCGAGTACTCCAAATAAAGCAAGAAGAGCGAGTCCAATACCATATATCGGCAACATCGCAGTGCTTAATCTCAACTTCTTAGTTGAGTTTGTACTCAGGACCCCATTTATCGCATGCGGATATAGGTAAAGAGCCAACGCACTCATCACAGAGAGTGAAATGAACCCGTTGAGCAGGAGAGCAGGCAAAGTGCCGACTCCATCCGGTGGTGGTTTGACTGCCATTGCGGTTAGTGCATTTCCAAAACCGCCGACATAGCCAGGTACCAGGACTATTACAACAATCACTGTCGCGAAAATTATAACATCCTTCATAACCGCTGTTAACGTTGCTCCTCTCAACCCAGTTGTAAAGGTGAAAGCAGCCAGTACAATGAATGCAATTATAAGTGATACTTCTGTAAGAGTTCTTGCATCACTTGTAACGAGCTGGCCTATCATTACAGTCAGGACAGCCTGCATCCCGTAAATCTGTAGAGCAATATATGGCAACTCCGCAACGATTCCAGTTAGAGCAATCACAACAGCAAGGGTTTTGCTGTCAAATTTATCTCTTACCATGTCCACTGCAGTTACATAATTGTTCTTCTTGGCGATTTTCCAAAGCTTTGGCATTGTAACCATCGCGACCCCGAACGTTATACCAACGTACGGGACTGCGAAGAAGAATATAGCCCCCTTGACGTAGAGAGACTCAGGTATCGCAATAAAAGTATACGCGGTATAGAGGTCCCCTCCTACCAGGAACCAGGCAAGGTAACTGCCAAGCCTTCTTCCCGCAAGGGCCCACTCACCAAGGTCACTCATATTGCCCCTTCTGAACCTAGAACCTGAAAAACCGATTCCAGCAAAGAGCACGAATAGACTTACAAACACTCCAAGCACGAGATAGTTATTCATTAATCACCGCCCTCCATCTTGTTCAGCAACATCGCTGCAATCACATAGAAAACGGCCGATACTGGGAGCCAAATTGTCTGGAACCAATAATAGAAGGTAAGACCGAACAATTCTGGTTTGCTAAAGTTATAAAGTGGCGTTACAGCAAATACAAACATGGGTATAATTAAGAGAATTGCCACGAGCACTTTCTGTCCAGTCGTACCTTTGGTTTCCAAAGACAAACCTTCACCGCTGGAAGCGTCAGTCATTGTCATCGATTTAACTATACATTATGTCAGTATTTAATTCTTTTTTAAAGTTGATTAATGACTATAGATGAGTTAAGCATAGTGAAATGAAAATTGTTGTAAATAGAGGAAATGGCTATATAGACTTAAGCAAGGTTATTTCTAAATAATTGCAAAGAGATCTATGGAAATGCAATCTCGACAAATACGAATGCTTAAATCACGATGCAAATTAAGGTAATGCGAAAAATGGGTTCAGAAAGTTACTTTCAGCATACTTCATGGGTTTCTGGATTCAATCTGGAAAGAGCTTCGATACACTCCTCGTACATAGCTGCTCTTTTTTCAACTTTGATAACTATATCAAGGATTTATGGCAGGTGTGGGTGCGATGGCAGAAGTTATTGATCCTAACGCGAGAATTGCAGATCTTATAGGTCTTCTTTATGTTCTTGACAACGTCTTTGATGGAAAGGGTGACATGTACAGGCTAGAGAAGGAGATGGAAGTAGACGTGGATAACCTGATGCCAATTGTCTATACTGCAAACAGACTGGGCCTTGTAGTTCTCGAGTCAGGTGATCTGACAGCTACCCCGCTTGGAAAGGAGTTCATAAAATCCAGTGTTAAACAGAGAAAGGAGATTTTACGTGAGAGGATTAAGACACTGGAACCATTTGTAACTGCTCTTCGGATGAATGAATTCGAAATTGACGGTTTTATGGAAGAACTGGAAACTAGCGGTGTGCAGACATTCAATTCCCCCACCGGTCATCATGATGTTGAGGTCATGCTCATTGAGTGGGGTGTCTATTCTGGGCTCCTCAGAAAAGAGGACGATGTGTATATCATCAACAATGGAAAGTAGTGTTTCAAGATAACCAACAATATAGAGATGAGTTATTCCTAGAACTGTGAATATCCAGAGAAAATAGGTTTTAATCCATGGAACTAATCTCGACTGTTGCGAATAATTGACTTGCATGAAGACTATGGTGTCTCTTCAGGAATGGATAATGTGCTCTCGGGAACTGAGCAGTCAAACATCAAGAAACTCAAGAAATTTGAAGATATTATTGTCTTTTCATCCATTTTCCCATTTAGAAGAGTCTGGAACAGAGAGAAGATAGATAGCGGAAGATTCACTGGAAAGGGAACGCAGGCATGGATACCAGACCCATCTGCAGTTTATGATCAGGCTAAATTCTATTCTTACCTGAAAGCTACGAAGAAGGTGGATTTTGTTCGTAAGCCCACAGATCTGACTGGAAAATCGGTCAAATTCCTAATCTCGTTCGAGGGGTTAGACCCTGTGAGCGATGCGTCCGATCTATACCTTCTATATGATATGGGCGTCAGGTGCGTTGGGCTCACATGGAATTATGATAACAAGTACGCTGCTTCATGTTATTCCAAAAAAGATTACGGTCTCACCGGAGCAGGTGAGGAAGTCTTACGGCTCTGTAAGGAATTAGGCATGATAGTCGATACCGCTCATGCAAGCAGGCAGACCACCATCGACGTTTGTGCCGTTGCTTCCAATGTCATAATGTCTCATTCTAATGTAAGAAAGATGGTAGATCATCCGAGGAATGCTGATGAAGAGATGCTCCAGGCCATTAAATCAAGGAAGGGAATAATCGGGATGAGCGGGATCTCCAGAATGGTTGGTGAAAAGCCCTCTATAGAAGATTTAGCTAAACACATCTGTTATGTAGGTGAAAATTTCGGCTGGGATTATGTGGCTCTCGGTTCTGACTTTCTCGGAATGAGTGCTGAAATAGATGGCTTCAGATCGGTGGACGATATACCCGAACTGGAAGGTAGGATAAAATATCCAGATAAAGTATTTCACGCCAACGCTGAACGTGTCATTAGAAAGGCCTTGTAATTCTATATTGATCTGCACTGATGAGCAGTTACAACCAAGGTTGAATATCGCGTATTCACTTTATCTTTAATTCAGAGGATATGGCTTCAGAGAAGATGCAAAACATAGGCCAACACTATTGTGGCGGCCACTGCAGCTACTATCAATGCGAAAGCAACCCACTTTCCCCTGTCCTCTTCTGGATACATTAGACCTTCTTCTGAGTTCGGTTCCGTTTCACTGTCAGTGCTAGAATTCCTCTGATGTCTTCTCGACCTGAAAATGAATGGGAAAAAGATAAAGAACGGGAAAAACCCAAAGTAAGAGTTTGATCCATTGATAAGGCCATTTATAAGAGGAAGAATAAAAATGAAAAGCAGGATGATGGCGATATAGAAACCTACTGTAGTGATAACCCACCTGTCTCGCGACCTCATCCCGTCATATATACAATTTTCTTATAAAGAGTGGTATGTAAAGAACTGGACAAATAGATGGAATCTCAGTGCAATTCCAAAAGCGGCACTATCCCGAGAAACGAGATAATATTAATAATCGACCAGAGCATTACGGTCACAGCCTGTCGCACCATCAATTGAAATTGATTTGCTCAGTATTGGGCATTAAAGTTGAGGTTCCTTAATGTATATAACCGTAGAGAAAGAATACGTGGCTCGGATTCCACCAGAAAAGTTGAGTAGAGACTATGTGGAGGCCGTGAAAGAAGTCGCAAAAGCTTCCATAGAGGGCAGACTCATTGACCTGCAGGAACAGAATTACCAGAACCAAAAAGCCTA
Source organism: Thermoplasmataceae archaeon (assembly GCA_046704325.1). Classification (GTDB taxonomy): domain Archaea; phylum Thermoplasmatota; class Thermoplasmata; order Thermoplasmatales; family Thermoplasmataceae; genus UBA582. The sequence continues at coordinate 57,698 of JBJKSG010000035.1, forward strand.
CATTATATCAGTCTTCGAAGTAGATCCTGTTGGCGAGGGTACTATCGTGCATGGCGATGGCGGGGTGTATCAATCGATAAAGTACAGAGCACTGGGTTACCTCCCTGAAATGCAGGAAATAGTGGATGGTATAGTGACATCAGTGAAAGAGTTTGGTGCATTCATTCGATTTGGACCATTTGAAGGTCTGCTTCACAAGAGTCAGATGATGGATGATCGAATCGACACAGATCTGACCAATCAAAGAATTGTGGGTAAGGACTCCAAGAAGGAGATCAAGGTGGGGGACAAGCTCAGGGTGAAGATTGTTTCCCTTAATCTTGCATCGTCGTCCGTCATGGATAGCAAAATAGGGCTTACCATGAAACAGCTCGGTCTGGGAAAACCTGATTGGATTGCACATGAGAAGAAGGAGAAGGCAAGATGAAGGAAGTTCTGCGAGCATGCAAGAAATGCAAAATGCTTACGTACGAGAAAAACTGCCCAATCCACGGCGATGAAAAGACCACGGAGGAGTGGTCCGGGTTTGTTCTAATATCTGAACCTTCAGAGTCAATTATTTCCCAGAAAGCTGGTACCAAGATGGCCGGTATGTATGCAATTAAGGTCAGGATGTAGTTTTATTGTTTCCTCACCATTGAGGAACCAGATCGAGAGAACGGTGCATTCCATTTGCGACGTTAATGATCTGCGTCATTTGAGCAAGGAAAACAGAATTATAACAGTAGGGGACGTGACCACTGAGAATGCAATCTCCGCTGGGATCAACATCTTCCTGCAGGTCGTTGATCTGAAGACCAAGAGATATGAAGCGAGAGAATTCAAACATGTTCCTGGAGCGAAACAGGTGGAGAATGCATCAGGCACTATATCGCATGATCTCTTTATGCTGATCAGAGATGTTATCTATTCAGGGAAGCAGTCAAGGATTGAAGTTGTTGGAGAGGAAGATCTTTCTGTTTTACCAATAATTTATTATTCAGATGACAATACTGTGGTCGCCTACGGCGTGCCTGATGTAGGAATGGCGTGCCTAAAGGTGAATAAAGATCTAAAGGGCCATATTATTGAGATGGTAGAGAGGATGGAAGTAAAATGCCAGAGTTAAAAATAGATGCGGTCAAGGAGAATGTTCTCCTCAAGAGAAAGGAAGTTAGATACAGGATGCAGTATGGCAGGGAAGCGACTCCATCCAGGTCTGTTATCAGGGATATCATTGCTAAGAACTTTTCAGCTAAACCTGAACTTGTAATCGTGGATACAAGTAAACAGGAGACTGGTAAGCATGAGTTGAAAGGCTATTCGAAGATATATGAGGACAAGGCCAGTGCTATGTTGTATGAGCCTGACTACGAGCTATTCAGGAATGGCCTTAAGCAGAAAGAAGCAGGTGGTCAGTGATGCAGAAGAGAGAGCTTTATTCCGTCGAGGGCGAAAAAGTAGCTCGTGCCAGAAGGTTCTGCCCGCGTTGCGGTCCTGGTGTATTCCTGGCTGAACACGAAAACAGATTTTCATGTGGTAAATGTAACTATTCAGAGACGAAGAGGGTTGCTGCCAAAGAGAACGCTTCCTGATCTACAAGGAAAACTCGCAAAATAATAACTATATCTTTGCATATATTCTACCAATGCAAAGGGTCGGTTCAGCAGTACTTCCACTTCATTACGGTCACCCTCCCGAGAGGCTTTTCCGGAGGATGATGCGCCTATCTGGAATTCTTTCTGATTTAATAGTGGAAAAATTCGGCTCAGAAGAGTTGCTCAAAAAACTGTCGGATCCGTTCTGGTTCCATTCTTTCTCTCTGGCAATAGGTTTTGACTGGAACTCGAGTGGAACCACCACTTCAACACTTGCAGCTCTCAAGGAGTATCTCGGCAGGGAAGAGGGTCCAGTCAGGATTATGGGAGGAAAAGGGAAAAGGATGGGCGACGTAGGCAGGGAATCCAAACGTCTCATCGACAACGGTTTCATGTCTGAAGCAAGGATGTCGGGAATATTAGAAAAAGCAAGGAAAGTGGCGAAAGTCGATCAGAAACTACTTCAGGACGGATACGACCTGTACCTGCACTTTATAATTTCAGATGAAAAAGGTTCATGGACAGTGGTACAGCAGGGCATGAGTGACAGGACCCGCCTGGCGAGGAGATACCACTGGTTCCATCGTAACGTTCAGGAAGCTCTCAACGATGGGAGAACAGGAATCTCGGCGCAGCAGCGGGAAATGAATGTGCTTGACCTCACAACCAGATTAAGTGAGAAAAATAGAAACTCTATGCTCGAGATCCTCAAGGATAATCCTAACAGGTACAGGTATACGCATAGAGAGTCGAGTCAGAAAACACTATTTCCCGATGAGGGGAAGCATCTTGATTTAGATATTAGAGTGGACTGGAAGAAACTCAGCGACCTGTATGAGTCTTCTATAGTGGGCTTCGAAGAACTGTACCTACGCAGGGGAGTTGGCGAGTCAACCATTCGAGCTTTATCTTACCTAGCTGAACTTATATTCGGTGATGAGCCCTCATTCCAGGACCCGCTGAAATTCTCCTTTGCCCTGGGCGGAAAGGACGGTATTCCAAAGCCAGTGGATTATGCAGATTACGACAGATGCCTTGACTTTTATTCGGAAGTGTTGTCGGATTACAAGCTAGGCAGTGCTGACTCAATACGTATGGTCCAGAATCTTTCTAGAGCAGGTTTTAGGATAAATCACAGAACCATCTAATTTATGGGTTTTTTGAATTGGCAGGGTATCATGATAAACAGAAATCTCTATAAAGGCTGAGAAACAATATTTTTGTAGTATCCAATGTCAGTGATCCAATCGCTTGATTTCATTCTGATAGAGCTCTTATTACTATCTATAGCTCAAAGTGTGTTCCTAACAAGGCTGCATAATGTAGAGAGCTGCTATCCAAATTCATTTTCTGCGAAATACGAATCTAACCCATATTTTATGTTTCCAAAAAAGTCCACAAGGATACACGTATGCGAACCATATTCAATGTAAGAAGAGTATGGCAACACGCTGTGTTACGGTTTTGGAACAATATTATACTTGGTGCTCCTTTAGAGTTTCTTCGTCGTCCTCAGTCAACCTTATTTCCCTTATATGGAATGTCAGGGAATACCCTTTAAGAAAATCAAGGACCCTCTGAATATCCTCGTTTCTGAGTATTACCACACCTCTCAGGAGCTTTCTATATGGAATATCCTCCATAAAACCATGCCTATGGTATCTATATTTTCCGTTCCATGAAGACGAGTCCTGTCCATAGAATTTCTGCATGAATTTGTTCAGTGTGTTGTGATCGGTCTTTTCCGGAAATTGAAACAGTATCATGGATCCATTCATTATGTGGACTAATCCACATAACTATTTAAACATGTGCGTCATTTCAATTCATGGTCAGGAGGACTTCTGAAGACCTGAGGAATCTTGTCAAATCTGTGAGGGACAGGTCCTTTCCATATTAGAAGAGAGAAGAGAAGGACAGGAACTGGTATAATTACGATCGGGCCCAGGTCAACGATATTGCCGATGTCCTGGAAACTATAAGAGGAATAGTTGATCTTGCAGCATCCCGAGATGGACGATATCATTGGCTTTGTAGATCAGAGCTCTCCACAAACGACTGCAAATACGCAGAGGCTCTGGTCTTTCTCGAAACCAGTGATAAGGAAGAATACCTCAAAGTTCCGTGCGAATACGTTCGAATTCTATGCCCTGAACGGAGCATCGGTTGCGGATTTCCATGAACATTCAAGGAAAGAGTACATTATGTAATTTCTTTCGCTCATAAGGAAGAGGAATCCGGGAAGGGGGATCATTGCAATAATAGACAATTTCAAGCCGCTTTACTCCCTGGATACCATCAGGAGAGCAAGGGGGTTGAATATAGTCCTGACATACCTTCCCCTGATCTTCATCCAATAGAATTCATATGGAAAAGCATCAAGCGGGAAATATCAAAGACATTTGTATATCCCTTTGAGCATCTGAAATATATAGTAAGCAATCTCTTTTACAGGTTCTCAGCCAGGCTCTCGTATGCAAAATCCTGGATGAATAAGTTTCTTAGTGAAGAATTCTTCAGGTGTAATACGTCATGGTCTTAACTATGATGTGGATGATTTTGGATCCTGATGAGATGTGGAATCTACCTAAAGGCAGCTTCCTAAAATTTCTTTTGTTTCCCAAAAGATCAAGGATTTCTGGGTATTCCTTAATGCCTATATCATGAATTATACGACATTTCTGGCTCTTATGCATTTTAACCAGCTTAAGGTGGGAAAAGTTTGCCGTATAAATTTTTCAAAACTAAATAACCGCCATAGCTCTGCGATCTTCTTATTCAGGCTATTGGCGGCGGACCCCACCAAATATGACCTCCCCAATAGATCGGACCGTGAGAAGTTAAAATGTATAATACGGAGGCATCAACGCGCGCCAGCCCGTTGATAGAACCACCTGGGACGGTCCAAGGAACGGCAGGTACAAACATTACTAAAAAGATAATAATCATAGCTATTAAAATGAACTTTTTCCGTTTTAAAAAATAGTAAAGATCAACAAATTTCATGTTTACACCCTTATTCAATTAGACGAGATACTGCTTTCCCAATAAGTGTAATAATACGCTTCCCAACAACTACTTTCAGTACGAGAACCTAGATTCAGGTTGTTCTGCTCGCCCGTGGTATAAAGAAGACCTGGAAAACCATCAAACGTTGAGAATGCTTGCCCAGTAACTTGTGTTTTCAAACAAGTTGGGGAAACGAAGTTTGCAGTACTTCTACCTCCAATTCCTAATATGGTACCATCTACTGTCGACCAATTACCTGATAACCCATAAGGATCCTTTTCACTCACAGTATAAACATTAAGATTACCAACCGAAGTGCAAAGATACAACGAAGCGGATAGGAGATTGCATTTACTGTTGACCCAACCAACAATACCGATAATAGACGATGAGGTTAAAGTAAATACTGGAACACTAATGGTATGCCGATTATATTGACATGTTGAAAGGTCATTGGTCCAGATCGAGAACCATGAATAATGCCAGCCCCACCAGCAATGGAAATTATTCTGAAAGACAAATTGTATCCAGTCCTGCTGATTATTACTTCCGGTGAAATAATTAGTATTCAATTGAACGCTCCATGCATTATTGCCGCATCTTGAATCAGATTCCCCAGAGAATTCGCTCATTGATACCCACACAATACCCTGCTCCAAAATAGGGTTGCTAATACGTTCACACATACCCTCAACACCATAATTATTGCCCTCTGAAGGTGTATGATTTCCAGCACTTCGGCATGACTCATTCGTAATGTTTTCTTGAACCCATGGGCCATAATTGTTACTTTCCCATGATCCAATCCCGTGTGGAAGGGGAGGTAAATGTGACTGAATAGAACTCAAATCTCTTAAATCAGCCGAATTATAGTAGATCAGGGGGGTTGATTGTGAAGCGCCTGTCAATGGCGAATCGTTTTCATTTGTCTGCAGCAAACTACTTTGAGACGCTACGTAGATGGTTCCCGCAAAACCGGTGGAGACCACTGTTATCGATGTTAGATACACCACAATCAATCGCCTTTTCTTTATTATTTGTTTAGCTACATTTATTATTTATATTTATCTCTCACTCGGTATCCAAGAAGCTCGAACACAAATCTGTGTTACCAATATTTTATATATCGAAATAACCTAATATACGGATTCGTCGGAATGGAAGAAGAGCTTCAGACAACGTTTAGAGTAGAACAGGAATTACCTTTCCTCGATCCACTCGTGTCGGAGTGGTTCAACCAGAAGTATTCAGGGCTCTCTGAACCCCAGAAAAAGGCGATCCCACTGATCCACTCTGGTTCCAGTGTGCTTGTTTCAAGCCCGACCGGCACTGGTAAGACTCTATCAGCATTCCTTGCAATAATCAATGAGTTATTCATTCGTTCCAGGGAGGATCGACTGGGAGAATCGGTATTTTGCCTTTACATCAGTCCGCTCAAAGCATTAGCAAATGATATCGACAGAAACCTGCGGGAACCGCTGAACGAAATATACGAACTTGCTAAATCAAAAGGGATGGACTTTCCGCAGATAAGAGTCGGTGTACGCTCAGGGGATACCTCCCAGAACGAGAGGCAGAAAATGCTCAGAAAGCCCCCCCACATCCTGATTACAACACCGGAATCTTTTACGCTATCATTAACTGCTCCTAAATTCAGGGAACATCTGAAGAGCATAAAGTACGTTATAATTGACGAGATTCATGAAATCTCTGCAAACAAGAGAGGAACCCTCCTTTCAGCGAATCTGGAAAGACTGGAATCTCTGACAGGTAAACTTATCCGGGTCGGTCTGTCGGCCACGCAGGCACCATTGGACCTCATCGGCGGCTACTTATGCGGTTATGATAATGGTGCTCCAAGAAACGTCACAATAATTGAGGCGGACACGAAGAAGTCGCTAGATCTGAAAGTTCTAACTCCGGTCGAGGATCTTACAAAGGTAAGCTACGAAGTGGCTAACGAGAAGATGTACGACATCCTGACAGATCTCATCAAAAAACACAGGACCACGCTCATATTCACCAATACCCGAAGTGGGACTGAACATGTCGCGATTCGCCTTAAGGCACGAGGAATCGAGAGCATAGAAGCGCATCACTCTTCGCTGGGCAAAGAGACAAGGATGGATGTAGAGAGCAGACTCAAGAACGGGGAGCTCCAATGCGTTATCACTTCTACTTCCCTGGAACTTGGAATAGATATTGGATATATTGATCTGGTAATCCAGATCGGGAGTCCGAAGTCCGTTTCAAAAGGTCTCCAGAGGATAGGTAGATCGGGACATGGACTTGATGTCCTCTCTATTGGAAGGTTCGTTGTTTTCGAGCTAGATGACCTGATTGAGTGCGCCGTTCTGACCAAAGCGGCTTATGACCACGAGATTGACAAGGTCACAATCCCTACAAATTCTCTTGATGTTCTTTCTCAGGTACTGGTGGGAATGTCCCTCGAAAAGGCCTGGGGTGTTGATGAGGCCTTCGAGGTTCTCACCAGATCATTTAGCTATCATCTTCTTGACAAAGAGGACTACATGAACACGCTGAAATATCTTGCGGGTCAGGTGGAGGACCAGACAATTTACTCAAAGATCTGGTATGATCCGGAAGAAGGCCGGTTCGGGAAGAAGAGGAGTTCCAGAATGATCTTCTTCATGAATGTGGGCACAATACCTGAAGAGGCTGATTACCAGGTAATCACTGAGTCAGGCAGGCATCTTGGACAGCTAAGCGATAAATTTGTAGAGAGACTGAAACCAGGAGATGTCTTCGTCCTTGGTGCAAAGATTCACATGTTTCTGAGCACAAGAAGAAATAGAGTTATTGTAAAGGACGCGACGGGGATGCGACCTACCGTACCGTCATGGACGGGAGAGATGCTGCCGAGAAGCTACGATCTTGGTGTTCTTGTTGGGAAGTTCAGGGAAGAAGTTTCAGAGAGACTCGATGCAGGAGAAGACGTTGAGGACTGGTTGATCCGTGATTACAGGCTTGAGAAGTCCGGAGCGAGAAGCATTGTCTCATATATACGGGCACAGAAGAAGTTTGGTCTCCCCACAGATAGCAAGCTGCTGGTTGAGGGTTATGTCGACAACGGAAAACTCTTCAACTCCATATATCACATCCCTCTAGGGAGAAGAGTTAATGACGCTCTCTCAAGAGGAATTGCACAGGCCGTAACAAGGGCTTATTCCGTAAACGTAAGGATTACAATTACCGACGACGGATTCATGCTTACAACGCAACAAAAGATCCCGCTTCAGGGACAGGTCGACCTCCTGAGGAACAGTAATTTTTCGGAGCTTGTCAGAAAATCTATCATAAACACCGAGGTATTCAAACAGAGGTTCAGACACTGTGCGACCAGGTCGTTAATGGTATTGAGGAAATACAAAGGTTATGATATCTCGGTTGTCAGGCAACAGTTGAGGAGTGACAAAGTTCTCAGGGTACTTGGAGAGATGGAGTCATTTCCAGTGATTAAAGAGACGTATCATGAAATTATGAACGACATGATGGATGTTCCAAGAGCCCAGGGATACGTCGATAATGTTATCCTGAAGGGACAGTTTACTCTTAATAATTACAGTAATGAGAGCAGCCCTTTTTCATACGGGCTCATACTCGCAGGGATCTCAGACATTGTCCTGATGGAAGATCGATCGAAACTTCTAAAGGAACTCCAGGGAAAGATACTGGACAGAATATACACAAGCGATAGCATATCATTCATTTTCAGGGACCTGAAAGCAGTTGAGAATTACTTCATGAACAAGGTACCCAAAATATCAGATCCTGCCAACTTGAACGATTTCTTCAAGCATTTTATGACTGTAGATCCGTTCAAGGCCAGATTCAATTCCCCGTACTCCTATACCCGCGAAGACATCAAAGAAACCATTGAAAAGGCAATTTACGATGATGCTCTTGTCTCCGCCTATCTAAGGTCACCACAGTGGTGCTCAATAGAGCATTATGGTCTCATTAAATCAGTTTTTGAAAGACCAGCAGAGCTCAACGAAGAGGAACAAGAAATCTATCAGTTATGCGATTCAAACACACTTCGGGAGATCAGGTCTCTTTCCGGATACGAAGATTCAATGGTCAGGACAACCGTTCAGAAACTCGAATCCTCTTATATGATACGGAGGAAACTGAAAGGAGGGCAGGTCTGCTACATCCGCAACGACATGGTAACATCATCTTTAGACAGGGGACAGAGCATCAGGCAACTCCTCCTTCTGCTGATAGGTTCCATGGGTCCTTTGACTCTGGACGAGATAATGATCAGGTTACCGACCCAGCAGGAGGAGATAGAGACACAGCTTGACCAGCTGGTTTCTTCGAACTCGCTCGCCTTTGATTATATCACCCCCGTGTTCTCAAAGCAGTATATCCTGCGTTCCGATCTTGATTCACTGGTTAGTGGAGGTGCAAAAGACCTCCATTCTACAAGACTCCAGGTAGGATCTGGAGAGGTGGCCAACCTCATAGAATATTTTGAACAGTATGGATTCTCAACTGATGAGTGGTCTTACTTGTCGAGATGCGTCAGTTTTTCTCGGGATGAACTTGATACGCTGAAGGCAACTGGGCAGATAGTTCAGGGTAGAATAATCCGACACAAGGATTCTCTTGTAGCCCCCTGGCTCCTCGAAGCACTACATTCTTTGCGTTATGATTCACCGGACAAGAATATGCTCGGAATTCTACGACTTGTTGAATCCGGGGTAAAAGAGGAAAAGGAAATAATTGAGGCATCCGGTATGGACAGGCAGGTAGTTAAACAACTGCTGAAGAGTGCCGAGTTCTTATGTCTTATAGGCAGGGATTCTCCCGGTCACTATAATGTTCTTATGGGAAGTGCTGAACCAATTGGGAAGAACATTGCAATCAACAGACTCATTGAAAAATTCGGCCCCGTTTCGCTAAATGAACTGGCAAACAGTTTCTGGTTTTACACAACAGAACTGGAAAATTTCATAGAAGCTGAGAGAAGTTACCTTGATGGAGAAGTGCTCTTCGGGAAGCAGAAGGCTGCTGAAGGGAAGAACGGAATCATCATTTCTGATTCAGATCCCCTATCCATCTACTTGCGCAGAGACCTCAGAAATTCGGAGTTCGGGTATCATTACATTAATAACGGAAAATTGTCCGGATCTTTTGACATGACTATGAAGGAAGATTCTCTCATCCTAACCGGCGGGCACCTTACTGAGAATTCTGAACCGGACTTTTTGCTGACAATTTTCAAGAAACTGGTTGAACAGGAGAAATTCAGTACAATAGTTTACGAAAACGCACCTGCTGAGCTTCTTGAATCTGCAAGGCAGGCAAAAATTCGAACAACTGACACTTCTTTTTCAATCGGAGAGATTTCAGTTCTAGACCTTGGGATAGAAAACCTACTCCAGTATGCCTTTTATAAGGAGGCGAAGGGCAGGGCTTCCACTGAGAACATATATGACATGCTGCGGGGGTCACTTTTTGGCTTTACAGGCGAAGTGGATGCAATTTATTCCGGTATTCCCCAACTTCAGTTGAATGGATATCTGAAGTCAAGAGCGCTTTACACTTTCAAAGGGCCATTTTCAATGAACGTGGTAGGTACGCTAGATTCCGCATCCGTTTACAGAACATTCAGGGAAAAGACTCTATCGGAAAACGACCAGAGAATATTACGCTTGGTTATGGAGACAAGCGGTATCACGGAAAAAGACATAATTATGAATCTCCGAACCAATATATTCGGGATTTCCTCCACACTCAAGTCCCTTTATTCTAGGAGCATCATTGCGAAGGATAGTTACAGGAGATTCGTCTTTGTTCCTGAAAAGTTCAAGAAGAGGGAGGCTTTCACACTTGCTATCAGGGGTCTCCTCGACAGGTTTGGGTTCATAGACTGGCAGAGATTCAGTAGGTTTTCTGGATCCAATGACCAGGATACCTTCGAAGCATTGATAAGGACTTTCCTTAAAGCGGGGAGAATCAGGAAGTCCGCCATGCATGGTGGTTCAAAAATAGTATATGCCACAAACGATCTCATCAACTTTAGCAGGAAACAGATCCCAATAAGGGTGCTCACACCGAAGGAGCTTATCTCATCATATCTGCAGGATCTTATTAGATCCAGCTTTGGCTCAGGAAACATTTATATTGCATTCCAGAAGAGCGGGTTAGTTGCCTTCAAATCGCGTTCCACCAGAAACGGTAGAAAGTTGCTGCAATCGATTACCAAAGAACCGGTGTCTGGTGAACTCCATAAAGAACTGTACAGGCTCCGGTTTGATCTTTCAGAATAACGACAGATCACACTGTCTGGCCTCTTTTCTATTTAGGCAAATTTACCGCATTGACCATTCAAAACAAGCTTAAATAGATAGGTAAGCCTTAGCTGAGACGTGGCGCAACTTATTGTCCTACTTGCTGGCGTTTCTATGGTGCTTTCCATATTTCTAATTGTAGTTACGCACAGGGCAGCCAGATCAGGCGGGATGAAGATATTGAGGTTTTTGGAGTGGTCTTTTGCAACTTTCCTTATTGCAAACCTTATTTTTGTTCTTTCTGTGTTCAGGAGTTCGGACTTTAGTAGACTGGTTATTCCAGTACTCCTCTTTTCAGAACTGATAGTTATGCTCCTGTTTTATCTTGGCATAGTTAGGAGAAGCTAAAGGTGCTGGCAAAGGGTGATACTAGAAACGATCTGCTCGCAACAATAAAGGAGCATCCGGGCCTCCACTTCCGGGAACTGCAGAGAAGAACCGGTTTTGCGACAGGACAGCTGGAGTATCATCTTTACCAGCTGGAGAGAGAGCTTCTTATAGCCAAGCGGAAGGATGGTAAGCTTTTGAGATTTTTCTCAAACGTCACGGGTGATTCTTTTGATAGGCAGATAATATTCTACCTGAGGAATCGAATTTCCAGGGAGATACTGACTGAATGTCTCGCTCACGAAGGTGTCGCGAGACCTAAACAGGCTGGAAGATGGAAAAAGCAAAACGAATACGCAACTCAACTGCAAACCATGCTCTCAGAAGGGTTAATTATAGAGGAGGCAGGTTCTCTGAAAGTTAGGGACACTCAGAAGATTATGAAGGTACTGGAAAAGTACAGGATGAGCTTCATAGATACCATGGCTGCAGCAATTATCTCCCTTTTGGGGCCCTAAAATCTCTTCTTTCTGTAAGCAGTGTAGGCAACTCCCACAAGGATGCCTCCAATTACACTACCAGTGGACAGGAGTTCAGCGTTTTCAAGAATCAGGTCATATGATTCTTTCAGTACCTGGTTGACTATCTTGACGCCCTTGATCGTCTCGTTTAGTACGCTGATATACGGGTCCTGAACTATGGTTGTGCCTGTGGAATTTCCAGTATACTGAAACCCGAGGTATAAATTTCCCCCGTTAACAAGGAAATAGGTTACCAGGTTCATCTCCACACCATTCAGTGTGTAGTTGTCCGGCCACCAGAATAATCCTCCAGAATTGGACAGTCGGTGTGATAGACTCATTGCAAAGCCATTCAGATGCTCCAAGGCATGCGAATGTCCATTGAAATTCAGAAAACCAGGCGACTTTCCGTTTATCACGGCGTTCAAGTTCTGCAGTAATTCTATTCGGTAACTGAACTGTGAAAATCCTGCTATCGGTACCCTTGGAATCTGAGAAATCGTGAAGTAATTGTTTATCTCAATGGTGGATAGATTCAAACCACCAAATACTGAACTCTCGAGTGGGTTTGAAACGTTACAGGCGGTTAAATCCGGATTTGCCCCGGAAGATTCGTTTATTACAACTGTAAAATTAACAGATGGGGTTACATCCTTCAAAAAGGGGCCAAGATCCTTGGCTGAAATATTTGTTCCACTTACTAGTGCTCCCAATGGTGTCACACTGGTTGGGCTCATCCTGAACGACGAGTTGTAATAAATTGTACTACCCGTTCGGGAAACATGCCAGGTCTGCTGGTCCAGATTGGCTCCAAAAAGGATAGATACATTTCTGTTCGAAAGGTCGCTATCATGCATTACCACTCCTACTAATAGATACGAATAAGTCAGGCCAAAGCTGCTATTTGTCGTATTTATCGATACTCCGGGCGTTGTTCCCGTCATCACAGTAATCTGGCTACCGCTCTCACCAAGCGAGGTTGCAGAAACCGCCAGTAACATTACAACAAACAACAGTCCAGCTACTTTTATCGTAATCACCCATTTGGTTGGAGATTAAGTGATTTATGGTACAATCTTGCGTGTTTTTCCAGCAAAGGTCAGGAAAGCTCTTCCTCGAGCTCGACCATTACCTGATTCAGTACATCGTCGAAACTTACTCCGCTGAATTCTCGCAATCCTCCGATCTCAGTTCTGAGTTTTGCGTAATAAGTAACGTCGTCTCGGTCAAATTCGATGTTACAGATGAGTTCTTCCATGCGATCCGATGGTCAGCATCTTAGTGTAAATAACACTTTTGTAGCCTTTACTCTCCTATCTGAGATCAGAATGACTTCTCCAGAAACCACGATGCATATGGAACACAAATACATGTTGCAGCTTACTTGGAAAAGCCTTCTTCAATGATAGAATAACTACAACCGGATCATTACCCTTCCAGTATTGCCTTTCTTCAGGATATTCGAGTAAGCTTCGTTCACCTTCTCCAAGGGTATTTCTTCTGAAACAACTGCTCTCAGTTTTCCGTCCATTGCCATTTCGGTTACCTTTTTCATGTCCTGCAGTGTCGAACTAATGCTACCCTCTATCCTGTTGCCCTTTAGTATGATAAGTCCCAATGGAAGTTCAACAGATTTAGGGATAAGGTTCCCGATAACTATCATCCTACCCCCGTAATTCAGTGATCGGAGTGATTTTGCAAAAGTTGGGAGACCAACGCATTCCAGAACGAGGTCTACACCGCTATCCGTCACTTTCTTAACGATAGAATCAAAATCTGGCTCGTCGATCACATGATCAGCACCGAGTTTTTCGAGTGCATCCTTCTTCCCAGGTGAGCTTGTACTCGCAAACACTTCAAGACATAGAGCTTTTGCAACCTGGATTGCATGGGATCCTACGCCACCTCCTGCCCCGGTAATCAAGATTCGCTCTCCTTCCCTGGCCGCGCCCGTGACTGCAATCGCGTGATATACCATCCCAGTGACACAGGCTGTGAGAGATGCAAGAGCCTCAGGTATGCTTTCTGGAATCTTGATCGCTATCTTTGAAGGAACCTTAACCTGGCTAGTATAAGATCCAGGAACAGTCTCCCCGATTGTAACCTTCTTCGGGCAAAGGTTTTCTCTTCCGCTTCTGCAGTAGATGCATTCTCCACAAGGTATGTAGATGAGTGTAGCAACTCTGTCTCCTACATGAAAATTTTCAACGTTGGGGCCAACCTTTGCAATAACTCCGGATATTTCATGTCCCGGTATGTTCGGAACCCTGGCTCTCGGGAGAAAGCCCTCCTGGGTCAATATGTCCCGATAACAGATGCCGGTCATGGTTTGCCTGATAACAATCTCTCCATCTCCCGGTTCCGGTTCTTCTATTTCTCTCACTACAATTGGCTGGTTTAGAGCTTCTAGTACTGCAGCCTTCATGCATAATGATTGTAACCGGTTATATAGAAAGATACAGGTCTTAAACCGGAAAAGATTTAGTCCATTCTTTTGTCAAGATTTTTCAATTTTCAATACATAAATACCAGACAACCTGGTTACTCTTTCTTGTGGAAAAGCTTCTGCATACTGAGCAGAGCTCTTTCCCTCGCATTTTTTGCTGAATCTTTAATTTTAATCTTACCGTTTGAGATGTATTGCACGAAGATTGTATTCATGCTACCTCCACAATCACAGTGTACGCTCTTCGACGGCCATGGAACAACAAGGACCATACCACAGCGATCGCACCGCAGGACATCTTTAGATCCTGAAAACTTTCCTTTCTTTGTTCCAGGTTTTCCTGCGAGAGAAACAATATCTAGCGCGAAGTCAACGGTCTTTCCGGAGGATATGGCAGTGCCAACTCCAAACGCTTCTGCCCCTGCATCGATAAGAGTGGGAATTTCGTTTTCAGTGATCCCACCAGAGACCATTATCTTCACTTTCTGGTAACCGCGCAGGTCCAGTTCCCATCGCACCTCCCTTATTATGCTGGCAAAGTTCCCCCTTCTTGAGGAGGGTGTATCAAGACGAATAAAATTGAGGTTCGGTATTAGGTCCGCGGCCCTGATCGCGGCAAATTTTTCATCGTCATAAGTGTCTATAAGCACGGTCACAGGTCCGCCTTTGGTATGCTTAGAGACCAGTTTCCAGGCTTCCTCTTCACCAAGTAAGAGGGAAAGCGCATGAGGCATTGTCCCTGCAGGCTCAATACCGAGAAGCTTTGCCCCGGTAATTCCGGATACCGAATCTGCCCCTCCAATATATGCGGATCTATCTATCATAGGTGCAATGGATGGATGCATCCTTCTGATGCCCATTGAGATGAACAGCTTATCACCTGCGGCGGCTCTGATTCTTGATGCCTTTGTTGCAATACCTGACGCCTGGCAGATAAATCCAAGAATGGAAGTTTCGAGCATGCCGAATTTCGTGTAATTGCCATGGATCGATAAGAAAGGTACCGGAGTTCCCCTGCAATCCCGGTATGGTATCGCAGTCCCCTCTGGAATCGCATAAAGGTTCTGGACACGTCCTTCAAGCAGGTTTATCACCTCGTCCAAGCCAGCAAAAGTTACCCACTCATTTTCGAAATTAGATACCGTCACTTCGGCAATCACGGAGTCATCAAGCTTCTTTCCCTTAAGCATCTCCATACTTCTCTTGAAATAGACATCCCCGCTCTCTCCCGAAACTATTTCTTCTTCACTAGCTGTGTTGAAACGCAGTCAAGCCACCTCCTTCAGGAACTCATCTGAGCGTATTATCCTGGTGCCGTAAAGCCTCTTCATGAGTTCAATCGCAGTGGAATGAGATTTCGAATCTATGCTCGCACATAGATCTTCTATTACAGCTGTACGATAGTACCTGAAGAATGCGCCGGCGGCGGTATGCATAACGCAAATGTCAGTGCTCACACCGGAAAGATACAGCGTATTCACGCAATTCGCCCGCAGGTAAGCGTCCAGGTCCGTTTCAAGGAAAGCATCGTACCTGCGTTTTCTGATCCGGTAACCATCATAGTGTTCCAGCGAGGGATCGAGTTCACTCGCTCTTGTTCCGATGAGGCAGTGTTCCCCCCACACAGCGAACTCAGGGTCGTTCGGGATATGTGTGTCCAGAGTGAATATCCTGATCAATCTATCGCCAGAATTCTCCATGACCGAGCGGGTTTTCGATGCCACCTGAACAGCTGACTCGCTGCCAAACTTACCAGTGACAAAGTCGTTGACCAGGTCAATAATGATCCATGCTGATCTATCTACTTCTTTCTCCATACCGGTGCACCTCCGCTGTCTTCCACAGATATGCCAGCCTCGCTTAGTTTCGTCCTGAGTATATCGGATAACTCATAGTTTTTCTTTGAGCGAATTACTTCTCTGAACTCCATTATCTTGGCCATGAGAAGGTTCACTTCCAAAGAAGAATCTCTGCTCCTTAGAATGCACAGGTATCTATCTGTATCGTAAATCAGTGAAGCAACTTGTTTTGCAGATTTCTCCGAGAGATCGTTGAAAAGCCTATTAGTCTCAGCTACAAGATCGAGGAGCACGGAAATTGTAGTTCTAAAATCAAAGTCCTTCTCCGGACCGACTTTCAACTTCCTTTTCCATGAATCGATATCTATCTCCTTTTTTCCTTGCTTCCCGGTTAGATCAAGCAACCTGTCGTACAGAATCTGGATCTTCTGCCTGTTCTGATCTGCTTCATGCATGGATGCTTTGCTGAAGATGAGCTCAGATCTATAATTCGCGTTCAACAGGAAGAGACGAACCGTTTCCGGAGAATAGATCTTCACCGCATCATGAAGGGAGATGATGTTCCCGGTGGACTTGGCCATCTTGTCCTGTCCAAGATTCAGCATTCCTGTATGCAGCCAGTACCTTGAGAGACGCTTTTTGTTAGTTATGCTCCGCATTATGGCTATCTCACCTTCATGATGTGGAAAAATTAAGTCACTTCCAGCGCCATGGATATCATATGTATCCCCCAGGAAAGATTGGGCGATTGCAGTGTCTTCTATATGCCAACCAGGTCTCCCCTTCCCCCATGGAGAATCCCACGAAGGCTCTCCTTTCTTGGAGAACTTCCAGATCACGAAGTCTTCTGGCTTCTCCTTAATCGCACTCATCTCGTGCCTTGCCATAGCTCTGTTTTTTTCTATGAGCTGGCCTGAGAGTGCACCGTAATCAGCAAAAGATGAAACCCGGAAATACAGACCATCATTCGAGAGATAGGCCACCTTCTTTCGCATAAGGGATCGTATCTGTTTCTTGATCTCTTTGATGAAGTCGGTTGCAAATGCATAATAAGATACTGAATCCACATGGACAGTATGCAGATCCTCGACGTAACGTTCAAAATTCTGGGATGCTACTTGCTCCACAGAGGTTCCGGAATCCAGCGCTTTTTTGATTATCTTATCGTCTATATCTGTTATATTCTGCAGGTAAAAGACAGAATAACCTGCAGTTCTGAGGTACTTGACAGCAGCATCAAAGAAAACAAAGGTTCTAGCATTTCCAAGATGGATGCGGTCATACACAGTTGGACCACATACAAAGAATGTGATTCTCCTCCCGTTTGCGGACTTGAGAATCTCCTGCTTCTTAGTCAAAGTGTTATAGACCCACATCTTCTATGCAAAATAGCTAGCACATTATTATATTCACGTCAAAGTGTCAGAATAATATAGTTAGAAATTGAACGGGAAGGAAAGTATCCTTTAGCGGATCCACCGTAAAAATTGAATTAAGCATACGTATTTCTATCTCCTTATCATAAGTATTCATGGAATACGCCCGTATTCTAGAAGCAATTAGTGAAAAGGCAGAAAGCGGGGGTTCAGACGATGAATCGGTACTGCAGTTTGTATGCGATCTGCTGAGAAGAGAAGACAGCAGGTACAACTGGGTAGGCTTCTACATAGTCAAAGGAGAAGAGTTGGTTCTTGACGCTTTCAGTGGTGAGGAGACTGAACATGTAAGGATAAAGATAGGTGACGGTCTCTGCAGTCTGGCAGTCCTGAAAAACGAGACTGTAAACGAGGCAGATGTAAAGTCTAATACCACTTATCTAGCATGCTTTCCTTCGACTGCTTCAGAAATAGTTGTTCCAGTGAGGATAGGAGATAAGCCGATCGGAGAAATAGACATCGACTCTGACACAAAATCGGCTTTCGGGATGAAGGATGAGCAGTTCTTGTCGGAAATCGCAAACCTCGTCTCGAAGCAAGTTGAGTCTCTCTATCTAAAAATGGAGAAAACGACTTAATTTCTCGTCAACGTAATGATTCCAGGTTTCTGTGCGTCTACATTCACCCTAATTATTTCTCATGAGAAAAGAGATCTGACCCTTTCTGAGATGTGATAGGACCCAACACTCAGCGCCCTTTCACCTGAAACATCAATGCATGAAGCAGAGGCCAATTCTATCTGTATCCCAAATGCAGACGGTTCCTCCAGGACTCCAAGGTATTTTGCAGTGATGGCTCTTATAGGAAGTGCATGGGAGACGGCGACGTAGTTTCCGCTTTCTCGGTGTAATGCAACATCCATTCTTGAGACTATCTTGCCCCACAGCTCCTGCTGATTCGCCTCCCTGTACCTAGCCGGTAGCGTGCTGTACTGTTGCTGAGAATACGGCCCCTGGCCTGCTTCTATCAGGTTGTTGTCTATTACAACTTCCAGGGCAAGTTTATCTGCAACTATTTCTGCAGTTTCTCGTGCTCTCAGTATTGGGCTGCTCACAACACCTGCGAAATTCAGGCCCCGCAACTCGTTTGCCATATAATCAGCCTGCCCGATCCCTAAATCTGTGAGGCCATATTTCGAGTCTATATCGTCATCCAGTATCTTGAGCACATTAGCCTCGCTTTCACCATGCCTGAGGAGCATGACCTTATCCATAAACGCGAAATCCTTCTGTCATTAAAAATCTAGAGCATCAGCACTCCCCAGAGCACCAATAAAGTTATGATCAGTAAAGGGGGTGTTATGATTACCCCTGCCTTGAGAAATGACCGGTATGATAAATTCAAACCGCTTTTCCTTCGTATAATGTCCATCCACAGCAACGTCGCCAGAGATCCGATCGGAGTGAATTTTGTTCCCAGGTCATTCGCAAGCACATTAACATAGAAAAGCTGTTTTGATTGCATTGCTGAAATTGCAAGATTTCCCAGAATCACAGACGGCAAGTTGTTCATTATTGAAGCGAGACCGGAAAAGAGAAATCCCGTAGCAACAATATTAAGAGGATCAGATAGCCCGGCAATCTCCGTGAGAGCGTTAATGAGCAGCTGGCCAAGCCCTTGAATAGACATTGCATATACAACAAGGAACATACCGAGTGCAAAAAATATTATCTCCCATGGGGTCTGACTGAACAGCTTCCTGGGGGATATTTCAACTCTTGATCTGATTACGACAAAAAGACAGGCGACAACCGGCATTGCAATGAGCGAAATAGGAAAGAGAAAAAAACCCGCGATTGCGTAAGATACAATCAATCCAGATACTACCGCTATGGATATGTAAAATATTGGCTTGTCCTTGAGTACCGATTCAGGTTTTGGAAGCAGCGTCAGGTCAATTCCATGGTAAAGATCCTTGCGATACATTATGTAGAAAAGGAGGGCTGCAGCGAAGACCGCTGCTAGATCCGGCAATATCATTACTCTAGCAAAATTGATAAAGGGAATATGGAAATATCCAGTGCTTATTATATTTACAAGATTGCTAATGCTGAAGGGAACACTTGTGATATCGCAAACAAATCCAGTGGTAACAAGAAATGGGATGTAAAGGCTCCTGTCGGCCTTCGACTCTTTCAGTATGGAATATACTATCGGGGTCATAACAAGAACGCTGCCGTCATTTGAGAATATTGCAGTGATTAGTGAAGATAGGAAGATGATGAGGATGAGAAGTCTGGCCGGTCTGCCTTTAGATAAACTTGCCACTTTTATTGCTATGAAGCGGAAGAAGCCTATTTCATCCAGCAGTAAGGAAAGAAAAATTATTGCGATCAGCGTGAAAGTAGCATTCCAGACCACCTCCCAAACTGATATTATAGATCTGAGATCCAATAAACCTATCAAGTAGAGGAGTGCTGCTCCTGCAACCGGAGGTATTGATATGTTCAGTCTCCTTGGTCTCCAGATCACCAGTATCAAGACCAGGGCAAAGATTACAATTGTGAGTTCCAGGTCTAATTGCGTCGTTATGGTTAATATTCATGCAGCTATTTAACCAATCCAGAGTGCATTTTTGAGTCTGTAGAAGGAAAAGTTACAAAAGTGTTATGAAATGTAGACAACTCAGGCTTAACATTATAATGACTGAGCAGAGTAATCACCTGATAAATGAGAAGAGCCCATATCTATTGCAACACGCACACAATCCAGTGATGTGGTACCCATGGGGAGATAAAGCTTTCAAAGTTGCCAAGGAACAGGATAAACTAATCTTCCTGAGCATTGGTTATTCTACCTGCCACTGGTGCCATGTAATGGAGCGGGAGAGCTTTGAAGACGCGGAGGTTGCAGATGCTATGAACCGCGTCTTTGTTTCGATCAAGGTGGACAGGGAGGAGAGGCCCGACCTCGATAACTTCTACATGAATGTATGTCAGATGCTTACCGGAAGTGGTGGCTGGCCGCTGAATCTTGTCCTCACCCCTGAAAGAAAGCCGATATTCGCGTTTACCTATCTTCCAAAGAGGTCAAGAAGAAACCTGATGGGTATTATTGAAGTCTGTTCAAGCGTGGAAAAACTCTGGAGCGAACGCAAATCTGAGCTGTTGGAGCAGGGATCTAAAATAGTTGACGGTGTCACAAGAAGTGGTGAAAATCCCTACACTGGAGGGATCACTGCCGATCTGATCAAGAGAGGCTACGAGAGCCTAGTTGGTAGTTTTGACGAGAAGAATGGCGGCTTCGGTTATGCTCCAAAATTTCCGTCGCCGCATTATCTTCTCTTCCTTCTCAGGTATAATTACAGGCATGATTCTTCAGAACACATCAGAATGGTCACGAAGACACTCGACGGGATTCTTGACGGAGGCATTCACGACCAAGTGGGTTTTGGATTTCATAGGTACTCGACAGATTCCGAGTGGAAGCTTCCTCATTTCGAGAAGATGCTTTACGATCAGGCAATGCTTATGGCAGCTTTCGGCGATGCATACGCGGTTACACGGAAGAAGGAATATCTTTCTGCAACCCAGAGAACGCTTGCGTTCCTGCGGAATGAAATGCAGGACACCAGTGGAGGCTTCTACACTGCTCTTGATGCCGATAGTGAAGGGGAAGAGGGGCGCTTCTATACATGGAGTTATCAGGAATTGTCATCTCTGCTTGGAGAAGATACCAACATGTTCTCATACGCGTTTGGTTGCTCGCAAGAAGGGAATTTCCATGACGAATCGACGGGAAGACTAACTGGTAGAAATATACTGTACCGGGAAACTTCGAACCAGGAAGTCGCAGCTGAGTTTAATACATCCGAGAAAGAAGCTGTTTCCCGGTTGGATAAGTGCATTAATACCTTGAAAGCCGCAAGGGATATAAGAATAAGACCGCATAGAGACGACAAGGTACTTTCAGATCTGAACGGCTTGCTTCTCTGGTCTCTCGCAAAGGTATACAGAAACACCATGGATGATCAATTTCTTGACGCTTCAAAAGGGATAGCTGCCTTCCTCACGGATAGGATGATAGACGGGGATGGTAAAATGAAGCACAGGTATAAGGATGGATCTACTGGAATACCCGGCCTCCTTGATGACTATGCCTTTTGTATTGCGGGATTTCTCGAGCTTTATCAGGTATCCAGCGATGAAACTTACCTGAAAACGGCTCTTTCGTTACAAAAATACCTGGATAAACATTTCAAGTCGGAAGATGGCGGTTACTATAACACTGAACTGAAGGACGTGCCTGCGAGGTTGCAAAACTTTCATGACGGTGCAATCCCGTCGGGCAATTCGTTTGCCTCTGAAAGCCTTGTAAAACTTGGACTAATATTTGGAAACTCTGAGTATCTGGATGCACCCTACGACATCGCTGCAGCCGCAGGTAGGAACCTGCAAAGCAATCCGTTCTATTTCCTCCATCTGCTCTCCGCACTTGACTTGGCAATTGGCCCGTCATACGACGTGGTAATACCTGCAAGTTTGAAGGATAAGAGATCTGTTATTTTTGCCAATTACAATCCAAACACGGTTGTCTCGTTTCAGGGAAATGCAAGACCGGACGTGGCCGGTGCTTTCGCGAAAAATAAGGACGGAATACTGATCTGCTCGCTAAAGGAATGTTATCCACCAGTGAAAGATATAGAGGAAGCATTGGAGATCATTGGAAAAAAGAAAAGGTCAGGGTAATCCCGTTTCTGAAACAAACTTTGAATGCCTGTGATAGATTATCAGAGCTTCTCCAAGAAGCATTCCAGTTGTCACTGTCAATAGAACATCAAACAGGATCACAACATACTGATTATTCAGAGTGTTGTAAGAAGGAAAATACATTATCAAGAGAAGTTTTGCAGTGAACGCGAGAGTCCAGAAGAAAGTCACAGTCAGAGACCTGCTGTAGTACATCCGCCTATTTTTTGAAAAGATTTTCACATTCTTGCTTAACACCAAACCCAGGATGATTCCAAAAACTGTAATGATGATGCCAGCCAATATCACAACGTATGGCTCATAGATGAAAGTTACAAGCACGAACATTGAGTATAACACTGGCGTAAGGAATACCCGCGTATCGGTAAATTTCTCACCTGCTGCAGCTCTGACTAATCTGTAAATGAAGAGGCAAAAAACGAACACAATTCCTGCATAAGCGGGATATTTGATAGGTATCAGCGACAGGATAGAGCTTATCGACGGAGTTGTCGTAGAAACATACGCTATCATTTTGCATTTACTGTATAACTTTGCGATATAATCCTTTTCTCAGGCTGTAGCCACAAAGAAGGATAATATAGTATCTGCATTTACCGAATTAGTATGCCCGACAAACTTGCCGAAGTAGAGATTACAAAAGATGGAGAACTGTATTACGCCAAGATAATGCTACCAAGCGGTGAGATCGTTACATTGGAAAACGAGGATTTCGAGGAAGTACTTGAACAGATTGCAAACGATCTCCAGGAAAGGTTTTCCTCTTAAGCGGGGATGGCCCAGTGGTACGGCGGCAGCCTGCTAAGCTGTTTCTCTATGAGAGCGAGGGTTCGAATCCCTCTCCCCGCGTTTTAGACACTTAAGCGAGTTCTAATCAAAGCATAAATTACATTATAAAAAATTTCTAACATATATGTGACCAGCTATTATTTACACAGTCATTCGTCAATCTGGATATGGCGTTCTCTTTTAACGACTAGAAAAGATTAATTCCAATGAATTTTAGCATTCTAAAATCACCAAACTAAATGTAAATTCTGTGTGAACCACTAGACCGGTCACAGTTGATTATTACGGTAAATTCCATCAAGTTAACCATTTCAAAAGCTATTTATCCAGTCATGCTTTCATAGCCATATTGACACTGAGGAGAAGAAGCAGGAGGAACATCTTCCTTGCGATTGTTCTTTCCGTCATCGTAGCTATACCATTGACAGTATATTATGAAATCTCCACAAGACCGGTACCGATAGATGTCACCAATGGATATACCACTGCTCTCTTCAGGGGGAATTTCACAACTACTAGTGACTTTTACCCCGTTAAACTCAACAACACAAGTTCAGTCGCCTGCATATCCGATACTGGACATCAGAACTCATCTCTCTCCATATCGCTTCGAGGTTTTGGTTTTCATAATCCCTATGAGGGAGGTTACAACTGGATCTTCTTCTTTTTGAATGCACACGGAAACTTAACGTGGAACCTACATCCTAAGTCCCTTGTATTAACAGAGTCGATAAGTACGAATTACACCCCAAATGTGAATTTAGCAACATTGGGCCTCGGGTACCTTGACCACACTGTTTTTTGTCAGAGTGATCTCATTCCCATTAATGTGAGCAATCATGTAGTGGGAAATGAACAATTTACAAACGCAGGAACATATTCAGATTATTTTTCCATCTTTAATGACACAAAGATCAGCAACTCAAGCATGTTTCATTTAGGCATAACCTGTATTTTTCACGATGGTGCTCCCTTTTTGGGCCAGTTCTGCTTCTTTCCTGGTGTTTACAATCTTACATATTACATAACAATAGGAATAAGCCTCACAGGATTGGCTCAACCTGTGAGTGCACAGGTGGAAGTGATATTGCAGAATGGATAATTGACAATTATGAAAACGCCGGTTTTATACCAGATATAATAATGTTGTCGACCCATTTCGAGGGTAAGCGTCGAATTAAATCGATGTTATTCCCATTTTAGGGAATTACGATTTGGTAATATAAAAGACTACTGAATACAGATATTGGAAAATCAGTGGCGCGGAGAGTCAATTAATCTTGACTGAACCAACCCAACTTTTCCCTCTTTTTAAGATCTTTTCCCTTGTTGAACGTACTAATTCTAATTGCGTCCAACTCGCAGGATGAAAAAACCCTCTTTGACTCTCAGCTCAAGTGGCTAATAGACTTACGCGATTTGTTCATTATAGTGCTACCTTTAATAGACTGGTATAAGGTATCTGATTCGTCCCTTATCTAGAATTGAAAAATGCTGAATTATCAAAAAGGCTAACTCTATCCAGGTTATGGGTGAAGATCTGTCTCAGTTACCTCTGAGATATTGATCATTATTATCTATCCAATCACGCCTAATTGGACTAAATAAGTCAATATCTAGCGTATCCTGAAGGGCTGTTGCCTTATGCGGAACTCCCGAAGGGATCACGAGCACTTCTCCTTCACCAACAGCTATTTTCTCTCCCTCTAATTCGAAAAGTAATTCTCCTTCGATGATCCAGGAAATCTGCTCACTCTCGTGGGTGTGTTCAGGCACAACTGCTCCTTTTTTAAGTCGTATCTCCGCCAGCATAATCTTGTCGCCATGTATAAACTTCCTTGTTATTTTTTCAGACATGGATTCAGGTTTAATACTCATCCAGTCGACCTTCTTTAATTTCAACATAGAAGAATAATGACTTAAGTCATTAAATAGTACTGACTCATAGAATGGATATTTGTGGTAACGTACTTTCTGGTTTTTGTTTCCGCAGTTCTCTCTTTACCCTCTTAGATAACTCAGTATGCGATGAGCTCAATCGTTTTTTGACCCTAAATTTACGGGATGAATATCGTTAATCAGGCAGGGTTACATCCACAAAAGTTAAATGTGTAACTATTGATGTCTAGAGAAGGCGATACCAATGGGAGAAGAGAAGAAGAAAAAAGAAGGAGTAGTGGAGAAATCGGGTGAAGTGGTTGGAGATGTTGCCAGAAAAGGCACAGACGCTGTGAAGGGATTCGGTAAAGGTCTAATGAAAGGATTTAAGAAAAAAGACGAAGAAAAGGAATGAACGATTTTACCTTTACATTTTTTAAACAAAACACTAACTCAAAATGCTTTGTAAAACACCATGAGAGCATTCACCATTTAAAATAAAGCTACGGAAAATATCACGGTACTTCTGCATTTCCCTCTTACGTGAGAATGAATTTCCAGTTCCCGCTGTGTCTTGACATAAATACAATAATTTTCACTTACTTGGCCTGCTACCCGATATGCTAAGAAAAAGATAGGTGCCTAGATTAAGACAATTGGATTTTGGCGATTCACTCGTTGACAATGTTATTTATCCTTGGTTAACTCGTTTTCAATTAGCTTCTCTCCCTTCATAATGTAGAGGCCGCCTTCCTTCACAAGGTGTCCGAGCAAAGGGCCAAATGCATTCAACACTATCGTTGCAAGCATGATAAATGAAAAATATGCCCAGAGTGCAGTGAATATCTCCACTCCAGAGCTTGTTGGAGGGAATGGAGCTCCATTTGTCGTAGTAACCATCGCTATGTAATAGAACGAATTTACAGCCGACCATCCTTCGGAAATCATGATCACCATGGTAGCTATCATAATACTGAGTGCGAAGAAAAATCCAGTGAAAAGCGCCCTGTTTGAGAGAGGCGATAGTGGATGACTCCTCTTCATTAGATCCCGGATCCTAATTTTATCAGACATATCACTCTGAGTATGGTCCCATAGATATCGATATTGCTCATTAGCTGTGTTTATGTGTCTCGCACTTTGGTCTGAAGATCAATTATCTCGTAAGAGCAAGTTGCAAAGTATTTTACCACATAATCAATGCTAACTCATGATCAAGAAAGTTCTGGTAACCGGGTTTGAACCTTTTTCTCAATTCAAGTCAAACCCAACCTCCAAGGTAGCAACTAATCTAGATGGTCTGGAAGAAGGTGGATTGCAATACTTCGGAAGAGTCCTGGACGTATCCTATGAAACGGTTGAAAGATCTCTACGGAATCATCTAGAGGAAATCAAACCAGATCTCGTAATTGGCACAGGTTTAGCTCCAGGCAGGTCACGGATTTCAATTGAAAAGATAGCAATTAATTACATGAATTCCTCTGAACCTGACAATAATGGTATAACCTTCAGAGGCAAGACAATTGATCCTGACGAACAGGACGGTTTGTTCACGAGGCTAAAAGCTGAGTATTTAGTCGAAAAACTCAACAGCCATGGGATCCCGACAGAAATCAGCTTCTCCGCTGGAGCATATTTATGCAACATGGCTATGTTTTTGATCCTCAGAGAGTGCAAAAGACTGGGTATTCCTGGAGGTTTCATTCATTTGCCATGCGACAGTGAACTTGCCGCCTCTCTCGTTAAAAGTTACCCAAGTATGAACATTAACACCATGATTGAGGGGGTAAAGATAGTGGCCAGGGTGGGAACTGAAGAAATGCTCCTTTCCGAAGAACGGAGCAGATAGGCTTCTGTAGCTTCACCTGTCTTTATCACCAGATATCAAGAAACGTAAGTTCGATGAAGGTAGCAAAAATGGTTCACTGAAAAAAAATGAAATATATTACGTAAGCATAGACTGATATGGCAGTGGCGGATATTTTTGCAGATCTCAAGAGTCTGGACAAAATTTTAATTACTAATGGTGGCGAGAATTCACTAGACAAGGCTTTTTTTTATGTTTCACAGGTTGAGGGAGGGCTCTTTGAAGGTTCTTCTATTGTTATGACCCGAAAGAAGGTAAAAATGTTCGTATATCCACTGGAAGCTGAACTCGCTAAAGCCACGGAAAACGAAGTGGTGGTTGCAAAGTCTGGAAATGAAATGAGGGAATTGGTTGTCA
The DNA here is from genome assembly GCA_046704325.1 of Thermoplasmataceae archaeon. Lineage (GTDB taxonomy): Archaea > Thermoplasmatota > Thermoplasmata > Thermoplasmatales > Thermoplasmataceae > UBA582. The sequence continues at coordinate 84,733 of JBJKSG010000035.1, forward strand.
AGGAACTCAAAAACACTGAAAAAATTGGGGTAAACCTTGGTTCTGTAACTGCAAATATGTTTGCATCAATTAAAAAGGCAATGCCTAAAAAGAAATTTGTAGATGTATCTGAAAACATATCCAAAGCAAGGATGATCAAATCAAAGAAAGAAATTTCCTTGTTGAGTGAAGCTGCAAAAATTAGCAGTGAGATTTACAGTTCAGTTACCTCAAAATTGAAAGAGGGGATGACAGAGACTGAAGTGGCAGCCTTATTAGTTTACGAAATGATGTCACAGGGCGCTTCAGGGCCATCTTTTGATACAATTGTAGGTTTTGGCTCTAACTCCGCCCTTCCACATTATTCTCCCGGGAGTAAGAAGTTGAAGAAGGGTGATTTCGTTTTGACAGATTATGGCGCTCTATACAAACGATACTGCGCCGATACCACACGAACTGTTGTCTTTGGACGTGCCACAAAGCAACAGAAGGAGATGTATGATCTCGTGCATGAAGCACAGGCAGCCTCCATGAATGCCATAAAACCTGGTGTGAATGGAAAATTAGTAAACAAGAAGGCCTATGACATCATTGACGCAACCAAGTACAAGGGTAAACTGATGCATGGAGTAGGGCATGGGATCGGGCTGGAAGTCCATGATCATCCCGCATTTGGGTCAGCCGATATCACGATTAAGGAGAATATGGCAGTTACGGTAGAACCCGGAGTGTATATACCCGGGTTTGGCGGAGTAAGAATTGAAGATGATGTAGTGGTAACAAAGAACGGTTACAAGAGATTAACAAAAAAACCATCTGAAGAGCTATTAGAAATTTAACTGCCGACTCGCATTTTCAGGGCATAATCTAAGTAATCAACTAGTGCCATTTAAACCATATTTGTTAGGTTCCCCGCTTATTTATATACCCGTTATTATTATATTGGTGATAAAGTATGGTCTTCGTAGACCCGTTGGCGGTCATGCTAATAGGAGTTGCGATTGGTACCGCGATTGGAGCATTTTATTTCTATTTCGCGGCTAGGGGGCAGTACGATCAGGTAAAGAGCCTTATAACACCAGCGATCGGCGTGGGAGCATTCAATCTAGTTGCCGGTTTTTACATGTCATTCGCATGGCCCATGGTTGGACCATATGCATATAACATGCTTTTTGGCGATCCTCTGCTACTCTTCGGTCTTCTCATGATAATTGCTGCCGTTATGGCTTACAGGGATCAACAGAACTTCAAGCTCGGGATATTTCCGATAATGCTGTTTTTGCTGGGGATATACGTAATTGTGGGTGCATACAGCATAGTTCAGTACAGCATGGAATCGGGGAATAATATGATCACTGCTATGGGCATGTATCTTGCCGATGGGATTGGAGCACTCCTGGCACCTATCCTGTATCTAAAGCCTACCACCCCAACAGTGAAATCTCTCTACTACGCAGAATGGATTATCCTCGGAATCGGAACGGTATTTGCATTGATAATCGGCTACTCCGCATTTAACATGCACCTTGGGAGTCCACCATAACCGAAAAACAATTACCACCATACTGACTACCAATCCGTATTCGCATGAAAGCAGACATTGCATTCGTCCATCCCCCAAGCATCTACGATTTCAGGAAGAAGATCCTGAAAGAGGGGCCGATAGGTGATGTTGTCCCCTCGACCCCACTTTTTGAAATGTATCCGGTCGGCTTCGTAAGCATGTTGAACCATGCAATCAAGAATGGTTATTCTGGAAGGATATGCAACCTGGCCGTTCTCATGCTATCAGATCGAAAATTTGACGTGGAGAGGTATTTGAAGAGGGTGGATGCAGACGTATTTGGGATTGATCTGCACTGGCTACCGCACGTGCACGGTGCCTTTAACATTGCAAGAATAATTAAAAGGATACATCCAAACAGTAAAATTTTGCTGGGAGGGTTCTCTGCCAGCTACTTCGCCGAGGAAATTTTACATGAGAATAAAGCAGTGGATTTCGTTCTAGCCGGCGATTTTGTAGAAAACCAGCTCCTCTCTCTTTTAGCAGCATCAGAAAGTAACCGTGATCTTTCGAAGGTTCCTAATCTAGTCTACCGGGATGGGGACAGGATAAGGAAGAATGCGGTCAGCTTAGAACAGGATCCTGCGAAGGATGTATTCATAAATTATGCAATCCTTGTCAGAAATTCGATCAAATATAATGACATTAAGGGACATTTCCCGTACCTGTCATGGATAGAAAACCCTATGGGAATGACCATCGTGCAGCGCGGTTGCCAGTTTAATTGCGGTTTCTGCGGTGGTTCTAACTATGCATATCACACGAGATATTTTCCCGTTAGCCCGGTAAGGAGGGATCCGGCTAGGGTAGCGGAGGAGATAGAGGTGGTAAAGGATACAATTAATGCCCCCACATTTATTGCAGGAGATCTCTGTCAGACCGGTGAAGAATACTATACAAAGTTCTTCAGGGAAATAAGGGAACGGGGGATTGATCTCCCCCTTCTTACCGAGTATTTTGTTCCTCCGGATGAATCATACTTCGAAACCCTCTCCAGGCATGTGAATCAATTCATGTGCGAGATTTCACCTGATTCATCCAACGAAAGAATTAGGAAAGAGACCGGCAGGAGCTATTCCAACTCCGAACTGGAGAAGTCGATAGATTATGCACGGAAATATGGTTCCAGAAAATTTGACATCTATTTCTCGATAGGATTACCTTACCAGACCGGGGAGGATGTTCTGGCGGACGCAGATTATACAGATGCAATAATACAGAGACATGGATCTGAAGACATGCCGATTTATGGTTTCATTGCACCACTTGCTCCCTTTATAGATCCCGGATCACTCTTCTATGAATTCCCGGAAAGATATGGGTTCACTGTCAAGACAAAAAGGATTATGGATTACTACAACCTGCTCGAAAATGGCAACTCTTGGGAGGATTTTCTAAATTACGAAACCAAATGGATGTCGAAGAAGGAGATGGTTGAGGCAACTTATCTATCCGGAATGAGAATGGTGGAAGTAGGTAGCAATGCCGGCTATATCCAGCTCTCAGATAAACGAAGAATAATAAACAATATATTGAGTTACATGAATGGCCAGGATTACCAGAGGGGTGAAGACAAGAGCCGCCACCTGACCTATATGATAAAAGAGATAGAGTGGTCCAAAAAGCATGGGATAACTCCGGTCTCTATCGCAGTGTTTGCATATTCGATATATGAAAGAATCAGAAGAGCTGTGCTCGCCTGATAGTTAAGGAATTACCCACTTGAGATTCGAGACCTGAGGTTGAGTGGTCCTTGCAAAAATGAATCTGCATGCATTGTCTTCAGATCGGAAGAAACCTCAGGCTTGAATTCCATCCTTTGAATGATGTCTTTATCAATATCGATCCCGGGTGCTATCTCTTCTATAATGAGACCATTCTTGCCGAGTGAAAGAATGCACCGTTCGGTGAAAAACTTCACGTCTTTCCCAAACTTTATTGCATGGCTACCGCTGAAGAATATTTTGTAGACCTTGTTTACGAACTTTGTTGTTTCTCCCTCATGGAGAATCTTGAGTTTACCAGCTTCAAAAGCAACATTCAGGCCTCCAGCCGTAAATGTTCCAGCAAAATAAGCTCTTGGGGTACCTTCTGCAATTACAGGAAAACCACCGGGACCAGTAAGCATGGATTCGATGTATGACGGATTCACATTTCCGGTCGAATCCACCTGTAGAAAACCCAAAACAGCTGTATCTATAATTCCACCCTCATAGTTGGTAAACATGTCAGGCATGGTGGAAATTGCAAATGCACCCAGGGAAACTCCGAAATCCCTACCCGAGAGGGCTATGCCTCCCCAGGGACCTGATTCAACAACGGTCACTATCTCTCTCGATAGATTCTCTCCCGAAATCATAGGTGATAAGAGCGCGGGAACTCCTACTCCCAGGTTTATGAGAATTGGCGGACCGTGTCTGTTTAGAATCGAAATCATTTCCAGTGCAACTCTACGTGCAATTATTGAGTGTGCAAATGATTTTGGCTCAATTTTCAAGGATTCTATCACCGCCTTTGGATCCTTCACAGGATCCTGCAAGCATGCCGTGGGGTCATACTCGAAGGAAAAACTCTGCCTGTGGAATTCAGGTGGACTTTCGACCACGAAATCAACCAGAGGGTAAGGGACTTCGACACTCCTCGGGAAATAACCTTCTTCCTTTCTCTTCAACACCTGTGCTATAACAATACCGGGGTCTGGTCTTGCCTGAGTTGCCTGGCATATGCTCATCAGACTGCCCTTAATGGCTTCGTCCTCAACACTTAGATTTCCAAGTGAGTCAGCAGATGTGGCCCTGATCAGCGCCACCTGAGGTTTAGGCGCAGAGTAGACGAGAAGATCTTCGTCCCTGAACTTGACTTTCGTCACCTTGCACGCCATTTCATCCTTCGCAGATGCATTCAGTGTGCCAGAATCCATCTCCGGATCCAGAAAGGTACCGATACCAATTTTTGTCAATAAACCAGGCCGACCTGACGCCACCTCCCTGAACCAGTAGGCTGCGATACCAATGGGCCATCCATATATCGGTATCATATTTTCAAGGGTGATTTTCTGCATGTATGGAGAGAACCCCATGAAGGGGGCCATCATGCCCCTCACGAACTCCCGGTTACCAGTTTTATACAGTGTCTCAAATATCTTGTCGAGACCATGTCCAGGAACTGCAGGCAATGCATCAGTTTCCAGGAAAAGGGACTTTGGATGTCCTGTCTGCAGATATCTGTTAAATAAATTCTCAAGTAGAAATTCAGGAGTCAAAGCCATGTTGAATCCTGAAATTGCAACAACGCTCGAGTCCTTTATGCTGTCAAGATATTCCGTTGAATCTTTCGAAACAAAAACGGGCCTCATAAGCGGATCAACATGCCTCTCAAAGATAAAAAGCTCTTTGCATATATTGTAGGCTCTTCCACCTTGGTATGCCGCAATTTTCTGATTATGCACGTCCACAAATATAGTGGACACGCAATGAGAGATCTGATATTTCCCGAATACGAAGCGTAAAAATACTCACTTCATGACGAAGGTAAGGAACGACACAGTCAAAGGTTAACTTCCACGAACCCGTTATTATCTCTGATCTCGTAAGTTGATAAACCAAGTTTTTCCATTGGTGCGTTTGGTGCCACATAAGGTGGATCGGTCATTCTGCCGCTCGTCAAATCAAATTGTGCGTCATGGCAATAACATTTTACCTTCAATGCATCAGCATTTAGGTGGCCAAGGATGCATTTTGCATGGGTGCAAACACCATTCATTGCATAGAGCCTGCCTTCTATTTTAGTTATAAAGACAATGGTGTCGCCGATCTTAACACTGGTACTCTTCGCCTTCTCTAAAGCCTTAATAGAAATCGATCTTTGCCAAACCATTTGCTTTCACGTTTAGTATTCGTATCAACTTATTAGGTTATTCTAAAGAGACATGATCTTACTTGGAATACAGGCCCGTCGGGATTCGAACCCGAATCCTGGGCTCCGGAGGCCCAGATGATAATCCGTTACACTACGGGCCTTTCTGGTATTAGCTCGATTCCTGACCCAGAAGAGTAAATAGCCAATAATAAATAGTTCTCTATTTGGGTTGCTCTAATCAGAAATTCAAGTAGCAAATCGCTCTAATATGACATTAATTGTTTAATATTTTAAGATTATCAGCTAGAGTGGATTTCTATTCCGAGCTCGAGAAAGAGCTGGACAAAGGCGAGATTAAGACAAAGAGACAGCTCTCAGCCGTGAAGCTCAGGATAGCTAAGAACTTGCGAATGGATTGGATACCGGGCGACTCAGAAATTCTTAATTCAGAGACGCTTTCTGAGAAGCATAAATCCCTGCTCACAATAAAGAAAACGAGAACAATCTCAGGTGTGGCGGTGGTTGCTGCCATGACCTCACCAGCGAACTGTCCGCATGGGAAATGCATATACTGTCCTGGAGGAGAAGATCAGAATTCACCGCAGGCATATACAGGCTATGAACCAGCCGCGTTAAGAGGTCGGAATTATGACTATGATCCTTACGAGATTGTTTTTGGTCGCCTAAAGCAACTGGATACCATCGGACATGACACTTCCAAAGTTGATTTGATCATAATGGGGGGAACTTTTACTGCGAGAGACCTCCAGTATCAGGTATCTTATGTCAAGGGCTGCCTTGATGCGATGAATAGGTCTATTTCCAACACACTGGAAGATAGCATACATTCTAATGAGGTCGCAGACAGGAGATGCGTTGGTCTTACAGTTGAGACAAAACCGGATTGGTTTATGCAAAAACATATTGACCTGGCTCTCTCGTATGGCACAACGAAAGTGGAGCTGGGCATTCAGAATATTAACGCGTCCATTCTCAAATTAAACAATCGGGGACATGGGATAGGAGAAATAGTAAAATCCACAATGCAGTCAAGGGATTCAGGATTGAAGATTGTATACCATCTCATGCCCGGTATGTATGGTTCCAGTCCTTCAGAAGACAAGAAGAGTTTTGATAGGATGATTGGCTGTGAAGCCTATAGGCCAGATATGCTGAAGATCTACCCTACTCTCGTGGTACGTGGCACTTCCCTCTATAGATTATGGAAATCGGGAAAATACCAGCTGATGGATACTGAAGATGCGGTAGATGTGATAGCCTACTGCATGTCAAAAATGCCAGAATGGATTAGAATACAGAGGATCCAGAGAGATATCCCGGTAGACTACATCGCTGCTGGAGTCAAGAGGAGCGATATCAGAAACCTCGTGGAAGACGCTTTGCTTAGATATGGAATAGACAGCAGGGAAATACGGAGAAGAGAAGTATTCTCTAGATCCGCTTCAGATAAAGAGATCCAGATAAGAAGAACTGATTATAACGCATCGCTCGGGAAGGAGATTTTCTTGCAGGCGGAGACTTCAGAAGGCAACATAGCCGGATTTGTTAGATTGCGAATTCCTTCGGTTCATGCTGCGAGAACAGAGTTGAAACAAAGTGGAATTGTCAGAGAAATAAAGGTTCTTGGAAAAGTGGTGCCAATCGGCTCTGACTCCGATGCTGAATGGCAGCATAGAGGGATCGGTAGAACTCTTTTATCCCAGGCGGAACAAATCTCTCTAAGCGAATTCGGTATGGATAGAATTGCAGTTACTAGCGGGATTGGCGTCAGGGAATATTTCAGGAAGCTCAGTTACCACTTATCTGGACCTTACATGGTTAAGGATCTTCACATGGGAGAAAGAAATATTTCTTAGGTACCTTAAGCATCAGCTTACCTGAAGGTTGTTCATTGTCAGAAGATACAGAAAGTATCCCCAGCGTAATGGTTAAGAATACACAGGTTGCCTCAAGGTACGGCATGCAGGAGCTTCTTACAAAGGGAGTTGAGAGCGTATTCCTGATAGATTTTGATGCGATCTTCAGGAATAAGTTCAATTATAAGGCGTACCAGGACCTTTCAAAATATTTTGAATTGATAGTATTGTGCCTTCCGTTGAGACTTGCTGACTTAATGGACGCCTTCGTTGCTGGAGCCACGGAAGTAGTCATATCTGGAAGGATGAAGGATTCCCTTCTTGACGAATTCATGAAGACAGCAGATAGCCTGGTGATGACCTACCAGGATCCCATTTTGGCCGATCGATTTTTTCAGCAGGGGGGAATCAAGTTTCTTTCTGACAGGCAGTTAATGTTCCCCGGTGTTACTGTCTACTCATTTTCAAAAATACTATCCGGGCCTAACTACATCCGGTTGAATGATTTCCCACTTGACCAACTGGAAAAAGTACTCAGGTAGCTACTGAATTATCAACGGTTAGGCAACTGGAAATCATATATAGAGACGGTAACATAGGGGCACGTGTCCAATGCAAAACTTGGAACAGAAATTTCTACATTGCAGCTAGAGAACCCATTAATTCTTGCATCTGGTATACTTGACGAAAACGGATATTCTATGAAGCGTATTCTCGAGGAAGGCGCCGCAGCAGTCGTTACCAAGTCCATAGGCATTGGCGAAAGAAGCGGATATAAACCCCCGGTTGTCGTCGATCTAGGCCAAGATATGATTAACGCAATTGGTCTTGCCAATCCTGGAATTGATGCCTTTGCAGAGGAGATCAAGATCGCCAGAACTGCTAATAAGCCGGTTATAGGAAGCATCTTCGCCTCAACTGCAGAGGAATTTCTTCTTCTTGCAAAAAAGATGCAATCCTACAGTGTCGATGCGGTGGAATTGAATTTATCTTGTCCTCATGTAGAGAAGGTCGGATCTGAAGTTGGTACCGATCCGGACCTTGTAGAGTCCATAGTATCTACAGTGAAAGGCGGCATTAAGATACCGGTTTTTGCTAAACTAACACCTAATGTTACCAGCCTTATAGAAATTGCAAAGGCAGCAGACAAGGCAGACGCTCTTGTTCTTATTAACACAGTGAAGGCCATACACATCGACGCATATGCACGGGCGCCCACGCTTTCTAACATTTTTGGAGGGCTGTCTGGACCTGCAATAAAACCCATTGGTCTTAGGTCTGTTTACGATGTATACAGTGAGACGGATAAACAGATTATAGGTTGCGGTGGAATAACAAACCACGAGGACGTGATTGAATACTTAATGGCAGGAGCGAGTGCGGTAGAGATAGGTACAGCATTGCGAAGCGAAGGTAGAAAGCTTTTTGAAAAGGTCCTGAACAATTTGGACTCCTTCATGGAAAAGGAGGGCTTTCAATCCATTGGAGAAATGGTCGGGATTGCGGTGAAGAGATGATCCATGCAGAGATTACCCGGAAAGTGAAACGTACTCCGACTGTGGAGACGTTATATTTTGACTGGCCTGAAGAGATAAAGGCCGGTCAATTTGTCATGCTGTGGGCCGTTGGGATTGGCGAAATACCAATGTCGGTGTCGCACATCGGAGAAGAAAAGGCATTCACCATAAAGGATTATGGACCAACATCAAGGAAACTCCTTGACCTTGAGGTTGGAGATAAACTGCATTTCCGGGGCCCTTATGGAAGACCTTTCACTATTAAGCCTGGAAAAAGACTGCTTGTTGGTGGTGGTTCAGGTATGGCATCGTTGCACCCGTTAATCAGTTCAGGCTCCACTGGAGTCATTGCAGCAAAGACTTCCGCTGAACTATTGTTTAAAGAAGAGTTCTCCTCTGAAAATGTGGTTATTACAACTGATGATGGTTCAGAAGGAATAAAAGGAACCGCCATCGATGGTATTGATAGCCTGGATCTGAAGAATTACACAAGCATTTATGCCTGTGGGCCGGAGATAATGCTCTACAATCTTTATCTCAAGCTCAAGCAGAGCGATGCCTTTGTTGAACTGTCCCTCGAGAGATCGATGAAATGCGGCATAGGCGTCTGTGATTCTTGTTCGATCGGTGGATACCAATTATGCAGAGACGGCCCGGTCTTTGATATTCAGCAGCTCTCTGAATTGAATGAATTCGGCAGGGAGAAGCTAACAGCTTCTGGAAAGAGGGTAAGTATCTCCTAAAGATCAGAAATGATCCGAGTAGTCTCTCCTGCTGCTTTTTCTATATCTTTATACTTTAACCGAACTGTTTCCTTGACGCTATCCGGAGACTCCTTGATATCGAGGACATCTATTAGATGTTGAAGTTCTATATCGAGTATTATCGACAGAACTCTCAGGTCTTCTGCCTTCGCAGGGTTGATCTCCTTTCTCCTTGATGAAATAAAACAGTCAAAATGTACCGAGCCCTTCTTAGTAAAAGTAAATTTTTCGCCAGTCTTGACCAGTGTATTGCATTCATAGCACTTGAATTCAGCCATGACCGGCGATAATTTCTTTAATTATAATGATTTTTAATAATTCGTAATTTAGTCGAAAAATGATTTGGTTACATCGGCTTTTTGACCGGAAAGAGTTAAGGTAAAGCTGTGATATTCTTAACCATGGCTGCAGAAGAAAGCATAGGTTCCAGATGCATGTTCAATGAAGCAGGGAACTGTATGTTTCATGCAGCATATCCGACTAAATGCAATGTTTGTTTTAATTTCTCGGAACCTGGAAGCTCCAGGAAACCCATTGTTGGCTTAATGGATTATCTTGCCGATCTGGATCTTGTAAATTCAATTTTTCCAAAGGGAAATTCGACACAAACGACGTTATAGGTTTGCTTCTCGAAGGAAGCTAGTGAAAATATAGTACTTCTCTATCGTAGAATGGGCTTGTGAGGTAGCCTGGATATCCTGTTGGCCTTCGGAGCCTGTTACCCGGGTTCGAATCCCGGCAAGCCCGTTCTATTCATAGTCTATCATGGTATCATTTAAGTATCTCCAGTGCTTACCATGTTCATGCAAAAAAAGCACACAGAATTAAGGGAAAATGAGATAGTAAAAGCCTGGTATGGAAATTTGGAGCAGGGAGCAAAGATAACAGCAGACGTTTATTTGAGAACTTTGGGCCTCTATTGTAAGTTGAACAAGACAAATCCCGGTCAAATTTTGGAGGATGCAAAGACCGGAAAATTGAGATCTGATTTCATGTCATTTGTCCACAGACAAGGGGATGATGAGAAGGCCGGATCATATACCATGAGATTCAAGAAGGTTGTATCTTCATGGGTGAGGTTCAACCAGTCGGATGCCGGATTGGAGGATGTCAAGATAAGAGGAGCAAAGTTGAGCCCAACAATAGCAGATGAGAAGGTTCCACAAAGAGAGGACCTTAACAGAATGTTACGGATGGCAACAACCCGGGGGAGAGTTATCATAGGTCTCCTTGCATTTTCCGGTCTCAGGCCAGAGTCACTAGGAAATTACGATGCATCTGACGCTATCAGAATAAGGGACATTGAGGGCGTTAAGATAGGATCAGATACCGTTGAATTCTCTGTAATGCCAGCTAAATTGACAATAAGGGAATCCAATGTCCAGCTCTCCAAAAAAGGGCATACCTACTTTACATTCATACCGCAACAATCTGCGAACTACATCAAGGACTATCTGAGCTTGAGGTTACGAAATGGAGAGTCATTGAGCCCAGACTCGCCTATCATTACTGTTGACGAAAGAGGCAGACGCATACCGGATCGAAAGGGCATACTCGTTACTGGAGTACTTATCAGAGACGTGAGGGATGCAATCAAGGCAGCAGACATAAAGAAGAGTCCGGACTCAGATGAGTTGGCAAGACCTTACGTTTTGAGGGCATATTTCAGCAGTGCTTTAGACATCGCAGAGGCTAAGGGCTTGGTTTCGCATAACTGGAGGGAATTCTGGCATGGGCATCAAGGAGATATTTCCGCTCGCTATTCAACAAACAAGAATCTCCCGGATATTACCGTAAATGAGATGAGGGAGTCGTTTAAGAAGTGTCTGAAGTATTTGGAAACAGAATCAAAAGAAGCCACTGAGGATGACACCGAGAGAATCCTCAAAGAAGGTATGCTTAACACATATGAGCTGTATTCCAAGAAGAAACTGAGCGACAAGGAAAGAGATCAGTTTCTCCAGCTATCCAAGGACGACTTGATGGATAAGCTCAGGGATCTGTTTCAGCAGAACAAGGCCGATTCATTGAACAATGGCAATCATCACAAGACTATTTCCGAGAGGGAATTGGAAACTTATCTTAACAAGGGATGGGAGCTGGTACAGATTTATCCAAGAGGAGATAAGGCAGTTGTGAAGCTGCCGGATTGAGGAATCATAATAGTGATGAAC
>JBJKSG010000036.1:0-95956 GCA_046704325.1 Thermoplasmataceae archaeon
AGGATACAGGGTGTTTCTTAAAGATGACAGAACAGGCTTCGAATGGAATTCTCTGGTAGATCAGAAGAAAGAACAGAGAGAGATAATGGATGTAGTGATCAAAAATACCTAGAAAGATAGGTAATTAGAAGGAAATATGATAAATATTACTTGCAGTAATAATAAATACAGAATGCGTATTTTGCCGGTCCAGCTTACAAAGTGTTTAATACGGTTCTTAAATGTGACGGCGAAATAAAAATGACCAGAAACATCTCAATAGAACCAATTAACAAAGTACCGACACACAAGAGTAATGTGGAAATTGTAGAAAGAAAGGGACTCGGTCACCCGGACAGTATCTGCGATGGAATTGCAGAGGCTGTCAGCCGGGAGCTCAGTCGATATTACCTTAAGGAATACGGCAGAGTGTTGCATCATAATACCGATCAGCTGGAAGCAGTTGGCGGTCAGGCCAAGGCAAGATATGGGGGAGGCAAGATTATTGAGCCCAGCTACATAATTCTGAGCGGACGAGCCACTTCCCAGGTAAACGGTGAACAGGTTCCAATCAAGTCTATCTCGATAGGAGCGACGAAGAATTATCTGCATCAAAACTTCCAGCATCTCAACATAGATAGCGATGTGGTTATAGATTCCATGATAGGTCATGGATCCGTCGATCTGGTTGGACTGTTCAACACCCAAAAACTCCAGGCGAACGACACATCATTCGGAGTGGGCTTTGCACCTTTCTCGGATACCGAGAACCTGGTTCTCTCCACTGAGAAATACATCAACGGAGACCTGAAGAAGACACTCCCCGCGGTGGGTTATGACGTCAAGGTTATGGGTTTCAGAGAGAAGGACACGATAAACCTCACAATAGCAGCTGCTTTTGTTGACAAGTATGTGAAGGATTCTAAAGAGTACGAGACACTAAAGCAGGAACTGAAGGAAAAAGCCCTCGCAAATGCCCAGAATTTGACGGACAAGAAAGTGAACGTCTTTGTAAACACCGGCGATTCTGCATCTGAGAAAGTCGAATACCTGACTGTAACAGGCCTCTCGATGGAGAATGGGGATGATGGTTCAGTAGGCAGAGGGAACAGAGTAAATGGGCTCATAACACCGTACAGAGCGATGAGCATGGAAGCTGCAGCCGGAAAGAATCCAGTCACACACGTAGGGAAGCTATACAATGTCCTGGCAAACATTATCGCTTCTGATGTTGTGACCGAATCCGGCGGTGACGTGGAGGAAGTCCTGGTCAGAATAGTTTCGCAGATTGGTAGAGAGATCTCCGACCCGCATGTTGCCAGTGTACAGGTCATATACGCTCAGGGAGTACCACCATCTAAACATGAATCTAACATCCGCTCCATAACAGACAAGCATCTCGCCAATGTATCATCATTGACTAACCAGTTTGTCGAGGGGAAGCTATCCGTCTTCTGAACCGGAAGAATGGTAGCCAAGTCAGTAAGATTCTACGGGACTGTGCAGGGTGTAAACTTCAGAAGAAACACCCGTAGCACAGCAGAAAGGAGTAACGTATACGGGTGGATAAGAAACCTTCCGGATGGATCAGTGGAAGGTCTGTTCTGCGGTTCTGAAGAATCTGTGTATCAGATGATTCAACACTGCCTGCATGAAATACCGAGTGCAGACGTCACATCTTATACAATCGAAGATGCTGAGGATTGTGACAGCAAGAGATTCGATATACTCTAATCGTTTGTAAAAACATCAAACTTGTAACCCAGTGTCTTGAGCTTTTCGAGCAATTCATCGGCATGCTTCCTGTTCCTGACGTTCACAGTGAGTGTAATGCTCTGGTATCCAATAGGGGTAGTCTCATCAAGGTTATCCACTTCAGCATGGTATATATTGCCTCCCGCCTCTGATACTACCGACGCGATGTTGTGTAAAGTACCAGGTTGATCCGGGATCTTGAAACCGATTCTCAAAAGCTTGATGTCGTGCTCCATAGACTTGAAAATGATCTTGGAGAGAAGTAACAGATTTGTATTTCCACCCGAAAGAACAATGACTATCTTCTTGCCTTCAACATCGATCTTCTCCTCAAGGAGTGCAGCGAGAGCTGCGGCTGCGGCAGGTTCAACCAGGACCTTATTCCTCTCGAGCAGGAAAAAGAGGGCAAGAGCAATGCTCTCATCCGAAACTGTAACAAGCTGATCAACCCACTTCTTCACAGCCTCGAAAGTAAGGTCGCCAGGTCTTCTTATTGCAATCCCATCTGCTATGGTGGTTCCGAGCACATGTTCAACTATCTCTCCTGATTCCATCGAAGCCTTCATTGAATCGTACATGTCAGATTGTACCCCGATAACGCGCACTTTCGGGTTTATAGATTTAGCAGCGATTGCTATTCCGGAAATCAGGCCACCACCTCCAACCGGTACTATTATTATGTCTGCATCCGGTACGTCATCCATTATCTCGATTCCAACGGTTCCCTGGCCTGCCATAATATGCTGGTCGTTGAAGCCCTCTATGAATGTTCTTCTTTCCCTTATTGCAATATCAAGAGCATGCTCCCTGGCTTCGGCGTAATCGTTGCCAAAGAGAACTACCTTGGCTCCATAGGATTCAACTGCATTAATCTTGGACGGGGTTGTGTACAGGGGCATAACGATCTTGCAACTTATGTTGCTTATCCTGGAAGCGAGGGCGACTCCCTGAGCATGGTTTCCAGCACTTACCGCAATCGTACCTGATTTCTTCTCCTCCATCGTGAGTTTTGACATCTTGTACAATGCGCCCCGAATTTTGAAGGAACCGGTCTTCTGCATATTCTCGAGCTTGAAATATATCTGTGAGGAGAACCTTTTGCTGAGGGTTTCTGAAAAATCTATAGGTGTCCGGTTTATCTTGTTCAGCAGGAATTTTGCCGCATCCCTGATCTCCTCATAAGTTGCGATGTCAAGTTCCTGAGCCATGTTCCAGAGTCAAGTACCTTTTTATGCATTAATATTGCCATTGGCCTCGATCTGATCTGAACTCAGCGGTTTTATTATTTATTAATGGGATATATCAAAGCATGAAATTCGGGATCATTGGACTTGGTAACCATGCAATCAGACGGGTGATGCCTGCGATCAGGAAATCGGGCAGTTCGGTTACTGCAATTTACAGTAGGAGCCCTGAAAAAGCTGAAAAAGTCGCATCCGAGTATGGTGCAGCATCATTTTCAGATATCCGGAAAATGCTTGACGGTGACATTGATGCAGTGTATGTTGCAAGCCCCAATGCACTGCATCATGAGCATGCGTTGAAGGTTATCAATGCAGAGAAAGACCTTCTACTTGAGAAACCGATGACACTTAATTATGACGATGCTCTCGAGGTGGTGAAAGAAGCCAGTGACCACCGGGTTGCCCTTGGAATAGGTTTTCATCTAAGGGCACATCCCGCGGTTCCCGAGATAAAGGAAGCAATCAGAAAAGGGAAAATAGGAGAAATATCGATGATAGAGGCTTCCTGGTCAGGGTTTTCCTCCAGGGACAGGACATTACACCCCGACAGCATGTGGTGGAGCGAGTCGAAAATGGTTGGTGCCGGGTCAGTAATGGGTACCGGAGTCCACGTCCTGGATGCACTGAACAACATTCTTGGATCTCTTCCTGATAGACTGGCATGCATACGCAATCCGAAGGGGAGCGAGATTGAACGCACTTCTTCGATAAACCTGCAGTATGGCAAAGCAATCGCTCATGCAGTCTCTTCTAGAGATATTTTCCTTCCGGATAATTCCATCTCCATCTACGGTACAGAAGGTTCTATCCAATGCAACAGGTTCTTCTCCGGTGAGATAAAGGCATCTCTTAACATAAACGGAAAGATGAAGCGCTTCACTTCCGGGGATGTATACAGGAAGATGGTTGATGCGTTTGTAGCATACGCAGGTAAGAAAAGTTCAGTGATCGCTACTGGAAGAGACGGTGCAGCTGTTGTCAGGATCACCGAGGCGGCTCTATATTCAGACAAGAAGGGGACACCAATGGAGCTTACTTTTCCAAAACTCCCGGGTAAGTGATGGCAATCACTGTATACGCAAAGAAACTCCATGTTAATAATGCATGAAACTATCGATACGCAGAATGGCTGCTGATAGAAATCTGCCCTACTCATCCGAGATCCTGTTTTCGAAGGAGGGGTTCAGGACAGATCTCCTTCTCTACAAAGAGAGAGCTGCTCTTCTTATTCCAGGTAAGAACGGGAGAAACCAGATAACTGTGGTAGGCGAAGATAGTGAAGTTCGCTTCTTCATAGGATCGACGGAGTCTTCCGGGCTATCTTATCTCAAGGCATTTTTTTCAAAGCTCTATCCTGTAAGTTTTGACGATACCGCTCCGCCAGATCTGGAACGACTGGATTCGGTCGTGATCAAACCTTCTCAATGGCAGGGGCGCAAGAAGAATTACAGTGCTGGATTTATGCGGACAATAATCCAGGGTCTCTCCGCGATCGAAGGCTTCTCATTCCGGATGGACACAATTATCGAATCGCACAGATCACTGCGCAAGAGGATGAAATACAGTTTTGCCGTCAGAATAGAACTATCCGGAGACCCGGTGCATTTCGAAAAGGCAAAATCAATGGTACAGGACTCTATTTCTCAAACCAGATCGGATGGCGGATTGCGGCTAAAAAGTACTGCAAGAAAGAGATTCAGGCTTCAGAGAAAGGCCCTAAAGGATCCGTATCTGCTCTCTTCTGTGGTGCGGGTACCCGAGGACGAGAACCTTATCTGATCACTTCTTCAGACCGTAATAGGTGTAGAAACCACCCTTGCTCCCTTTCTTGTCCCCGTTGTATCCAGAGAGGACGAGTTTCTTTAGGATGCTTGGAGCAGCATAATCCTGCCTCTTTGTCTCTTCATACATGTATTCCGATATGTGCAGTATTGTATCCAACCCGATAAAATCCGCAAGTTCGAACGGTCCCATAGGAAAACCAAAAGCTAGCTTCGACATCCTGTCTATCTCCTCAACACCAGAAACGCCAGACTCAAGCATCCTGAACGCCTCCACGAGAAAACTGTTCAGGAATCTTGTAGTGAAGAAACCAGGCCCGTCATTAACTAGTATTGGAACCTTACCCATCGATGTGGACAGATCCATTATCTGCTTGATAACCGATTCAGATGTTTCAGGGCCTTTTACCACTTCTATAAGCTTCATGACCTGAGGTGGATTGAACCAGTGCATTCCGATGAACCTGTTTCCTCGATCTGTATGTGCTGAGAGACTGCTTATCATGATCCCGGATGTGTTAGACGCAAAGATTGCATCCTTTTTTACGATCCTGTCCAGTTTTTTGAAGAGCTCCCTTTTCAGGTCTTCCTTCTCTGTGATAGCCTCAATTATCAGATCGCATTCTGCGAGATCATCGTAGTTTACAGTGGTCTTGAGTCTTGCCATTGCTTCCTCTACACCTTGGGAAGTGATCTTTCCGTCTCTTACCGCACGTTCGAAACCAAATCTTCCTGATCTTATCATACGCAATGCATTGTCAAGGAATTGCTCTGCGATGTCAGCGATCAAAACATCATGTCCGTGGACTGCGAGGACCTGTGCAATTCCATGCCCCATCACGCCGGAACCCACAACACCAACCTTCAATTTCTTTGCATCTGCCATTGCTGAGTATCCTTTGCAAATTAATAGTCTCACCTTTCCATTCTATTTCTGGATCAAGTTCTTTAGATCGCTGAAATTTATCCTGACATGCAGGACAGAACTTTCGAACCTGTTGATCTCTCACTATTCAACTGGCTGTGGAATAACACCCCAAAGTGCAAATTCAATCTTTCGAAGAACAACATGCCTGACGAGATGGCTCGAAGATCACCGATAGATTTTTCTTTCGAGTCATACGAGAAAAACCGGTCTTCAGCGCAGTCCCTCCTCAAGGAGGCGCTATCCTCCCTGTATCGGGTACCGCTAGAGTGCATTATTCCAACGCTCTCAGGTTCGCAGGCCATCTATGTCGCCATGCTTAGGTTGAGGCAGTTAACCTCATCCATTTCGATTCCGAGTCCTGAGTATGAGCCTATTTCAACTGTTGCAGAATCCCTGGGGTTTTCCATCTCGAGAATAGATCTGATCAGAGACGGGAAACCATCTCTTAATGACACAATAGCATGCTCGCTTCCCAACAATCCTCTGGGCACATCTCCATCTTCGATATGGAAGCACGCAGAATCCAGCAATTCTGAGACACCCGGTTATTATGACGAAACATTCTCCGAATTCCGTGAGAAGAAGGGAACCACTGTATTCAATGAAAAGAAGAATGTCATCACTTCCTCTACCATGGTGAAATATTACGGCCTTTCAGATCTGAAGGTCGGATGGATATTTTCTCCAAGTGAGCACGTGGACTGGTTCAGAACCGCTATGCAGCTCGTGACGCCTGTAATCCCGCCGTACAATTCATGGATATCCTATCAGGCGCTGAAGAACAAGGCATTTTTCGATAAGGAAGTGCCTGAATTCCTGAAGCAGAATATAGAGATAGTGTCAGAATTCGTTGACAATACACATGGAATAGAATGGGAGAAGCCCGAAGGAACTTCCTTCTCTTTCATTCATGTAAAGACGGATAATTCAGAGCAGTTATGTCTGAGTATTCTGGAAAAGACTGGCGTTCTGTTAGGACCAGGGAGGTATTTCGGAGAGGAAAATGGTTTCAGACTATGTTACACGATAGAGCCTGAGAAAGTAAAAGAGGCACTGGATCTCGTGTCAGATTACTTCGAATCGCATTATGGATAGAATCACTTTATCTTCTCGATGATGAGGGTGAGACTATCCACATCACGTATCAGGGCCTTCTCTCCCAGAGTGAAGGACTCATTGGGGTTCACGGGCCTAGCTGCCCATATCTGCGAATCGAATTCTGCCTCCATTCTGTCCTTCGTGATTTTAGTGATAACGCATCTCCGCCCGAGCATCCCCTCTACCCCTGTGAAGCCGGTCTTGCCGAAAGGGTACCAGGATAACATGCGACCAAGGAAGGCTCCAAGTAGGAAACTCCCAATCGTATCGAGAACAATGATCAGGATCAGGACAAGCTCAGTAACCGGCACAATACAAGATACTTTTTCCAGTTATAATTTTATCCGATTAGCACTCAATCCTTCAATTCATCAGTCAGGGTATATTTCCTCTCCGTGCCGAAAGGACGGAACTGCTTTCCGTTTCCATGATAGAATTTAGAGAAAAATTCGACGTAAAGGAGCCTTGCACCCTGGATGCCTGGCTCGAAAACTGCTATCGCGAGGTTGAAGAGTTGCCCAAGGACAAGAATAACCCCACCGAGGATAATGTCACCAAGACTGCTGTGCAAACTGCTCAGAAATACGGTGTCAACGACAAGGGCAAGTATTACCGATGCGAGCAGTATTCCGAGAATTCTCGTGTATGAGAGGATATGCGATATAAGCGAAGGCAGTTCCATGAGGCCTCTGCTTTTCTCCATAACAGCTATCAGCACAATACCTGCAATTATACCGTAAACCGGTAGAGCCGTGACCGGAGAAGACGCAGGATTGAGCGATATAGCGGTACCATGCAGAAAGTTCAGTCCAGTCTCCGCAATTCCCCACGCAAACATGAGCCATCCCACTTTCGCGATTGCGCCTTTATTCTCTCCTCTGTATACGTCATTGATGATTCCAAGCACAAAGCCGAAGGTGACCATGGCCAGTCCCATGTACCCGGAGAAGAGAAGTAGCTTGGTGATTCCATAGCTTGTATCCACACCTAGCAAGGTGAATGGAAGTATATGAAAACCGAAGAACTCATTGAATATCATCCCTATGACTATTGCAATAATGGAGGATGGAATCAGGACCTTGCCGAGAACCAGGAGAGGTCCCTTCCCCAGTACTCGTACAGCAAACGATGATATCCTCTTTGGAAATATTGAAATAGTCTCCGGATGCTGTATTTTCCTGACCATCCAGAGTGCTACCAGCAGGATCACTAGACCGTACCCCCAATCCCCAACCATCAGGCCAAAGAAGAATGGAAAGATTATAGCGAACATTAGCGTAGGATCGAATTCATTCTCCACTGGGAGTGAATAGAAGCGGATGAAGAACTCGAACACCCTTACACCTTTTGGATTGCTCATGGCAGTTGGAGGCATTTCCTTAGTATCGAGAGAAGTAACAACCGATGCTCCAGATGTCTTTTTCTCGATCAACATACGGGTTCTTTCCAGATCGCGATCCTTAATCCACCCTTCTATGGCGAAAACCTCTGATGTTGATAATGCCCTCTGTGCAGCTTCAAGTTTCCTGATCTCTATCTCCAGGGCTTCTCTGATCTGAACAATATCTTGAAAATACTGTTTCGACAAAGCGCCAAGCTCTTCCTGGACTGTATCCCGCATGGCAGTTCTATCGTTCAGGAGGGACATTAACTCATCATAATATTCTGAAGGCTTACCATGCATCTCAGGAACATGAAGCAGCTGATATCCAAGTTCATGTGCGAGCCGGGCCAGCTCTTTTTCCTCATTCAGAGGAATGGTGACAACTAATCTCCCATTTGGTGTGTCAACTGTAGTGCACTGTGCGAGCGCTTTACGGATTGCATCTATAGCAGATTCGGTGACGGTGTTCGCTACAAGATACGACTTGGTAAACGAGGTGTTGAATATTTTGAGATCAACATCGAGGCCAATCAGTGGGTGCACCGTCTCCATCCTGTTCTTAATGTCCTTCAGATCGACATCTATGTCCTGCTCCCGTTCCTTGAGCAGGCGTACCTGGTCAGTCAGGTCTATTGTTCTTGCAGCTTCGAGTGTGTCTTCAAGAGACTTGAAATGCCTCTTCTGTTTTACTTCAACAGGGGGAAGCGCTACCTCATAAGACTTGAGCTTCTGCAGTTCAGAGTTGACGGATTCGATAAGGTCACTCAGATCGTTGCTTTTCATATAGAGAAGAACGTCCTGAGATACGGGTTCCAGCTGTACGACCCTCAGATCATGCAGGATCGAAAGCACTACCTCACGGTACCTGATCATGGAGATTACACGAACACGATCCATTTTCTCAGGTCTGATTCCCATGGCTATCCTTCTAAATATTTCTTTACAGTTTCCGCGAATATCCTGCTGGCATCCTTTTCAGTTAGCTCAAGGGATAACCTGGCTGCGCTAGCTCTCGCCTCAGAAAGATTCTTCTCCTCCTGCTTCTTCAGGCGATTCGCCTCCTGCGATCTCTTCTTATCCAGTTCCTCATCCATCTTCTTTATGGAGGCATTGAGATCCGCCTGTGCCTTCTTTACCGTCTGCTCATATGCCTCCTTGAGTCTTTTGGTCTCAGCGCTCAGCTCTTCGTTAGCCAGCTCCTCTTTCTCTTTTATCTTTTTGAGAAGATCCAGATCGCTAGGCATTCAGATAACTCCTCCATAAAGTAAGAGCAGCACTATCGCTGTTACTCCAATGTTGATTGTTGCTATTATTGCCTTGATCATCCTGAACTTTCTCACGGCAGGGTGATTAAACACCTCAGGATCTATCTTCTGGAAGAATACTTTCTTTCCGTTTTTATCATAAAATGCCACTATGGGATCGCCTCCGCAGCCCTCTTCTCCAGGTTTCTCTTCACCGTCTTGAGCATTGTGAACGTCTCGCGCTCCATCTCCCCAAGGCGCATCCTGATCCTCTTCTCAGTTTCCGAAAGACTTGGAATTAGTATGTTCTCTATCGCGTTGGATCTTCGCTTGGTTCTGTCTATCTCCCGCAAGAGCTTTCTCATGGAATTCTCTTTCTCCGCAATCTCCAGAAGTGCCTTAAGAAGCTTCTCGAATCTTACCATTGTATCGTTTATAACTGTTGGAATGGATACTGATCTGTAGATTTCAGATAGCAGGCTCTCATGATAGATCACGTTCAAATTGGGGGTCCGTACACCCATTACATTCTTTGTCGAAACGCTTGCATCTGTATCGGCAGACATGGTTGCTATTCTCTCTAGATTCATCAAACCTGCGAATGCCTCGGCCAGTCTCACAGTTTCCAGCGAAGATTCCATGTCCTGCCGGATGTTCTCCCTCATGCCCTTAACCGTCCTGCTTATTGTAAAGAATTCCATCACCAGTGATGTTCTCTTGAGCTTTAGCAGGTCGAGTCCCTTTCTAGCCAGCTTGATCCTGCGAGTAAGATTGATAAGCTCGATCCTGGTTGGTTTTACGTCAATTGTGGGCAATACAGATCACTTCTTCCATTTTCCGTACTTCTGCACGTGTTCCCTCTTCACTCTCTTCATGTCCTGTTCCGGCAGGGACGAGAGAAGTTCCCATCCAAGGTTCAGTGTCTGCTCTATAGTGCGGTCCTCATCCTTCCCCTGGTTCACAAATCTCTTTTCAAACGAATCTGCAAATTCCAGATACAGTTTATCTGTCTTGCCGAGAGCCTCAACACCAACTATGGCGCTCAGTGATCTCAGGTCTTTGCCTGTTGCATATGCTGAATAAAGCTGGTCGGACACGCCTCTGTGATCTTCCCTTGTCCTTCCCGCCCCTATTCCCTGATTCATCAGTCTCGACAACGACGGAAGCACATCTATTGGTGGGTAGACTCCTGATCGAAGAAGATCCCTGCTCATCGCTATCTGGCCTTCTGTTATATATCCAGTAAGATCCGGGATCGGATGGGTTCTGTCATCCCCAGGCATTGTAAGTATAGGTATCTGCGTAATTGATCCGTTTCTTCCCTTGATCTTGCCTGCCCTTTCGTATATTGTGCTCAGATCTGTGTACATGTAACCGGGATACCCTCTCCTTCCAGGTACTTCTTCGCGGGCAGAAGAAATCTCTCTCAAAGCCTCGCAGTAATTTGTCATGTCAGAAAGAATCACAAGAATATGCATCTCTTTCTCGTACGCAAGATATTCGGCAGCGGTGAGCGCCGCCCTTGGAAGTATTATCCTCTCCATCGAAGGGTCTGAAGATATGTTCAGGAACAGCACCGCTCTGGAGATGGCTCCGGTTTCGCGGAACTGGTTTATGAAGAAATTCGCCTCTTCGCTAGTTATCCCCATGGCGGCGAAAACAACCGCAAAGCTTTCCTCCTTTCCGAGAACCTTTGCCTGCTTTGCAATCTGAGCTGCGAGATCATTATGTGGCAAACCGGAAGCTGAAAAGAGAGGAAGCTTCTGTCCCCTCACAAGGGTGTTCATCCCATCTATGGTCGATATACCTGTCTGGATGAATTCTGACGGTTCCTCCCTGGAATACGGGTTTATCGCATTTCCGACAATCTCCACACGCTCGCCACCGGAAATCGGAATGCCTGCATCTATAGGCTCTGCAAAACCGTTGAAAATGCGTCCCAGCATGCTATCTGATACCTTAATTCTCGCAGTCGAGCCAGAAAACTTAACTGATGTATTCGCAGCATCCATTCCCGTGGTCGCTCCGAATACTTGAATCACTGCCACACCACTTCTTGTTTCCAGAACCTGGCCAGGTCTCGTTTCGCCATTCGGGAGAGTTATCTGAACCAGTTCATTGTAAGCTGCATGAGGAACTCCCTCAACGAAGATGAGAGGTCCTGTGATCTGAGATATTGTCTTGTAACTAATCTGCGGCAATCTGTTCACCTCCCATTAGTGTTGTAAAATCCTTGTCCAGCTCGGAGTGCAAGGTCTTAAAGAACTTGTCAACATCCTTTTCCTTGACCTCCTTCATTCTTGAAATTTTTGCCCTTGCAGGCAGCTCCTGAAGCTGTGCCATTGGAATTCCTTTCTCGATGGAAGCCAACTGCTTCTTTCCAAGTTCTATAATCGTCTTTAGCATCTCGTACTGCTTGTGCAACGAGCAATATGTATCGATCTCATCAAACGCGCTTTGCTGGAGGAAATCCTCTCTGATCATCCTCGCTATATCGAGAGTTGACTTTTCCTTCTCCGGTAGGGCATCATAACCAACCAACTGCACTATTTCCTGAAGCTCTGACTCCTTCTGTAGAATCGACATGCATTCTAAATATACAGAATTCCAATCCTTAGCAACATTCTTTGTATACCATGTTACCAGATCATTCTTA
This sequence comes from Thermoplasmataceae archaeon, assembly GCA_046704325.1. Lineage (GTDB taxonomy): Archaea > Thermoplasmatota > Thermoplasmata > Thermoplasmatales > Thermoplasmataceae > UBA582. The sequence goes on from JBJKSG010000036.1 coordinate 12,070, forward strand.
TAAAGCGAATATGAATTGAGCCAGTTTATTGATGGAAAGTGCCTTCTTGATGCCAGTGAAGCATCCAGTGCCCAGAACACTCTCGTAACCCGTAGAGTATTCTGCGAAACAGGTTCTGATATGTCACCTCCGGGTGGAGATACAGCCCCAACCAGTGTTATTGAACCCCTCCTCTCCTCAGGGGAAGTAATTAGAGCAAATCCAGATCTTTCATAGAACTCCGAAAGTCTACGGCCAAGGTACGCAGGAAAGCCTTCCTCACCAGGCATTTCTTCCAATCGCCCTGATATCTCTCTCAGTGCTTCTGCCCAACGAGAAGTGCTATCTGCCATCAGGGCGATGTTATAGCCCATGTCCCTGTAATATTCGGCAATTGAAATTCCCGTGTAAATGCTCGCTTCTCTGGCTGCGACAGGCATGTTTGATGTGTTTGCGATCAGCACGGTGCGCTGCATTAGAGGCTTTCCGCTTTTAGGATCAAGAAGTTCAGGGAAAGTGGTGAGTATCTCAGTCATCTCATTTCCCCTCTCTCCGCATCCTACGTATACAACAATGTCGCTGTCAGCCCACTTCGAAAGCTGGTGCTGCACCACTGTCTTTCCAGAACCGAAAGGTCCGGGAACAGCAACGGTACCACCCTTGGCAACCGGGAACAGCGAATCTATCACTCTCTGGCCAGTTATAAGCGGTTCAGTTGGTGGAAGTTTACCTGAAACTCTTCTTGACTGTCTCACAGGCCAGGTCTGCATCATTTTAAGTGAAATGCTTTTCTCAGCACTCTTGATTGTAGCAATTTCTTCCTCTACGGTAAAAGAACCGCTTGAAATAGCCGTGAGTTTCCCTCTTATTCCAGGGGGCACCATGATCTTGTGCAGTATCAGCTCAGTTTCCTGGACTTCACCTATGACCTGTCCCTCGGAAACTTCATCCCCTTTCTTCGCCAGAGGCTTGAAGGCCCATTTTTTCTTCCTGTCAAGTGGTGGTGCTGTCAAGCCTCTCCCAATGAAGTCACCGCTGCTAGCCTTGAGAACATCAAGCGGCCTCTGTATCCCATCATATATGGAAGCTAGCAGTCCGGGGCCAAGTTCCACCGATAGTGGTAGCCCGGTATTCTCAACCTTTTCACCAGGTTTCAATCCGCTAGTATCTTCATAGACCTGTATTGTAGCCCTGTTGCCAACTATCCTGATTATTTCCCCGACCAGGCTAAGCTCACCAACCCGAACGACATCAAACATCTTTGCATCTTTGATGTCGTCTGCTGCGATAACCGGTCCAGAAACCCTTACTACTTTACCCATACATTCACGATCCTATATCCACGCCAAGTATCCTCTTGGCAAGTCTTCCTACAGATTCTTCGTCATGTCCACCAGGCATTGGCACGAAGAGCACTAACGGAGTCGTCGAGATTTCAATCGCGTCAAGGAGCCGTCTCTCCAGAAATTGTTTGATATTCTCAGATGCCATGATTAGTGAGAAGCTCTTATCATTGTAGAGCTTGTTGAATATCTCCGCCGCATTTTTTTCCGTCACCTCATATGCGCTTTCCATGCCTATCAGCCTGAATCCGAGTACCAGCTCTCTTTCTCCGATGACCGCTATCCTACCTGTAAACTGATCTTTATCCATCTCTTCACACCAGTATGAGCAATTCCTTAATTCTCTCTTCCGATAATTTGTAAAGCTTTCCAGCCACTATTGCCCTGAGATTCTCTCTTTCTATTTCTGCCCTGAGTATGAAATGGAATATCGAGTTTATGGAGACGGGTGACATGGCTAGCATTGGCAGGAACTTGTTGGCCAGGTTCCTGCGCATTGCAAGGTCAAATGGATACACTCTTCCCAATCTGTTGTAATCCTCTATCTGCACCGAAAGATCATAATGATCCTTGAATCTGGTGGCTGCTTCAGCGACATTCTGCGATCTCATCGCTTCCTCGAGATCCTGCATAGGTATCTTACCGAACGGGAAGAGGTAATTGCTGACCTGTTCCCATGGTACCTCAAGATTAATTGACTTCAGAACTGACAGCAAGTTGTAAGAATCCACTAGTTCACGGATATACTCCCTTATTATGCTCTCATCTCCGTTGTAGAAAAGAAGGTTCTCGAACATCATTCTGTAATGATACCTGTCCATGGCAGAATATAGGTCTGTGATGTCCTTCGTCTTTCTATACTGATCAAGATGCATCAATAGATAGGTACCGATTCCGAATTTGGTAAGATAATCCACTATTGACTCGATGCTCCCAAGAGAGATCATGATACGGAAATCCTCCTGGGTCATGTTTCCGGCAAAAACTCCAACTGGTAAATTTCTGTAACTGAGGAGGAAAGAATCAGATTCAGTTGTCTGGTATCCGAACGTCTTCGCAGACATCACCGACTTAATGTTCTCAATGTCCCACTTCATGAAATATGCGCTCAGGAAATTCTTTGAAATGGGTGGTGGAGCAAACTGTGCCAGCTTGTTTTTTTTTATGAGATGCCTGTTAATGGCAAAATCAAGCAGTTCGGGTTGCTTGTATACAGGTGACAGCTGTTCTATGTCATCTTTGTACGAAGTTGCTGACAGCGCAACAGAGATCCCGTCGAGATCTCGACCCAGAAGATCAAGGAAGAACTGATTGGGAAGGAAATCTCCAATCGACGCTTTCAGCCTACCATATGAACCTGTATATGTCCGGTCCATTATTTCCCTCCAATCCTTGAAAACAGTTCAGAAAGGAGATGTTCCATACTCTCCCTGAATATTGTATCAATGGTGAGATCCAATTCCTTCTTGCCATCTTTCGATACAGCAAAGATACCACCTTTGAACCTGAGTTTCCTTTCCATTTGCTTTAGACCCTTCGAATCCTTGCTCTTCAGCATATCGTTCTTGTCAAGATATATGGTGCACGAATCTCCAAGTTCTTTCCTGGCAATAGCGATCATAGCTGCAAGTGCCTTCTGATAATCATTTGACTGGGTGAACTCTGAGGCAGCTTTTTCAAGCATCTTCATCCCAGCAGAGAGGAGGCTCTCAGATCTGTCGTTGAGGATCTTCTTAATCTCGATATCAAGCATCGTAGATGAACGTAGCTTGAGATCAGCTATTTCCATCTCAATCTGCTTCTCATGCTGGTCTATCAGCGAATTTAGATGCTTCTCTGTAGAGATAAGAAATTCGCCAGTTTTTCGATCATACTCTTTATGCACATTCTCAAGGCGAGTTTTACGCTGGATTTCTATCTCGTCCAGTATATTTTCCAGTGCCATGGCTTTTCAGAAGATATTAAGCAGCAATACCAAACCCAGCACAAAGCCAATAATCCACAATGTCTCTGGTATAACGAAAAACACCAGTACTTGACCAAACTTTTCAGGTTTTTCCGCGATTATACCCATGCCTGCTGCTCCGATTCCCTGCTGAGCCATACCGGTACCGATCAGACCTCCCATGATGGCGAGACCAGCCGCTATAGCGAATTCAGGATTACTAACCAAATTTGAACGCCTCCAAAGCTGATGATTTGACATTATATAAAAGTGAGTCCTTTCAATGGCGACACAATAGAAGTATCATTCTACCGCTTTTTGACCTGATATTAAGCAGATTGGCAGCGCTTTCTAGCTATACATTTTTACCTTACATATATGGTGTGTTTAGTTTGCATTTCAGATTAAGCCCAGAATCAACATTTTACAACACCCCAGAGCGGAATTCCGAAAATCTGCATGATAATCTTAATATTGCATACTTGACTGACTCGCATGTAGATGGCAGGAAATCCAGAAGCATTTCAGTATCATTGCATGAACAAATTTGCTATTGGAACATACTTACCTGCAAACGCCAAATGATCCGGTAAGAGAAGACGGTGATATTTTGAAAACAGCACTTATTGCACTTGGAGGCAACGCAATTCGTCGTGCAGGCGAAAAGGGCGAGTTCTCGGTACAGATTGCAAACACCGCTAAAGCCGCATCAGTAATTGCAGATCTGGTGTCCAGGGGCTATCATTTGATAATAACGCATGGTAACGGACCCCAGGTGGGTGACATCCTGCTGCAGAATGAACTGTCCTCCAAGTCGGTACCGCCAGCACCGCTGGATGCCTGTGGCGCAGAATCCCAGGGATTGATCGGCTACATGTTAACGCAGAGCCTGAACAATGAGTTCATCAGACGCGGCATGGATCAACGGGCTATCTGCATACTTACCCAAACGATTGTCAGGGAGGACGACCCTGCATTTCACAATCCTACCAAACCCGTGGGAAGTTACTACAACGATCAGGATGGCAGGAAACTTCAACAAGAAAGAGGCTGGACGATGGTTAAGGATGTCGCAAGGGGAGGCTTCAGGAGAGTAGTTCCATCACCCGAACCAGTCGAGACAGTCGAGGGGAGAATGCTAAAATCATTTTTCGATGACAGTAAGAACGGATCTAACGTCCTGGTTGTCTCCGGTGGAGGTGGTATTCCAGTTGTAGAGACAGAGGATGGTTTTAGGGGAGTTGAAGCCGTCATAGACAAAGACCTCGCTGCCCAGGTGGTCGCATCTTACCTTGGTGTTGATCAGATGTTGATTATCACCGACGTCGATGCTGTGTTCCTTAATTTTGGGACCGAGAAGCAAAGAGAACTGAGGAAATGCAACGTTTTAGAGGCACAAAACTTCATGCTAAATGGAGAGTTTGGAAAGGGGAGCATGCTGCCGAAAGTGGTAGCTGCAACAAGGTTCGTTGGATCTGGAGGCAAGAGTGCAATAATCACCTCAGACCTGAAGATATTAGATGCATTGAATGGAAAAGCAGGCACTACCATTACAAAAGAATAATTCTTACTTTGTGTTTATTCAGAATCGCTTTCCGATATTTCCTTTTCCAACTCGAGTAGTTTCACTTTTCTGTGAATTCCCAAACCATATCCTCCCAATTCACCACCTTTTCGTATAACCCTGTGACATGGAATGATTAGAGGTATTGGATTGCCGGCGCAGGCGTTAGCGACAGCTCTGGAAGCATCAGGGTTGCCTATGCCTTCCGCAATTTCACTGTAAGACGCAGTCTTCCCATATGGTATCTGCATCATGGCGGTCCAGACTTTCTTCTGGAAACCTGTACCTCTGATATCCAGGGGGAAATCAACCTTCTCCCCATGCAGGAATCGCACAATGCGATCTATATAACTCTCCTTATCCACACCTTCAGATATCTCTGCATTTGGGAATTCTTTTTTCAGTGAGGAGACGAGATCATCCTTGGTGTCTGCAGCACTTACAGCACATATTCCAGCCTCGGTGAATGCGACAAGAATCTTCCCGATGAATGTGTCACCAATGGCAAAATCAATCTTCTCTCCTGCACCACCTCTCCTGTAAGAGGCAGGGGTCATACCAAGTTTCGTACTTTTTCCTCGATATAGCCAGTTATTCGAACTCCTGCCGACAGATCTTATTGCGTCGGCAACAGGGCTGCCATCACTCAGTTTATTCTTGACTCGATTTATTCTGTATTCATCAACATACTTTCTCGGTGTGATTCCGATCCCCTTCATGAATATGCGTTGTATCCTAAACGGGCTTATTCCGAATTTGACTGCTAACTCATCGAGTGTCAAATTCTCCTCATAATGCATCCGAATATAGTCGCATATCTCACCGAGGAGTTCCCGTCGCTTCTCCAAGACAGATTTCTCAGGAAAGCACTTCAGACAGGCTCTGTATCCTTTGTTGATAGCATCTTCCTCCTTGCTGAAATAAATGATCCTGTCAGTTCTTGGCTTACTGGAACTGCAACCTTTTCTGCTGTATATCTTGGTTCTCATATTGCCATAATATGAATCGTTAGACTCATCCAAACTCTGTACTGCTATTTGAGTTTGAGCTGTTTTTCCTCTCTTACAAGGTGGAACGAACATGCCATTCAGACTTCCTATCAGTTAGTTCAGCCTTACTGATACAAAAACATTTTTCCCCAATCTTGCTAACAGGCCTAATATTGAAAAAGTAAGGTAAAAAGCAATTCTGAAAGATGGGCTTATTACTTTAAAGTATTCTATGGACCATTATGTGAATCCTCATTTCCCTTAGCCAAGTAGGTAAATTGCTCTTCTCCTAAGGGTAAGATGTTAAGCATAGGAATCTGATAAAGCTTGAAACACGAACAATTAATTCATTCGAATGTGTGCGTCATTTATTGTTATACTTGTCTCCTTTTAACTGAACTATGTATTTTTGTTGACCCTAATCCATGGAGTGTAGGCCCGCTATCCTGCCTTGGACTATCGCTCTTCCAAGCCCATGTATAGCCATCCCACCGGCAGACTCACCACAGCAGAAAAGCCCAGTTATGACATCCCCGTTTAGATCAAGAACTCTGCATTTTTCGTCAATTCTGAGCCCAGTCCTAGTGTCGTGAATCATCGGAGTAGCCCAGGCAGCGTAAAAAGGAGGTGTATCAATCCTGTACTTCAAACCGGTTTTACCGAAATCCGAATCAACGCCACTATCAACCAATCTATTATACCTAAGGATAGTGGATTCTATGGCATCCGAACTCATCAATGATTCTCCATAAAACTCATTAACTTTATAAGCGAGTTCAGAAGGAGTTTCTCCTTCAAAGAAGTATCCTTCTGGGTCTACATGTGGTGGAGTCAACTTCCAACCGGCTCTAACGGCCAATTCGGAATCGAATATCGCCCAAACTGGACCCGCGGAATAATCTGGCGGTCGTGAAGCTTCATTCATGCTTAATGCAGCAGAATAGAAGTTGTTTCCATTGGGATCTAGTACGTCGAAGCCTTCCTCTTCGTTCCAAAACCTATTTCCAAACTGGTTCACAAGGATTAAATCATGATAATCGCCAACAAGGAGACCAGTCGCCTTTAATTGACTGAAAATTGGACTTTCAGGTAATTTTTTAATGATCTCGCTTGCGTTTATATTCGGCAGGGTGTATCCGAAACGGCAACCGATAGTGATGGGCTTGACGATCGGAGTTCCGAGTTCCATCGTTTGATTTGCCGTTCCCCAGAGTGAAGCACCAATCGACATAGCTGAAATTTCCCCACTTGCGTCTTGGAAGGAGTACGGCTCTCCTACGACCTGATATTCGGCCGTTAGTCTAGGGTCAAATATCCTACGAAAATGTACGTTACTGCTACTGCCACCTGTTGCCAGAACAACCCCTCTTTTTGCAATTATCTTGATGTCCGCTCGTTCTGGCTCCAAATTTCCTTCTTTATGGAAACTTGGTTGTCCCGATAGTGGGTTTTCCATCCCTTTCTCTACTCTTTTAGCAGATATCCCTATTACTCGTCCATCCGCTGCCCTATCTCTCAATATCTCGGCCATCCTGAAATTAAAGATAAACCGGACTCCAAGCTTTCTTGCTGTCCGTTCCAATGGCTTCACTAACCCAGTTCCATTTGCCCCCGTAGGCGAGCCTTCTGAAAGTCCGCCCTCCCACTTGATAAACTGTACCCGGGGGACAGTTGTGCCTGCCCCTCTCCCTCTGGAAGATATGAGTATGACTCGATCTTCAAGCTGTATGCCCTTTGAGAGCAACCAATCTAACGCAGATGCAGAGTTTTCCGCGAACGCCCTAACCAACCTTCTATCGTTAAAGCGATATTCCGGTTCTCCTGAAGACGTCATGTCAGAAAAGAGGTGGTCTATGGAATCCTCAATCCCATGTATACGCTGAAATTTAGATCCGCCGCCAAGTGAAAGAACTCCACCACTCAATACCGCATGACCTCCAACTTCATAGTTGGTCTCTATTACTATGACTGAAGCTCCCGACTCCGCGGCGGAAACAGCCGCAGTAAGGCCGGAGGCTCCTGCTCCCACCACCAAAACATCGCATTCGAGTGCATTTGCACCATTCTTATTCTCTATCACCATGTTCAAAACTCCAGTGCGTACCAGTCTGGATGGTTGTAGGATATGGATAAATTAATAACTTTTGCCTGATAGAACAGCCCATTCCCGTCTGGTAGTGGGTTCTGGCACAATTCAAAACGGGAAAGAAATGAAGATGAGTTTTGCGAAGTGTTACTTTTGTTCCAGCAATCACCACGTCACAACACTTTTTTAATGTGCTATAGAATAATGGCCTGCACTATCAAGCAATCCACTAAACGGAGACGGAAGCTATGAAAGAAGATCTAGATATACTGAAATATTTGCCTGAAATTAACGCCATAAAGGATAATGACATCAGAGAGAAGACGATAAAGGCCTGGAGCATTCTCTGGCAAGAATCACATTTTAATTCACTTGAGGAAGTTCCAGTGCTACCTTCGACAAATTACCCTCACATCATTCACAACAGATCGGTACTCCAGATGGCATTGAAATCAGCGGATGTCTTGGAAGAGATGCACAACGTAAAAGTGGATAGGGATGTGCTCATATCCGCTGCCGCGCTGCAGGACTGTAGTAAACTTGTCGAATATGAAGAGAAAGATGGAAAACTTGTTCTCTCTGAGATTGGTCAAAATTTTCAACACAGTTTTTTCGCGGCACACATAGCTCTAGATGTTGGGTTACCATTAGACATAGTAAAAGCAATTATATCCCACACGTATGAAAACTCGTACTTTCCGGTGGATTTAGTTAGTAGGATTCTATTCTACGCCGATCAGATTGACATGGCAGCCCTAAAACTCGATCGCTGGAAGAAGACTTCCTTCATCTATCGTTAGTTAATGTAAAGTCAAACCTGAATGCTGGAGGCAGCTATTTGTGGGTTTTAGTGAGATGCATAAACAACGCGGGGCGTTAAATACCGCGGTTAAATATGTATGATATGATAAGAGATTCCGACCAAAGCCCTTCCAAATATGCGTTACTCGTGTGGGACATGCAGTACGATATTGCGCTCAGACCTGCTAATAATAAGGAGATCATAAATAACATTGGAGAAGTGCTTAAGGCAGCGAGGAAATCCTCAATTCCAGTTTTCTATGCACAGCATACTAGTCGTCCGTTATCAGATGAAAGCCCGGCGTTCATTAAATACAGAATGAGAGTGACCGGTAAAAATAACATGGATGAAGTTCCGGAATTTGCCGTAAAGGGTACCGAAGGTTGGAAAATTATAAAAGCACTCGAACCCGAAGCGGGTGAAAAAGTTTACGAGAAGAGGAGACCTGATGCGTTTATCGGAACCAAGTTTGAGAATGATCTGCGAGCTCTATCAATAAATACTCTCGTGATTGTAGGTGTATCGACAGAGATTGGGGTCGAATCCACCGCAAGGCACGCTTTCTCTCTAGACTTTGATGTCATAGTTCTCGAAAATTGCGTCGGATCCGCTTTTCCAGAACTTCATCTTTCATCCATGAAACTGATGAAACGATGCTTTACAGTTATGAATTCCGCTGAAATAATCCAAACCTGGAAACATGGTTCTTCTGAGTGAATACCAAAATGAATTTCATCTATGGAGGAGGAACCATTCATATCCGAAGTACCAACAGGTAGTCTTCCTCTCTTTCTAATAATCCAACCCGCAAATCAAAGGCTATTCTAATATTTCATCTCTAAATATGCTGAAAATCTCGGTTAAATTTGTATAGTATCTATCAATTGCTCGTGCATTATGAGGATTGTTACAATAAATGATAAGAAGGAAATTGCTCTTCTGAGCGGGAATCTGAACATTGCGGAGCCCACTGAGGGCACCATATCCGTAATGGAGCAAGAAAAGCACACCCTGCGTGATCTTATCTCTATGGAAGAGTCGAACTTCAAGGATTTCGTAACTCGAGATGTCAATAGCGACGGCTTTAGTAAGATTGAACTTTCAAGTGTGATCCACAGCAATAATCAGCCTCGACTGCAAGTCACCTCACCGATCGCGTCGCCAGGGGCAAGAATTTTTGCTGTAGCACGTAACTATCCTTCGCATGTCGCTAACGTCAGAGGAATAGAAACGAAGAAGGCAGTTAAAGACATAGAAGATGCAGGAATTGGCAGCTTTTTGAAGATTACAAACACAGTTGTTGGACCTTATGAGGACATTATCAAACCCGCGAGAACTAACTCCTTCGACTACGAGGTGGAACTTGCTGCCGTTATTGGAAGAAAATGCAAAGATGTGGACAGGAAAGACGCGATGAGTTACATTTTCGGTTATACCATGTTGATAGATTATAGTCTAAGAGAGCTACAGGAACCCCAGGGCACATTCAACATACCTCTCAAAAAGAATTTTGACACAAGCGCTTCAGTTGGTCCGGGTATTACTCCGGCAGCCGAGATTGTGGATCCATTAAACTTGAAGTTGTACCTAACTGTAAATAATCAAGTAAGACAAAACGGAACAACCGCTGAGATGATACACAAATTGGATGAGCTGATTGCCTGGTACAGTAGAGACCTCACCTTGCTCCCCGGAGACCTGATCTCAACCGGTACATGTTCAGGCACCGCGGTGGAGAAGGACAAGTCACACGGAGACAAATCTTGGTATCTAAATAAAGGAGATAAAGTCGATGCGTTCATTGAAGGTATAGGGCATATCCACAACAGGATCGTATGACCCCTTTCCTAAGCGTAACGACAATCGCAAACCAAGGAAAGAGTGAATTGCAAGTTCATAGGCTTAGAGTTTAACTGAATATTAATCAAACATTAAGCTTATATACAAGGTATTTCAATGTCTCTTCCAAAATATGATGTCCGCAGAACGCCTAAAATTACTGAGACTACTGGCTGCATGCCATTATTTTCCACTCACAACGGGACATTTGCAAACGACTAAGTACTGTGGATCTCAACAAAATAAGGATCTCCTTTATGATGGGCGAAGAAATTTGTGGAAACAATTAAATAGAACTTAACCGTAAAAGTTACATGGAATCGTCCGGCTATTTAACAGTACTGGACAACGGTACATATAACAAGTTTTATAGGTACCTCAGTCTGGTTACAGCCGCGGGGGCAATTATAGACTTCTATTCTACCTCCGTTGGCGCAGCAGCGGTCTTTGGTCTTACAAGTCCAAACGGTTTCAACATTTCCAGCACTACGTTTGGACTTGTACAGGGCTTAGTACTTTTGGGAGGTGTAGTTGGGGCATTACTATGGGGCCCGCTATCTGACATGGTGGGCAGAAGGTTTGTGTTCTTCGCAAATCTGATAATTATAGGTATTGCCGCAATTCTTTCTGCACTTGTAACAAATGTAACAGAGTTATTGATATTGCGATTTATCATCGGCATTGGCATTGGCGCAGACTTTCCGCCAGCTCTAGCTCTATTGGTAGAGTTCGCACCAGTGAAGAAGAGAGGAAAGTTGCTCATGTCATTTTACGTATTCTTCGCCCTTGGAACAGTCATTGCCGGGTTAGTAGGATACGCAGTTTACACAGTTTACGGTGCTTCAAACATTGAGTGGAGACTTCTCCTGGGCTCAATAGCAATCCCTGCGTTCTTGGGAATATTGGGAAGGTTAAACATACCTGAATCTCCTCGGTGGTTAGCAAGAAAAGGTAGATGGGCAGATGCAAAGAAGTCTATAGAGGAGATTTCTGGAACATCCATCAACATAGAAAACATGGGTGAGCAGCCTAAGCGTGCCTTTTCCGCGAGTGCCCTAAAGGAGTTCGCTAAGAAGAAAAAGAACTTCCTCATCGTCGGTCTCCTAATCATAGGGATGCTCCCGGCATTCATCACGAGCTCTCTAACATCCTTCATGCCCTTGATTCTAAATACCCTTGGAATCACAAGTAAGGGAAATGGAATACTTGTCACAACCCTGGCTCTATATGTTCCATTCGTATTCGGAGCACTCCTTGCAAGAGGAATTACGGATAGGGTTGGAAGAATCAGACACTTCTTGATGGGAGGCATAGGTCTTACAATTTCAGGAATTATCCTGGTATTGGCTAATAACAACTTTTACGCGACGGTTATAGGTTTGATCATTGGCGGAGTTTCGAACCTGATGTGGATCAGTGTCACTTATAGCTGGGCTTCTGAACTATTCCCGACACGCCTCAGAGGAACGGGTGAAGGTTTCGTTATGACTGGAAACCGGGCACTTGCCTTTTCTGGAATCTATCTTACACCATTCGTCAAGAGTGCGGTTAACTTCTCCGGACTCGTGATTATATTCACCTCACTTGCACTTATTGGAACTGTTATTGCAGCAATAGGTCTAAGAAACATAGGCAATGTCGAGAACAAGTCGCTTGAGGATATAGAAAAGGAGGAAGGTTACACAACCTGATCTCCATTTTTTACACATTTTATTTTCCAAAAATAATTAATTTTCAACCTAAAACTTTTTGAGGTTTTCAGTTTCCTTTCACTCTGCATTTGTGCGATGAGCATTATCATAAAGAATAATCAATGATTGAATTGAGATATATCCTGGGTTCGTTTTTCAGTTCTTTACAAACTGCTTCCAGGTTTCCTCTAACCTCCCCATCAGCGTAGAACTTAACGGGCCCTTTTCGGCCGCTCTGACTGCATCATGTATCTGCCCTAGATTAGAAAACCCCAGAAGCGAACTGGTAACTTGCTTGTTTCCTAAGGGGAACCTTGTTGCGCACTCGATAATGCTCTCTGAATATCCCTCATTCACCAGAAACTCAAAATACCTAGCAAATTTAACATCTTCCTGATATGACTCGCTAGTTCCAAACGGTGGAACTACACTTTTAGCAACAGGATCTCTATCCATGCTACCACTTAAAGCCCCTCCAGCGAATACACGAACTGCAAAAACCCCCATCCCGCGTTTATTTGCTTTCCGTATCAAACCATTGAAATTTTGGGAATAGTAAGACCGGTCTGCTTTCCAGTCACCCGATGTAGGATTCAGCAAATTATAACACAATTGGAGTGAATCAAAGTAACCGGTTTCAATCACCTGGTCAATCGCTTGATTTTCTCCAATTGCAGTAAAACCAGTATGCTTCACTAGGCCCTCAGATTTCAGCTTTTCGAGGGAAGGTATTGCTTTGTCGACAACAGCTTCTACAGGTGCGAAACCAGTTAATCCATTGTTCTTCACTGAGAGTCTATTGTGTACGAATGCTATGTCAACTTGTTTTAGACCAAGTCTCCTAAGGCTGTCTTTGACAGACTGAACAATGTCACCAGAAATGTCGCTGTGATCTGGGTAGATATCTACTTTGGTACCGATTACAGGCACTCCTTCATAATATTTCAGGTATTTCCCCAAGTTTTTTTCGGACAGCCCGTTTCCATACGACGGGGCTGTATCAAAATAATTTATTCCGAATCTGTCTGCCAGTTTTACTGCTTCTATCTGGTCTTTCTCTGTTCCGTTAGTAAAGAGTCCACCAACTCCACCACAACCGTATCCAAATTCAGATATTCGCAATCCAGTTCTTCCCAATATATTCGTTTTAAATTTCATATTGTCTTCAAGACCCTATGCCATATTGGTATTTCTCTAAATCCATGCTTATCCTATCTTCAGCATTTCCTTAGCTTCGTCAACGGTAGCGACTTCTCTTCCAAGTTGTCTCGATAACTGTGCTGCCCAGTCCACTAATTCGTGAGCGAGGCCTTTCTTTCTATTCTTCAAATAAGGGTTATCCTCAACACCTACTCTTATATTGTCGCCGTTAGTTATTGCTGCAGCCAGGACTCTATAATGATCTTCGACGTCTCTATTCTTTACTAAAATGTTGATCTTTGCCTCTTTAGGTAGCAGCTTCCTTACGAAAAGGTAATACTCTATTGAAGGAGGGGACCACGCCCCGCCCGAAAAACCACATACTAAAGAAGTCCATAGTGGATAGGTCAGAAGTCTATTATCTGTATTATTGCTCAACAGGTAATTGAGATTCCATATATGCCCGGTATTCCAAAGCTCTAACTCTGGTTTTACATTCAATTTACTGCATTTCTCAAGCATCTCGATTATCTCAGATCTGGGGTGATATCTGTAAATGTCCTTTCCCGAGGGATCATAGTGTATATCGTGATTAGAGAGGTCCATCGAAATCATATCAGGTCGCAGGTCAAGGACGGCCAACCTCTCTTCATGTGTCCCTCTTGCCTGGCCGAACTGAATGATGCAGTCACTAGATTTCCTCAAGCTTTCCAGCAGTTTATCCCACGGAGCTGTCTCCGGATTTGAATGGAGGTGGATTATCGAGGCGCCAGCATCTATGCACTTTTGCGCTTCCACAGTTTTTTCCTGGTACGTAGTCGGAGCATCTGCATCCGGAAAGATTCCGCTTACGTTAGCTGTTGCTGTAATAATTAACGGGTCCATCATTTGTGATTTTTCCATCACTTAATAATTATTGTTTCCAGAGACTCAGCGATCATGCGCACTGGCAGTTAACTCACATTCGTAATCGCACTTTCAAAAACATGGCGAAAATTCAAAAAATATTGTAAGAAATGAAAGTGGTTTTTTCTAAACTATTTCCTCATTTCTGATAAGATCTCATCGGTTCGAACGACTTCACACTTGAATACATCCTTCAGTACTTTCAAAGAGTTGATTCCGTACTGTTCCCTATTTGGTGTAGTACCGACAGCGTCTTCGACAATTACCGGAGAAAGACCTAGAAAAGTTCCGTGTCTCGCAGTGGATTCTATCCCATGGTCGGTCGTAACTCCCGTTAGGATTATCGTATAAATGCCCCGGTTTCTGAGAACCACTTCGAGATTAGTCCCGACAAAAAAGCTAGCAGTTAACTTCTTCATCACCAAATCTCGTTTGTCAGGCTTCAACTCATCTATCACTTCTACACCCTCGCTACCGTCCTTGAATGTTTCCACCCATTCTTTAGGGTTGTTTCCAAGCTCGCTAAGCCAGTGGACAAAATATTTGCTCTGGTATTCATACGGCAGAGCTGTTAGACACCCATAGATAACCGGTAATCCCTTCTCGTGCATAACATCGATGAGTCTTTTGATATTCGGCAAAATCTTCGGCATTACGTTATACCTGCATGGGTTTGCTTTTTGCATGTTGTAGACAATCAGTGCCGACTTGTTTAGATCGAAGGCTTCTGTATTCATAACCCGGAGATCAGCGCTCAGGATTTTAATTTTTTTCCATAAAATGGGTTACATCCGGCTTTATTTCAACATATGAGCACTATTCACGGTCACAGGTCGCATTCTGTGTACACAGTTGATTACTAATCGCTCAAACATTTTCTGAAAAATAAAGATTTAAGTTAAATCTCTCATGAAACGAAAGCTATCCTTCCCTGACTACAGTGTTCCGCAATGTTCCAATTTTTTCTATTTCCACTTCGATGACGTCTCCATCCTTCAGGAACAGCCCTCTGGTCCACCCCACTCCGCCAGGAGTACCTGTGGATACAATATCTCCAGGCATTAGCGTAATCCCCCTTGAAATGTAGGCTAGGAGTTGCGGGATTTTGAAAATCATGTTGTCAGTCGTGGAGTCCTGTCTCAGCTCTCCATTTACTTTTAGAGTAAGCCTAAGCGGATATGGTGTAGGTATCTCATCTTTTGTTACTAAGAATGGCCCGATAGGGCACGCAGTGTCAAGACCCTTGCCCAGCACCCAATTCTGTCCGAAGGGAGATATCTTCTCTGGCCATCCCGGTGGATGCTGCAGATCCTTTGAGCTTATGTCATTCAAAATCATATATCCCGCTACATAGTCATATGCATCCTTCTCGCTGATATACTTACCTTTTTTACCTATTACTACTGCAAGTTCACCTTCATAATCCATCTGTTTTGAAACTAATGGGAGTATAATCTGATCGTTGTTTCCAATGATTGCGTTGTTGAATTTAGTGAAAAAATATGGTTCGGTGGGTACTTTTATGGTCGTCTCTTTTTCATGTGTAAGGTAATTTACTGCGGGCAACAGAACCTTTCCCGGATCTGTCACTGGTGCTCTCAATCTAACCTCTTCAAGGGGTAGAGAATCATTATTCCTACTTTCAAGGCCATTTTCCTCGGTAATCTGAACAATCCTTTTTGCAAGATTGAGAGAGGTTTCTCCAGCCGAGAGAAACTGCTTCATTCCACTAAAAATACTTTCCAGGCCACCATCCAAATATTTACTGTATAACTGCTTCAGGTCAAAAATCCTGTTTTCGAAGATAAAACCAAGTCTTGTTTCAAAGCCAACAGTGTAGGTTGCTAGTCGCATAGTATATGATTGGCTCTCCAAATAATAATTTTCTGCAAAATATATCTGTTATTGGCATGTTTTCGGCTATTTCTGCTGTTTTTTTGATCCAGGTGAGCATTTCTTACTGAAGAAGCCTACGTTTTTCAAACTCTTTGCAATCTAAACCAACTCGATTTCGAGTTTCATAAGGCTGATGGTATTTCATACCATCCAGTCTTTGTTTCCTTATTAAGAGCAATGTCACTCAACCAGTCAGATATTAAGTTAAACATTTCCGGAGCGACTCTACCCAGTGGGTGGAATTCACCCTCGTATATGATGAAAAGCTTATTCTCGTTCACCATCCGATCGTGGAATTGCCTGACGTACTTAACCGGACAAAGCTGATCCAAACTGCCTGCGACGAATAATACAGGACATGATAGTTTCTTCTCAGCATAGCTAAGATCCATCTTTGAGATAAAACTGTCAAATTCGTCATCGTCTTCAATTCCGGCCATAAACTTGAACCTGAGTCTGAACGTTGGGTAACTTTCCTTAAAAATGGTCTTCATACCAGGCTCGACCGCCGCTAGTGCGGAAACACAACTTTTGTATCTGCTATCATTCGCGGCAATTCTTGGGGCCCAGTACGAACCAAAGCTATTGCCGAACACGCTGATGTTGTGATGCTGTATCTTAGGTTCAGTTTGCATTTTGTCCATTACGGCCTTTCCGGCTTGGTCATAGTTTTCTATGTCTACCTTCAACTTCCTGACAGCAAGTGTCTCACCTTGTCCAGGTCCATCGACGGCAAGAGTAGCCATCCCCCTTCTGGCGTAAATATTGTTCATAACATTGACTACTTCTTCCTTGGTCTGATCCATACCGGGAACCCTAACGACAAGAGGAAATTCACCCTCCTCAGACGGAAGGTGTAACAATGCTGGCAAAGACTTTCCGTTAAAAGGCACCTCTACACGCTTTATCGGGTGCGGTGAAAGCTCAATGACTTTGTCATAACACTCATTCTTAGTTGCGTGTAAATCTATCAACTCGTCGGAATCTTCCAACACTGACCACTGTGCCTTGCAGAAATACAGGGCGGCGAGGTAGAAGGACTCGAATGCGGTCTGTCTGTGACCATCTTTTAAAGCATCCTCCCCCATTCTCTTCATCTTATGTGCCATTTTTGACCATTCCCTGCTGAGTGCAAAGTAGGATCTGCTTCGCTGTCCGACTACTCTGTTGTGTCCCCATTTAACTCCGGTTTCTAGTGCGATTCCAAGTACATCTGGGTTCCGGGCTTCTGAACCCTGTCGTAAGAATTCATCCATTATCCAGTAGTTTGCCGGCCTTTTCATATTCTACAGGAGCGTAAAGTCTTGTAAAAGGTTTGCACCAAAAATAGCGTAATTATCACACTTTGGCAGAAATTCCTAAATAAAAAAGAGGGGAATACATCGTGCAATTAGCCTCCCCCGCCGACTTAACGTGGCAATTTTATCATATTTCTTGCCTCTTCCGGAGTGGCGACTCCTCTCCCCATATCTTTCGCAACCTTTGCAATTCGATCTACAAGTTGCGCATTGCTTTCCGCGGGAACACCATCTGAATATTCCGGGTTATCCTCCGTACCTATTCGGATGTGGCTGCCAAGTGTCATGGCCGCAGTCAGCAAGTTGATCTGGTCTGTAGTTGACGCGGTACCTCTTACTCCGCACCACACACTTGTCTGAAAGACTACATCTGGCGGTAAATTCTTCGTTCGGTGCATGAGTTCATCCATGCTCGGTGGAGTCCAAACTCCGCCTTTTGAACCAAAGAAGAGGGTAAACCAGTATGGTTTCTTCACAAAGCCCTTATTTTCCAGCCACTTTAGATTGAACATTGCTCCAAGATGAAAAATCTCAAACTCTGGTTTGACATTTGTTTTGAGGCACAACTCTGCATATTTTTCCAATTCTGCTCTAGGGTGCATTATGTTTAATTCTACTCCGTCAAAATTGTAGTCATGCTCTGTCAGGCAAATCGAAACCATGTTAGGGGCATCCTGGCTACTGAAAAGTGCCATCCTCTCCTTGGACCCTGCACCGGCTACACCTAGCTGGATGATCATACCGTCACACTGCTTTCTAATCTCCCTTGCGATCTCCTTCCATCCTTCCAAATCTACCTTCGGGATGCCGTCTGGGGTGTCATAAATCACTGGAGGGTGCAAATGAGCTACTGTAGCTCCAGCTTCATAAGCTTCGCGGAAAGAGTTTACAACCTCATCCCTGTTCTTAGCAATGGCTGGATATCGTTTCGCGAATTCAATGTTCCCGCCAAGAGGGTTGTTGGCGCATGCTGTTATTATCACTTTATTCAATTTACGTCACCAGGCTTGTATTTTAGCCATCCTAATTAAATTAACCATATAGAAATAAGGGAACAACAGGGTCGCCAATGAACTGTCAACATCTGGGTCCCATATTTGGCGGTAAAAAAGGATCTTACCAACAGCCGATAACGGGAATGGCCCGCACCGGGGATAACCAGACTTTATCTTGCTATTACCTAAGCACTCAAGGCTAGAATATCTCTCTATCCACCACACAAATCTATAAGCAACTAACAAAAATGATTTAATCCTTGCACATACGGTTGCATGAACATTTTAGCTAGCGTCTACGACAAGACCGGTCTGAGCTCCTTTCTCAATGATATTAAGGACCACATCGGGAACCTATACGCCACAGGGAGAACGCTATCTTACCTGCAGGAGAATAGATTGCCTGCTATTAGCACAGCTAAATTATCCGGTTTTGACGAACTCCTTGGTGGGAGAGTCAAGACACTGGTTCCAGGAATATTTGCTGGCATTCTCGCGAGACGGGACGAAGCGAGTCTTGCAGAACTGAAATCTCATGGCTTTATGGCTTTTGACATGGTCATATCGAATCTCTACCCGTTTGCGGAAGCGGCTAGGTCCGGTTCTTTGCCTGACATGATTGAGAATATAGATATTGGAGGAGTTTCTCTTATCAGAGCCGCTGCAAAGAATTTTGAAAATGTTACAATACTTACAAGTCCGACCCAGTATGCGGAGATAAGCGCTGAGATTAGAAGAGATGGAAATGTTTCAGAAGGTACAAGAAAGAATCTTGCAATCCGCGCTTTCGATGTAACAACTGCATATGATTCCCTCATCCACGCATCTTTGTCAAAAGAGATGCATGTACGGGGGGATGAAGGATCGCTATCTCTTTCAATGCGGAATGGCAAGAAGCTTCGATATGGAGAGAACCCGAACCAGGGTGCTATCATGTTTCCCGATGGAAGCGTAAACGGGATACCAAACGCAGAATTTCTCGGTGGCAAAGAATTATCCTACAACAATATACTTGACTCCAACGCTGCATACGAAACCGCCTTGGAATTTGACGATCCAACCATCGTGATTGTAAAACACCTGACGCCATGCGGTGTAGCATCTGACAGTTACCAGCCAAAAGCATATGAGAAGGCATTTGCCGCAGATCCGGAGTCAGCCTATGGGTTCGTACTTGCTGCAAATACAGAGATCAGCGGAGCGACCGCTGAACTGATCGCGAAGAATTATGCCGAGGTCGTTGTGGCCCCATCATATACTGAAGAAGCAATCGGCGTTCTGAGAAAAAAGAAAAATTTGAGGATACTCAGAACAGGATTCCTGAAAGATGAAAGCAACAGATTGAGGTCTGTATCCAACGGCATCTTAACTCAGACCCCACTCTCTGCAATGCCTGTTGAGCTTGAACTCAAGACCGCAGCAAAAGCTTCTCCAACCATGATGCAAGATCTCCTCTTCGCATGGAAGGTCGTTGCACACTGCAGGAGTAATGCCATTGCACTCGCTAAAGAAAAATGCGTCACTGGTATTGGCGGCGGACAGACTTCAAGGGTAAGGGCGCTCAGGATTGCTGGGGAAATCGCGGGGGATAAAGCAAACGGGTCAGTTCTCGCCTCGGATGCGTTCTTCCCATTTGCGGACAACGTGGAGGAAGCCAGGAGAATAGGTGTTTCCGCGATAATACAACCCGGTGGCTCCATTAGGGATAAGGAGGTTATAGAAAAATGCGAGGAATACTCTCTTCCGCTATATTTTACTGGTAAGCGCGTCTTTTTGCACTGATTCAGAGGGCAAAGAGCAGGTATGCGATTGCAAATCCAGCAAGAACACCAGAGTTTATGGCAGGTAGTCCAGGCGCTGGCCTTCTCTTCATGAAGAACATGAGGTATACCATGCCTGCAATACCCCCGAAAAGCGGCAACAGCAGGAAGAGAATAGAGATCCCGCTTCCGTAGACTGCAGAAGAAACAACCAAAACCGATGGGATGGCTACATCTCCGAAGCCAAGAAGAACCGCCTTATTGTCTCCTGATTCCTCACCTATCTTCAGATTTGTCATGTCGAAATCCTTTGATTCAGGCATTACGAATAACATCGGTATATTCTGGTCAAGCGCAACCTTAGCCAGAGTGACCATGTGCTTCGTCTTGAACACAGAAATATAGTCGTAAACTGCCATCAGGATAAGGAGAGCGATTGCAAAGTATAGTCCGAGAAAGAGAGACCAAATAGCCGCGATTCCTATCGACATGATCAAGCCCGTCACATTTACCACAATCCAGTTTGGTTTCCGGAAAAGTTCATATCCAAAATACACAGGGGGAAACAACCAGATAATGTACAGATCTACGGTAAGTTGCCTCGTAAATTCAGGGATTGGAAAATAATTCACCGTAGCTGCATTGAAGATTACGGATATCACGGAATTTGAAAGCACCAGGGTTACAAAGAAAATTATGTAGACCATTACAACTATGAATACTGTCCTGATCTCTCTGCCTCTGTCCTTCCTGGCCATGTAGAGAATGCCTGCTGTTATAAGCAGAGTAGCGACGATGTAGAAAATGAAATAAGATGCACTCTGTGAGGAACTCGTGCTGCCCTGATAGCCCGATGCAGTAAGTGCGTCTGTAAAATAGATGGCGAGTATGGATGCGAGCACAAACATGATGATTGTGCCGTACTCAGGTCTTAACCTTCTCGCTCTTTTTTCCGCCATTTTTCTTACCGTTGAACTCGCAGTCTATCTTCGGACAGAACTTCCATCTGTAACCTTTCCTAGCTGAAACTAGAATAGGAGCCCCGCAGTGCGGGCATACCTCTCCGATTTGGGAGATAAACCCTTTCTGTGGTAATGAATATGTCTGTGTGCACTTCGGGTAATTTGAGCATCCAAGGAATCTCTTTCCAGATCTGGATTGTCGCACGATGAGAGTGCCAGAATCCACAGGACACTGCCCCATGGAAGCGCTCTTGACATTCTGTTCGCATGCAGGGTTGACGCACTTTATCTCCGGGGCCTGACCTCTGCGGATAACCCGAATCATCGGAAGTGTACAAACCGGACACTGTTTCTCTTCAAGCTTTATCAGCGCATTCGAAGGCACGTAATAATCTATCTTGCAGCCTTCTTCGGAGCACTTTATCTTCGCAGAATTCCTGCTCTTGAGAAGTATCAGGTCTCTATGGTGCTCCGGACATTCCCCCACAACGTCCCCCATCCTTGCTGATGTATTGATTACCTCAACTATCCTTTCTCTGTTTGATACGAATTCCTCAAGCACTGTGGAAAGCATATCTCTCGATTCGGAAACAACTGCCTCCTTCGTTATCTCCTTCTTTGTGATCCGATCCATATCCTCCTCGAGCGTTGCAGTCATTTCAGGCTTGGATATCGGAGAATTGATTGTCTTAATTGCATCGACAAATCCCATGCCAAGATGCGTTGGCCGAATCGGGTTTCCTTCTATGAACCCCCGATCCTGGAGTTTCTGGAGTATATCGTGCCTGGTGCTCTTTGTACCAAGACGGAGATCCTCCATCAGCTTTAGCATACCTGCAGAATCATATCTTGGTGGAGGTTTGGTATGATCTTCAACTATTTCCCATTTGATCGCTTTAACATCTTCGCCCTCTTTCAGATCCGGATGGAAAGATTCTGATACTTTCCTGTATGGATAAAGAGAAAGCCAGCCCGGATCTACCACCTTTGATCCCTCTGTATTGAATTTATGCTCACTGATCTGTATTTGAGATTTCCTTACCTCACGATGCCCTTCCCTGTATAGTGTTGCAAGAAACCTTCTCACTACCAGCTCATATATCTTGTGAGCGTCGCTTCTTAATTCGCCCTGCTTGGGCACACTCACCGGGTAGATGGGTGGATGGTCTGTCGCTTCCATCCTCCCTCGGGAGGGTCGTATGCTGTCCTGTTCCAGAACCTTTGTAACATCATCCTTGAATTCTCCTTTCTGGAGCTTTTTTAATACGCCGATTAGACTAATACTCCTCTGATATACTGTGTTGTCAGTCCTGGGATAGCTGATAATTCCTCGCACGTACAGGTTTTCCGCGATAGCCATCGCCCTTGCCGGACCAATCCCTATCCTGCTTGCCTCGCGAAGAAATTCCGTTGTGTTGAAGGGTGGCGGCTTTGCTATTCTTAGCACTTCCATCTGGTAGCTTAGAACTTTACCGTTCTTGCCATCTACTTCAGACAGAACTGAATCCGCAACCTTCTTCTCGAAGATCGGGTTCTTATCATAATTTCCAAGGAAGTTCCCCTTTTTAGAGAATGTGACCTGCACCTTCCAGAAAGGTTCAACCTTGAAGTTAATGATCTCTTTCTCTCTATCCACGATCAGCGCGAGAGTAGGTGTCTGTACCCTTCCCACAGAAAGGAAGTCTTTGCCAAGGCGCTTCGTGGAGACTGAGAAAAAACGCGTGAGAACAGCTCCCCAGATCAGGTCTATCTCTTCTCTCGCAGAAGCTGAATCCGCAAGATCATAATCCATTGAGATCCTTGAGGCGAATGCGTTCTCGATTTCTTCTCTGGTGAGGGCACTGAATTTAGCTCTGCTCACTCTGGTCCCTGATTTTGACCTCTCAATCCCTGCTAACTCTAAAGCCTCAGCGCCGATAAGCTCTCCTTCTCTGTCATAGTCTGTTGCCACAATGAATTCATTTCCTCCTGACCCAAAGTTCAACAGAGTATTCCCAGCCGTCTTGTTTCTCAAGTTTTTCTTGATCTCTGCATGGATTAGCTCCTTGAGATCGACGCTGCTCCAGTCGTTCATGGTCTTTGGAAAATCCAGTTCAACAATGTGGCCGCTCAGAGATACGAGAGCATAATCTTCTTCACCGCTCTTGAATTCGATGTAGCTCAGCCCGTCCTTCTTCTTGGACTTTTGAGTACCATTGGAAAGAAAGTAAGCGATCCTCCTGCCGGCATCGGCTTTTTCAGCTACTATGACCTTCAAGGCGTTCCCACAACTTGCCCGGTAGGATAGTTTCATAGTATAATTCTTTGTGCCGCTCCATAATGCCCTATGCGGGATTTACTTTTTAAACCTGCTATGCATTGACATTCTCAATGTCCCCACTCTCTTTCGGTGGTGTCCTGTATGATACCTGCAAGGGCGTTTACGCGCCTGCAGAGGACACGTTCCTCATGTTGGATTCTATCTCCAATGAAAGTATAGGTGACACTGCACTGGACATGGGCACTGGAACCGGAATAATCGCCATTTACCTGTCGAAAGGCGGTGCCTCGGTTACCGCTTCTGATATTTCGAGGCCTGCACTGCAATGTGCAGAATCTAATTTCATTTTGAACTCGCAATCGATCCAGACTAAATTATCTGACCTCTTTTCCTCAATCCCAGAAAAATATGACACAATCACCTTCAATCCGCCATATCTGCCAACACAGGATGCGGTTGAAGGTTCAGAGGCATGGGATGGCGGACCGGATGGATTCTCCGTTACAAGGAGGTTTTTGAAGCAGTTGAAGGATCATCTGACAAACCATGGTCGGGCATATCTCATCTTATCAGATGCCACTAGAGTCGGGGATCTCTTTGAGGAGTTCCCGGAACTGGAATTCACCAAGATCGGAGAGAACGTATTCGAATTTGAGACGATCTGGGCGTTCTGCGTAAAGGTAAGGGAGAAATTTGCCTACAATTGAGGAAAAAATCAAGGAAATAGAGACCGAGCTGAAGAAGACCCAGTACAATAAGGCTACGGAACACCACATCGGCGTCCTGAAGGCTAAGATGTCTCAGCTCATTCTGGATGCCGAATCGCGTAAAAAAGGTGGAGGTAGAGGTTTTGCGATCCAGAAGAGCGGAGACGCCACAATTGCCCTGGTTGGTTTCCCCAATGTGGGAAAGAGCAGTCTTCTTAACAGACTGACCAACTCCGAAAGCGAGATCGGCAATTATGCTTTCACAACGCTGAAGGTGATTCCTGGTACGATGAAATACAACGGGGCCATACTGCAGATCCTCGATCTTCCAGGTATCATAGAGAGCGCCGCGACCGGTTCTGGCCGAGGTAGAGAAGTGTTGAGCGCAGTGAGAGCCGCAGATATGATTGTTCTGGTAACTGATGTCAGATCAAAGGGCTTGGATAATATCGTCCTTGAATTGCGCAACGCAGGCATCGTTGTTGGAAGAAAGAAGAAGAACATATCAATGAAGAAAGGGAACAGTGGAGGGATCAAGATCTATTCTCCGAGAGGTATATCTGTCGATAACACAGAGATCAGGGATATACTCAAAGAATTCAAGATCACAAATTGTGAACTCTTTATCAGGGAGAGGATAGATGCGGATGACCTCATAGATTACCTCCGGGGAAACACAAAACACATGCCGTCAATCATAGCCGTTAACAAGAGCGATCTGCCGCATGATAGGGAGAATATTTTAGAGAAGCTGCCTAAAAGCATACAGCATGTCTTTGTATCCGCATCATCCGGTCAGGGGATCGAAGATCTCAAAGAAGGCATCTTTTCAAATCTAGAACTTGTCCGTATATATCTAAGAGAGAAATCCGGCAAGGTCGATATTGAACGTCCACTGATACTTCGCTCCGGAGTCAAAGTTAGAGAGGTCTGCCGGAGGATCAGCAGAGAGATGCTTGCTTCATTCAGGTATGCCATTATCTTTAACAGCAACAGGAAGCTGAGTGAAATGCGGGTGGGCCTGGAATACAAGTTGCAGGATGAGGACGTAGTTACCTTAGTAAGCAAGAATTAGCGCTATTTACCCTGTTGTGAAGCATCTCTGTTCTTGTAAGCCCAGTAAGCTTCCTCATAGGCAAGTGTAATTGCACTCATTATCTCATTGAAATTATCAAGTGAACTGAAGGTGAATACTATCTTGATAGAATTGTTGTTGAAGGTTTTAGTGAAAAAATAGGACTGGAATTCCACTATCCCGAGTTCTTTAGCTCTTGCAGAGACAGACTTGTCACCTTCCTGCATTATCTGCCTTACAGGAACGTCAGTGTTGAATCCAATCGTCGTGTTGTATTTCAGGAGTTTGCCATCTCTCATGGTTGTAAACTGTGCCTGCCCGAGAAGAGCAGTATTTGGAAGCGAAGTTACGAGCCCATCCACAGTCTTCACATCAACTGTGAGAAGCTTAACATCAAGCACCTCGCCGACGACAGGGTTGTCGAATAGCCAGGAGAAGAAGAACATCGGCTCTTTCGGTTTGATCACGCCGGAACTTGCAAGCAGTAAACCGGAGAGCATGCTCGAAACAGTATTCTGTAGCGCGAATGATATGATCAAGCCACCTATGGTGCCTCCAATAAGCGCCCCCGTGAGGCTTATCCCTATATATGCAAGGAAGACAGCAATTGCGATGCCGTAGATAAGAGCCCTGAAGATTGTGTAAATCCAGCGGTAGTTCCTGCCGCTAGATCTCTGAGATGAAACCTCTACGACAGCACGTATGGTTCTAAGGATAAGATGTGAGAACCCAAAAATCAGAACCGCTATCAGACCATCTGTTATGTAATTCTCATAGGGTGCGATCACCGGAAAATAAGTTGTGACATAATGAAAGATGGTCTGGAGGAAGAAACCTATCACTACCGCGACTATTACTAGTGAAATAATGAGTCTGATTTCGCCTGCGTAGGTTCTAGCCATTCGGGGCTAATTTCACCATGGATAAATAAGCATTTCCAGCATTTGTTACTAAAATCAGAGCATCCGCCACATAACATAAGCATCTGATGAATCAGTGTAATAATGGTTCAGCGTAGAGATTACAACAAACCCGAGTTTTCTGTAAAAATCAATTGCAGACTTATTGCTTGTTCGTACCTCTAGCCTCAAACTCATCAATCCCAAGAGCCTGCATCGCTTCATGAAATCATCCATGAGAGCCTTTCCTATGCCCATTCTCCTGAACGATTTAGTAACTGCGAGCAGGAGGACTCTCGCTTCGGTGGCTGTATACTTAGAACCAGCCAGGAATGCTACGGTAGAATCCCTGAACACGTAGACCAAGAAACCATCTCTCCACTGCGCGGAGAGATCATACAGGAGATCGAAGCTGTAGTATTCTGTCAGCGAGGAATTGGCGAGCTCGACAACGCTTTCAAGATCTGTGTCCTCAAAAGCCCGAATGTACGCCAAATCCCCTTTACCTGTTTGCATTGATTCTCCTTCACCAGCATCTGCTCTTCTCGAGCTTTGTTTATCTTTGGAGTTAATATGTTAGCTTGATGACAAAAGTTTACGGTATATATACTTTCATAAGCACATTCATCCTGAACTAGATTATACTAATTATCTGCTCCTAAATGAAGAAGAAAGAGTGCAGGGGATTGACACAAATCACTACAGGCGAATTTTTAAAACTATCACTGTAGTTACGAGCAGTGTGGTGCTGAAGTACATGTATATTGATGAGAGTGGAGATTTAGGGTTCTCCTCAAGCAGTTCAAATGTATTAGTTATTTCAGCACTTCTCGTAGATGATAAAAGTCTATTGGATAGGATCATCAAGAATATGAGAAGGAACAAATTTAGAAAAGAACTCAAAAGTGCAATGGAAATAAAGGCAAACAAATCAAGCCCCGACCTCAGGAAGTACATGATAGCAAAACTGAGTGAGACACCTGGAACTGTTACCTTTCACACAACTTTACTAAAAAAACTATTGACAAGTGGGTACCTTATTGATCACAAGGAAAAGCTCTACAACTTCATAGCCGGAAAACTTGCAACGAATATTAATTTGTACGAATGCGACCTAGAGATCAGAATAGACAAGTCAAAGGGCAAACAACTGTTGAGAGATGACTTTAATCAATACTTTGAAAGACACTTAAGAGACAACTCCGACATTGGGAAAGTAATGATTCATCACAGTTTGTCTCACTCTTTTTCTGGGCTGCAGTTCGCTGATCTATTGGCCTGGAGTGTTTATCAAAAAGAAGAAAGAAATATAACCGAATATGTTGAGCTGTTTAGGTTTAATAGCGAGTTTTACACCTTTCCAATTAGGCATGAACGACATTCTCAACGCGGCTAAAATTACAGTACCAATGGGAACTCTTTATCGTGCACCTCAAGGTACACTGTCCCATTGGTTTTACCTGTATGATCGGCCCATTTATACTACTTATATAAGTTTTCGCGTTAATTACAATTCTACACAATGTAATTAATTGAGGAAAATAATTGCTGATGATCTTTCATCTTGGACTTCCCCCACTTAGCTCCTTAGGTTTTATATCATTTAGTCGTTAAATAACTTCTTCCCAGATTGGGATGTTCTACGTTTCATATATGTGCTATCATGCAAGTATGGATTTAATCAAACCACTTTATTCTTTAGTGGTTTTCGGGAATAAGAAGGGTTAAACATAGTAACGCCAAGCCAGGAAATCCGAATTTAGAAATATCAAAGTAGGGTTTCACAATAGAGAGATCCTACTAAAATCAAAAAGCGCTTCCCTGAATATTCTCCAAACACATATGGAAAAGTAATAACGCATCCCACAGCTACTACGCTAGTTGCAAAATACCTATCTACTTTCATATTCTAACACCAAGAAGAGACAGCTACCTGTACCAGACTATTGTTGGCTGAGAACCCATCTAGCATCCTCTTTCAAGCAATCGGACGGACCATGGATAACAAATAGAAATTCTTTCTTTTGTAGAATAAATCATTCTAACAGGTGATAGTCTTTACAAGAACTCTCGGCGAAAATTTATATTCAGACCACGATGCAAATCTAGTAAATATATTTATAAATACATAAGGAACCACAGACATAAAGTTCAGGAATCACCTACCTGTGGCAGCTATTGTATTAAATTTTTATATAAATGCAGGGGATGGGATTTGAACCCACGTATCCCTACGGAACCAGACCCTCAATCTGGCGCCTTTGACCAATCTCGACAACCCCTGCCTATTCCACCGTAATTTTTGAGTTTCTAATTAATTTTGTCCGGATATGGCATGTTGATTTTTTTCGCGTAAATTCAAAATAGAAGCACCCAAGTGAGATGAGGTTGATCTCATTATTATTTGAATTCACAGCCATTTTAATCAAAAATCAAGTGAATGAAATATCCCGAAAAAAAGCAGGTCTATGAGCTTCTATCTTTGATTTTTACTAGCATCATTATTATATATCATTTTGTATTCAATGCCCTTATGGTCAGAGAGTGCAAAAGATGCGGCGCACTTAATGAGGACGTACTTGAAAACTGCGTGATCTGTGCCGCAATATTGCCTCGATCTGTTACTGCCGAATCCAGGATTAGGATCGACAGAAGGGGTATATTCACCCGGGGACTGGAATTTCTCAGGTATTCCATGCCACTATTCATAGTCGAAGCCATAATTTTCATTATAATTTCCCCCTTCAATTTTAACCTGTTTTTCAATGGTTTTTCACCCTATTACAATATTAGCACGAATGGAGTGAATTATGGTGCAATTGCAAATTCACTACCGATGCTGGAAAATATCCTAATCGTCATGATAGGTCTGTCAATAGTGGCATTTCTTTTAATGAGAAAGGGATTTTCAATGATGAGGATAATCGATTCTGAATTCAGGACTGGGGTCACTGGAACCTACCTTCTCTTCGTTGGATTCATCCTCCTGATACCCGGTACAATTGTTACGCTGCAGATAATAAAAGGATATGTAGATACCCTCGCTGCAGAGTCAGTTGCCCACAACGGCACCGTCTATTTCCTTACAAATTATCTTTACGGGCACTATCTAGTACTTGCAGGCGGAGTTGCACTTGACATACTTGGAGGAATAATAGCTGTAATTGGATATGTCATGGTTTGCCTTACTCTTTACAAGCTAGGCACCAGGTTCAATTATAGGCCAGTGAAAGTCGGTGCCCTCCTTCTCTTCCTGATATCATTTCTCGGAAGCATTGTTCTGATGTTCTCACTCAGAAACCTAAGGAGCAAGATCTTAGGGGTCAAAGAAGAATTTACCTGAGGGCAGGTCACTCAGGCGGCTTCAACTTGTCAAACTTCAGCGATCCGCCGAACTTCTGATAATTCGTTACCTTTCTCTCAAAGAAATCAGTCTTGGTTGTATTCATCGCGGCAAAGGTATCAACCCAGGGCATAGGATGTTTCATCTTTTCGTATGGAGCTTCCAGCCCGATTGCTTCTGCTCTGTTGTTTCCGAGATACTTGATGTAATTCTCTATAACCGAGTCAGAAAGCCCCAATATCTGGTTCTTGGTCACATATTTTCCCCACATGATCTCGTGGTCAACAGCTGTCTTGAGCATTGATGTAAGCTCTGCCCTCATCTCTGCATCGAACCAGTCCGGATTCTCTTCTGCAAGTGTCCTCAGTATATGCGTAAAGAGCGCCAGATGCGTATTCTCATCTCTCTGGATCAGGCGAATCAGGCTCACGGTACCACCCATCTTATCCTGCCTCCCAAGAGCGTAGAAGAATGCAAAACCGCTGTAGAAGTATATCCCTTCAAGCAAGTAATCCGCCATGCAGGATCTAATGAATGCCTTCTCTGAAGAGGTTTCAATGAATTCCTGATACTGATCGGTTATGAACCTGTTTCTGGTTAGCAGGATACTGTCATCTTTCCACAGCGTATAGACCTCTTCCCTGGTTAGTGTGTCAACAACCGAAGTCAGTAGATAATCATAGCTCTGGGCATGAATAGTTTCAAAGAATGCCTGTGTCTTCAGACAGGCTACCACTTCTGGTGCAGTTATGAAGAGTGCAAGGGCTCCCAGGTTATCGACCTGTATACTATCCAGAAATATCAGGAAAGCAAGCGTCTTCTTATACGCTGATTGCTCAGCTTCAGTCAGCTTAGGAAATTGAATCTTGTCATCTCCAAGCGGGATCTCGTCCGGAATCCAGAAGAACTGCCTCATCTTTCTGTAGAGCTGCTCGGCCCAATCATATTTACAATTTGCAAACTCGATCAGGTTTGTGGATTTTCCATTGACCAGTCTCTGTACACTGAGATCTCTCACTCCATCTGGATTGAATAGCAGTTTCTTTTCCATTTAGTTCACCTAAGCCTGGCAGGCCTCGCACGCCTCATCCTGTTTCGTATCTACTACCTCATCCTTGGTGAAGTTTCTGAAGTAGTAAATCGTCTTAACGCCAAGCTTCCATGCGTTAAAATACAGGCCGAGAAAGGCCGATTCGTCCATATCCTGGGTTGCATATAGATTTAGCGATTGGGATTGATCTAGATGCCTCTGCCTGGCCGCTGCAGCTTTTATGCTCCACATCTGATCTATTGCATGAGCTTCCTTATACAGATGCATGTTTTCCATCGTGAGATCTGGAGCGACCCTCTTGATGAGGAATCCCTTCTTTTCCTCAGTGAAAACTTTTTTGAAAATTGGGTCCACAGTTGCAGTAGAGCCTGAAATTACGCTTGTGCTACCGGTGGGAGCTATTGCCATAATGTACCCATTCCTAATTCCCTTCTCCCTGACTCTGTTTGCTAGCTCTGTCCACTTTTCGTCATTGTAGTTCCTCAGTCTGAAATATTCACCTGATTCCCAGTCACTTCCCTTGAAAAGTGGGTAAGATCCTCTTTCTTCAGCGAGATCTGCGCTTGCCTTGATTGCGACGTAATTAATGTGCTCGTACAACTGATCTGCATAATTGGCATGTTCCTCAGACTCCCAGTCAATGCCATTTTGCACCAGGAGCTGATGATAACCTGAAGTTCCAACTCCGATTGCCCTGTACTTTGCATTGGTCATAGTTGCCTGCGGGACCGGGAGGTTGTTTAAGGTGATTACATTGTCAAGCATCCTGATCTGCACTGGGATAATCTCTGTCAGCAGTCTCGGAGTATTAGTTCTGCCCAGATTAATGGAGGAAAGATTACAAACTACCATATCTCCGGGATTATAGTTAGCAGAGAATCCTCCATCTTCTGATGTCACGCCTACCCTTACTGTGGGAGACTGATTTTGCGTGATCTCAGTACAAAGATTTGACGAATAAATCATGCCAGCGTGTTTGTTTGGATTCATCCTGTTAACAGTATCTCTGTTGAAAAAGAATGGTCCTCCTGTCTCGAAAAGACTCTTCAGGATCAGACCCATCAGCTCCAGCGAGTTAATCGTAACTTTGCTCAGGTTCGGGTCATTCACGCAATCTTCGTAGCGTTCTTCAAATTCTTCACCCCATGAATTTTCCAGTCTCCAACCTTTTTTCAGTTCAACCTCATGTGGGTCGAAAAGATGCCAGTCTGCGCCCTTGGAAAGGATCTCATAGAACAGATCCGGGACGCAGATCCCTGGAAACACGTCATGTGCCTTTCTCCTCTCGTCGCCATTGTTCGTCTTTAGATCAAGAAAGTCAACCAAGTCCTTATGCCAGACGTCAATCCAAATGCTGACTGCCCCTGCTCTCTGGCCCAGTTGATTCACAGATACTGCAGTGTCGTTGAACAGCCTAACCCAAGGAATAACACCGCTGCCCACTCCGGCATAATCTCGAATAGAACTACCCAGAGCTCTTACGTGACCCAGGTAAACGCCCATGCCACCTCCGTTCTGGGAAATCTTTGCAAACGAGGATAACCCGTCAAAGATACCAGATATTGAATCATCGGGTGTATCGATGAAGCAAGAGCTCAGCTGTCCCAATGGCCTCCTTGCCTGAGCTAAAGTGGGTGTCGCCATCGTAATGTAGAGATTAGACAACACCTCGTAAAACTTCAAGGCCCAGTATACTCTATTCTCAGGTTTTTCTGCAAGAGCCAGATATATTGACACTCCCATGAATATGTCCTGGGGAAGTTCAAACCATCTTCCATCCTTGGAATTGATCGCGTATCTGTCAGTTAAGTGCTTCAACCCGGGATAACTCAGGAGCAGATCCCTCTCCGGTCGAATGGCCTTCTCGAATAGCATGAAATCCTGAGACGAGTATTCTGTCAGTACCTTGTCGTCATATCTTCCCGCATTCACTAACTGCTCTACAAGTTTCCTGAAACTCCCGTATGGTTCTCCCCTGAGTCTTGCAGATTCCTTATAGAGGTGGTGAAGCAGCAGCCTTGCAGCGACAAAAGTCCAGTCCGGCTCACTAATTGAGACTTTCTCATTTGCAACTCTTATTAACATTTCCTGAATTGTTTTGGTTGATATTTTGTCTACAAAATGTATCTGTGCATCGAGTTCCAGTTCCATTGGTTCAACCTTCAACCCTTCACAAGCCTTCTGGATAACGTTTCTTATCTTGGTGATGTCAATTGGCACTTCAATGCCCTCGCGATTGATCACCTTGGTTGGCTTCATTATGAATTCCAGTTCAATCCCCTCTTAACCATTCACAACAGTACAGCAAATTCTGGGCAGGCCGTATTGTGGGAAATAGTTTGTAACGTTTTTAATGGTGCAGCTTATAAAGGATTTTTTTGGATCTTATTTGATAAAATATATGGTAATGATTGATTACCAACTATTGATCCAGATAACAAATTTCAAATGAAGTCAGTGTTGCTTCACTTCTGTGTACCCTTCAAACCAAGGGATCGGTTGGCCGCCAACGCCAGGAAACAGCGGGTCCATACCAAGTTGCTTCAGCAGCTTATTCGTCTGCGCTTGTGCAAACTTGGCGATCATGAGGTTGTTCAAGCCGGGAAGCATACTCTCCGTCAAGAACTGAAGCAGGTCTGTTTCGATATTTGTAAGATCTCTTATCGTAGTTATTGTGTGCTCCTTGAGTTCGGCAGATTCAAGTGAAGGGTTTTCAGCTATGATTTCTTGAAATACACCTACCATTATCTGCGAATGTGCATCCATGTCCCTCTGTATCCGCTTCAGAATTTCATATGAAGCTTGGAGTTTTGACCTTCTTGTAATCGAATAAACCAGGCTTAACTCAGAGGGAGCGAAAACAGTGCAAACCATTGAAGTAGCGAGCAGGTTGTTCATGAAATTCGACACTATCGGGTTGTTAGAGAACTCAAGGAATTTTGAGTTCAGAAACTTGTTCCTTTCCCTAAGTCTCTCAATAGTTCTCCATGAATTGTAAACAAGGTCCCATTCCGCTTGAGGAATGACCTTCTTAACCATGTAAGATAGTGCATAGGCGTGAAAAGAAGCCTGGTATCCCATAGTAGATAATATAATGGTCAATTCGGGGGCAGTGAAGTACGGTTCAAGTATCAGATAATCGCTCTGCAATTCACTCGTCAGAAATATCAGTGAAGATATTACGCGCTCGTAGGTCTTTCTTTCAGGTTCGGAGATCTGGCCGTTCTCTCTCTGATCTCTTGCCATATCGTAGGTTTCGACTGGCCAGTTCACAGAAACTAATTTCCTGTATGACTCTAAGAGATTCTTGTATTTTACCTCGCCGAGTTCCAGAAGGTTGGTTTTGCTACCGGAGATAAGCTTCCTACGACTAATCCATCGGTCTCCTAATTCGTTGAACAACACGGTCTTTGTGAGCCGGTTGTTCAGGTTTAGTCCCATTTCTCCCGGGTTGATCATTTTGGTTAACTCCAGATCTCATGTGGTTTATGGTTTCACACAGGGATATCTATAAAAAGGCATTGCAATACGATATAATTTATTTATGTAAATTTAAGTACTTGAGATTTGCCTTATTACATTCAACGTCGCAATCATCTGGCAATTTAAATCCATAGTGTGCATATCGAACCATGCAAATTGTTGAGTGTGTACCAAATTTCAGCGAAGGAAGAAGAAAGGAGGTAGTGGATAAAATCGTTGAAGCCATTGTTTCTGTCAACGGAATCAAGCTTCTCGACAGAGAAATGGACGAAAACCACAACAGATGCGTCATTTCATTCATAGGAGAACCGGGGGCCGCTAAAAAAGCCGCGTTTAATGGCATCAAGAAAGCATCTGAGCTGATAGATTTGAGGTCCCATAAGGGTGAACATCCCAGGTTTGGCGCCGCTGACGTGGTCCCGTTCATACCGATCAGTGAGATGAAGATGGAGGAATGCGTCGAACTCGCCAGATCGCTAGGGGAATACGTTGCAAAGGAACTCAATATACCTATCTACCTTTATGGAACTGCTGCCCGGTTGGAAAGCAGAAAAAATCTAGAGGAGATAAGGAGCAAAAGTTTCCAGTATGAGCAGCTCTCTGAGAATATAGGCGATGAAAGATGGAAACCTGACTATGGACCTTCAACCGTTGGCAGTGCAGGAGCGACAATAATTGGTGCGAGAGACCCACTGATCGCTTACAATGTCAATCTTCGGAGCAACGATATCAGCATAGGGAAAAAGATCGCAAAGGCACTAAGAGCCAAAGACGGCGGTCTGACGTTTGTCAAGGCACTCGCCTTCTATCTTGAAGACAAGGGCATGGTCCAGATTTCGATGAACCTCACGAGCTATGAGAAGACCCCGATCTACAGGGCTTATGAACTCGTTAAACTTGAGGCAAACAGATACGGCATCTCCATTGCAGAATCAGAAGTGGTTGGACTCGTGCCAATTCATGCAATTACTGAAAGCCTGAGATACTATCTACAGCTAAACAATTTCAGCGATGGTCAGTTACTCGAAAAGAAGATGATGGAGTGAAATAATGGAAATGAATGATTTTCTGAGCAGACTTGCAAGCAAGGAACCGGTACCTGGAGGTGGTGCAGCCAGTGCGCTTGTCGCAATGGTCGCATCTAGCCTATCTTCAATGGTAACCGCCCTTACGCTAGGTAGGAAGGGTTACGACGAGTATCAGGAAGAGCTAACTAAAATTAGTGAAAATATGACTAGACTACGCGGCAGGCTTGAATCACTGATGAAGGAAGATGAGGAAGCTTTCAACGCAGTTGCTGAAGTCTGGAAGCTTCCACGTAACGATGACAAGGAAAAAGAGATCAGAAGGCAAAGAATGCAGGCGGCACTGAAGACTGCTATTCAACCTCCCTGGAAGATAGCTAATTTATCCGCAGAAATCATGGAAGCTGCTGTTAGATTAATCTCTATAGGCAACAAGAACGCGGTTACAGATGCTGCTTGTGGTCTCCTATTCGCGCACTCAGCAGCTGAAGGCGCAATACTCAATATTTCGATCAATGTGGACGGTATTACTGATGAGAATCTCGCAATTTCCGAGAGAGAAAAACTCGCAGCCCTGCAGAGTAATATCGATAGACTCCGGAACTCTGGAATATCGAATCTGAGCAAGCTATTGAGGAGCAGTCCAATCAGGTAATTCCTTATACATAAGCTGGAGCAATTTGTATTGTCTTTCTCTCGTTTCTATTCATCTATTCAAATAGATTGTGCAGTTCGGTCAGTGGCTATATGAGCGGTCAAATGCGAAACCCCTGGTTAATTCCCATTGCAAGTGGCCTCTTTTCGATGGGATTTTTTTCTCTCAGTTTTTCATTCCCATTACTTGCTGACAGGCTGCATTACAGTACTGGTGAGATAGGACTCCTAGGAATAGCAACTGGAACTCCATTTCCCATTATCACTCTCCTCATGGTGAAATTCGATTCGATCAAGATATTCAGGGTGCTGCGGTTCTCAATACTATTCATGGTACCGGTTTCTATCCTATTCATCTTCTTCGCTTCGAAGGCATTAGTGCCATTGATTGCGTCGGCCGATATACTGGCCGCTGCCTATTTCATCTCTGCAGAGATGGGAATCGGGGTATCAGATACAGATAATCTCGCGGAGCATTATTCCGCGGCTTGGGGCATCCCGAACCTTATCGCACCGGCAATTGCTGGTTTTGTACTCCAGTCATACAGCTTCGAAGCCCTTTATATTATGACAGTTGCATTTTTCATATTGACAATAGTCTTCATTCCGCGCCACGAAGAGTCGGTTCGTTCAGAGAACAGGAGAAACGGGAAGGCGTCAATGCTCCTTGTTCTTCCAATGCTATTTGGTGGTATGTCAGCGGGTTTCTTCTATTACGTCATAATCCCTTATCTGAAAATTTCCGGTTTAACATACATCGTTGTGGGGATAGTTGGTTCCATACCACCATTGGTTTCTGCCCTCGTGTTTCTTCTCCTAGGTAGAATAAGATCTCAGGTCTGGATACGTTATTCCATCGTATCGGCGCTGCTACTTTCGGCCCCCTTGCTCCTTTTCCTGTCTCATCAGATCATTTCTCTGTCTATACTCTTCGCGCTTACAGGTAGTGGCTCCGCTATTGCTTTCTCAAAAATCCTATCTTATATTTCAAGAACAACCTCAGCAACTAAGGGAATCTTCTATTATGAAACGCTGTTCGGGATAGGTTTCATTACCGGGAGCATAAGTGGAGGGTTCTTATTTCAATATATCGGATACATGTCTGGAATAGTGATATATACTCCAGCTCTGATTTATGCTATCTCGCTATTAATTGCATCTGCTCGCTCCCGATCTTCTCTTATGCATACAGCATAAGGAGATTAAAACAAGTCAGATCCGAGAACAAGTTAAACCCTTATACATAAAGGACAAAAGTTCATTATCGAAATACAAATATCTTTTTTGATAGGTATGCCGTATAAATTCAAGTGCGCGGATATCGGGATGAACTGTGGCTTTTCCGTGAAAGGTGCGAGCACCGATGAACTTATGCCAAAGATAGCTCAGCATGCTAAAGACGCCCATAAGATAGAGGAGATAAACGCGGATCTCCAGAAAAAGGTCCAGGGCGCAATCAAGAAGACCATGTTCTAATCCCTGAATGCCAGTACGAAAATTCGAAATGCCATGGATTAGCTGTTATTATCCATTTTACCCAGTTTAATTTCAACACAAACTCAAGATTACAAAATGTTATCATTTGGCTCGCAATCGCCGATACTAAAATCAAGGGTAGTGGAGAAATCAACACATGGATGCCGAAGCGGGCGAAAACGAACCCGGTGAAAGCTTTGCAAGAAACACCTGGTATTCCGGCTATCTTGCCTCCAACCTTGCTGGAGGACTCACAACTCCTCTAATCCCGCTCTTTGTCACCTTATATCTAGGGCTTAACGTCTTTTACGTTGGTATAACTTCTGCAACAGCATCTGCTGCGTCTGTACCGGCACTCATCCTCTGGGGTCAACTTTCTGATAGATATAGAAAAAGGAAGATATTCATAATGATAGGCTTCCTTGGTGGATTCATTTCTCTGCTGCCAATTGTTTTTGCGCATTCGATACTCCCATACATCCTGGTGCTGGTGGCGTTCCAGGTAGTTGCTATGGCCTCTGTTCCCGTAAGCACCATGATTCTCATTGAAAACTCATCAGAGGATAAATGGTCCGGAGTGATGGGAAAGTTCAACTTTGTTTCATCCATCGGAACAGTCCTGGGACTCGCTTCAGGAACTGCCTTCATCACCTTCTTCTCATATCTTGGTTCGGAACTCCTCGTCTATATTTACGTGATCTCTGCGTTCACTTATCTCGTCGCTGCAATCATCATATTCATTGTTATCCCTGAACCCAGGAGAACGGTATCGAGACACGCACTGAATAATGTGCATTCTGTCCGAATTATTGAGAGAATTCGTTTTTTCCCGTCTACGGTGATACACTTCATCGGTTACAAGGAAGGGAGAGTTAAAACGAGCAGGGAGCTGAAGTTCTTCCTTTTCTGTACTTTCTTCCTAATGTTCGCATTCCAGCTTTTCTTTGTCGCATACCCTGTCTTTATGATAGAGAAACTGGGTGCCGGAGACTTCGAAATATTCCTTCTATACATACTCAACTCGTCTCTTGGCGCGGTGACCTACCAGTTGACCGGACGGATCAGCACAAGGCTAGGGACAAGGAACATGTTAGCACTAGCCCTTGCTGTCAGAACAATTGTTTTCGGAACAATTGGTCTCGCAACAATGATGATGAATCAGTCTGATTTCTGGATTGTTGTCTCACTTCTTGTGTATGGTGCCATAGGTTCGATGTGGAGTTTCATTGGAATAGCTGAAACGACTTCGGTATCAGCAATGAGTGCGAAGAGTCTTCGCGGAAAGGCTATTGGTTATTATAACTCCCTGAACGGCGTTGGCCAGATATTCGGTGGTGTTCTCTCCGGAATTATCTCCTTGTATCTGGGATACTCCGTTGATTTCATACTTGCTGCAGTTCTTGTTATAATAGGAGCGTCGATGATACTTCGTCTGACTCCTGGGAAGAACAGAGCAGTTCAGGCAACAGCTACTGTGAATACTTGATCAGATAAGCGCTCCTCTCACTTTTTGTTTATCGATTGCGATTCCTTTCGGAGTCACAATCACAAGGGCGTCTCCAAGTCTGGCTATATCACCGCCAGACTCCTTGCCAAGTCTCCTGAGTTCGTCAACCACGTTGCGAAATAGGCTCTCTTCTCTTACAATCTTGCTGCAGTCGACTATTACGAAATCACCCTCATGAACGAAGTCCCTGATCATGAAAACATCCTCATATCTATACACCTCAGCTACCTTGACCGTACTTTTTATGTCCGGTCCGTCAGACGAAAGATTCAGATCGTTTAAGTCCACGAATCTTCTGGGCTCGCCAGGTTTTCTCTCGCCCCTCCTTGGCTGGGTCTTCCTCTTGATGGTGAATGGCATGGTTACATCAAGGCTATATTAAAATATAAATATTGCTATTATGTCAGACAATAATATTATTCCCTGACCCTCTTGATCATAAGATAAAATAAATTGGAGAAACCATCTCTCCACGTCCGAAGCTGGGGCTTTGAGATCCGGACACCATATCTTATGGGCACTTCTATTAGCGTACCATGGCGCATAGCTTCAATCTTCATGTCCTGAGAGAATGACATGCCATCGCTAAGGTTCTTCATCCTCTCATAAATGCTTCTTCTAAATACCCACATCCCGCTCTGAGAATCTTTCAGTGAATGGTGAAATAAGATTCTGACGGTAAAGTTGAGAATGCTGTTTCCCACAAAATGCAGGGTAGTATAGTTCACATGAGATCGGAGAGTCATTCTGTCGCACGAGATGAAGTCCACGTCTGAAGCCACGAGGATATCTGTAAGGGGTTTTGTCAGTTCTACCGGATAGGTACCGTCGCCGTCTAGGCAGACAATGATATCGCCAGTTGAAGCATCCAGGCCGGTTTTGTATGCGAGACCATAACCACGCTGCGGTTGTTCGATAACTTTTGCACCTTTACTTGTCGCTATCTCTCTTGTATTGTCTCTGGAATTTGTATCAACAATAATGATCTCATGAACATGGATATCATTAAGAAAATCCATGATAGGGCCGATGGTCTTACCCTCATTAATTGTAGGGATGACCACGCTTATCCTCAGAGCATCATCTTGCATACCAGAACCTGCCCGTCATGATCCGCGCTATATTTAATAAAATCTATCAATCCGTGACTCTCGATACACCCTGCTCTTTCGACACCTCGAATACCACATCTCCGGCTGATACGAGCTCGCTATGGTGCGT
This sequence comes from Thermoplasmataceae archaeon, assembly GCA_046704325.1. Taxonomy (GTDB): domain Archaea; phylum Thermoplasmatota; class Thermoplasmata; order Thermoplasmatales; family Thermoplasmataceae; genus UBA582. The sequence goes on from JBJKSG010000036.1 coordinate 51,966, forward strand.
GATGAGAAGTAGCTGGGGTATGATGTTTTCCTGTACAATGCTGTAATGCAGTATATTCCTTAGATTAGCCCTTCTCTCCTCGTCCAGGTAAGTAGTTGGCTCATCCATCATGAAGCAATTTAGCTTCTGCTGTTCGTCGAGGAACCTGGAGATTGAAATCCTTAAAGCTATGGATAAGGCGATCCTCTCTCCACCCGAAAGGGCATCTATCTCAATCTTTCCTCCTCTTTCGATGGATACGTCGAGATCCTCGCCTACTTCCACATCATCGAAATCCAGGGAGAAAGAAGAGAGTATCTGTCTGGTTCCGTTAGTGATATATTCTGACGCTCTCTTTCTCAGAAACTTCTGAATTCCGTCAACACCGAACGCTAATCTGAGCCTGGTGATTAGATCCGAGGATTTACGGAGGGATCCAACCTTCTTCTCAAACTCTTCAAGGCGAGCAATCTCCCTGCCATGCGTTGATATCTCATCTCTATCTGAATGCACATTTTTTTCTATTGAATCAACATCAGCAATTATCCTGGTTATTTCATCGCGAACTGTATCTCTCGCTATTTCGGCATCTCTGAAGCGCTTTTCAATAGACTCTCTTTCTGAGACTTCAGCAGTTAACTTTTCAATTGATCCAGTGATCCTTGCTAGATCAGTCTTTTTTTCCTCAAAAATCCGCCTTTCGGTGTTATATTCTGCAGCCATTTTCGCGAGTTCATCACGCTTCTTCGCAAGCTCTTCTGCTTCAGAGATAACAGAGGGAGTAACATCTCTCATAATCTTACTCGATAAAGAGCTTAGTTTCTCCTCAATATCCGATATCTGCCTTTTAATCGAAGCTGCCGATGCTTCGAGCTCGATTCGGTCATAATTTTGAGAGCTGCCAACCAGTCTGGAGTATTCCTTTTCGTCTTCCTGCAGTAGAGACTTCTCCTTCCCAAGCTCATCAAATCCCTTACGTGCTTTCTCGTATGACTCATGCGCAATTCTAGCTTCTGTCTCTTCTTTTCTGAGCAAGTCGAGTTCCTTTATTCCTTCGCTGAGCCGATCTGCAGAATTCTCGAACTCCCTTACCGAAGGTGAGCGCATTTCTTCCAGCCTTTTCTCGAGCAATTTCAACGATTCCTGTTCTTCGGAAATTTTTTTTGCAATGTTTTGAGTGTTGACAGCGCATTTGTCCATATCTTCCTTGAAGGAAGTCGAAAGCTGAATCAGATGTTCCGGAGTCAACTCGGTTCCGCAGAGTGGACAGATGCTTTGTCCTTCCAGTTTTTCCTTATTCTCCCTGAGTTCTCTTATCTTCTGGTTAGCTGCTCCAAGATCTGCTTTCAGCGCACTGAGTCTTTCTCGAACCGCAGAGGCTTTCGAATCGTCCAGGGTAATACTTGTCCTAATGGCCTCGGATGTCGGATCTTTCTCCCCAAAGAGTCGTAAAAGCAGATCCGCGTATCCAGAAATCGTATCTCTGCATGAGTGAATGGTCCGGTCAACTTCCTTAATTCTAGTGGATAGAGCGATCCATCGATCCTGTTGATTCTGCAGATCGCGCATTTGGGAGGAATATTTATCCTGTAATTTCGAATCTTTTTCATATAGATCATGTTTTTCCTTCAATGTCCGGATCTTGCTTTCTATCAACTCGAGTTGAGACAGGTTTTTCTGTATCTCCTCTTTCCTCTCACCAAGTCCATTCAAAAGCGTGATTGAAGCTGACGCATGCCTAAGATCCGCAATCTGAGAATAAAGTGGGTTTCTCTCTATCTCCGCAGTCTTCTCAGTATAATCTTCGTTCGACTTCAACTTAGATCCAATGCTCTCAATATCATTTCGAAGCCTGTCTCTTTCTTTATTCAGTGTAGAAATGCTCGAGATCTTCGAACGCAGCGATTCGAACTCCTCTCTGTATACATCGAGAGCGGAAGAGGCTTCCTTCAACTCTTTGGTTTTTCGTTCAGAGGTTTCTGAGAGTTCAGATCGTTGTTTCTCTAATTCAAGCAAATGGGAATTTATCTGTTCTACCCTTTCCCGAAGAAAGCCAAGTCGTGCAGTGTCGGTCTGGAACGACTGAATGAGTTCTTCCGCCTTCCTGGAAACTTCACCCATGAAGGCAGCTGCCATTCCAAGCTTTTCAATGCCGATCACCTGCGCGAAGAATTCCTTCCTTCTCTTGGGTTGCTCGTTTACCAGATCGTCTATTTCACCCTGTCCAACAAAGACGGATCGCTCGAAAATCTCCTGTTGCATCCCAACTATCTTTTCTACCTGCGAAGTAACACCCTTTTGCGAAGAGGCAATTTCAACCTGGTTCTTCCTCAAGGATGCCTCCTGATCTCTCTGCCGCGATCCGTATGTCCTCTCAATCTCGTAAGCATCCTCGTCTATCTTGAATTCCAGAAGGACTCTGCATTTCATCGCACCATGCCTGACAGGATTGGAGCGTCTGGAACCACTCCTCCCGAACATAGCGAATCTTATACCTTCGAATACGCTTGTTTTACCGGACCCGTTTGGGCCCACTATGACATTGATGCCTCTGTCAAAATACAATTTCGTATCTTCATGAGAAAGAAAATTCTCCAGCTCAAGTTTCACCAGAAGCAGTGTTGTCAACCTCCCTGCTAATCCTGTCAATTGTGAATTGAATGGCCTTATCTTCTTCCTCAGCTGAGATCGTGCTGTATATCTCCATCGCAAGATTCGCCATTTTCTCGTCTCCCGCAAAATAATCCCTGAAAAGCTGGTTTCTGTCGGCTCTTTCACCTATGATAAGGCTAGGCGAATCCTGATTTCTGAGTTCTGGATGTTTGAAAATCGCTCGATCTGAAAAAGAAGCAATCGTCTCTTTTATAAACGCATAATCCTTTGTGCCAAAGACGGACATGAGAACAAGCGGTTTCTTTTCATTCTCCACCTTCTTGGAATAATGCAAGATCTTCTCCAGATCATCAGCAATACGTTCCTTGGTCGTGTCAAGCTTGAGCTGCATTCTTGGGGAAACGAGCTTCCGCCTCACTATCTTGGCAGTTCCAGCTTCCAGGTCCACGATATTGACACCTTTTCCATTACGCAGGAATGGTTCTATTTCCGAGGAACTGTTTATTTCGGTCGAACCCGCATATGCAAATGGGAATGGCTTTTCTCTCAAAGCGGAAACGTGTACGTGACCGAAAGCCAGATATCCGAAGTTTCTTGGCAACTGTGATTCCTCAACCTGAACGTCTTCAGGGACAGTGAATCCGGAAACACCCTGGTGCGAGATCAACACTGAATTGGAATGCTCCTTTGCAAGGGTATCAGCTTGCACATACATGGGGACAAGGTTCTCACGACGCGATCCCTTCATGTTCGATATACCTGCAATAAATACCCCCGACTTTTCATCGACGAAGCTCTCCAAAGCGTCTGCCCCGAGAAGCTTCAACCCAAGGTGATCGAATATCCTAGATGCAGGATAGTCCACTCTTCTCGGTCTGTCGTGTTCGCCCATCACCGCGTAGACGGGAATCTTGTTCTCAGATAGCAGGAGCATGGAATCCTTCAGCTCAGAGAGCGCCCTGTTGCTGGGTCCCCATGTGTCAAAGAGGTCTCCAGAGTGCACCACGAAATCAACTTTTTCCTCAACTGCAATTCCAATTGCCTCATGGAATGCCTCGTAGAAATCCTCTTCACGAAAATCCATCATGTATTCCCTGTTTCCCAAATGTGTATCAGAAAGATGCATGAATCTTGGCATCAGAGAGACCCCTTTACAGACTTCTTGAATTCTGACGGATCATGTCGCTTTTCCCTCAATTTTCGTGACTGCTCCAACAGGGAGAGCAGATCTATGTCTCCTCCGCCCTCCTTCGTCTCTCTCTTTCGGATTCGCACAATCGTGGGTATCCTTACGAATTCTCCTGTCAGGACTGCCTCACCAATATTGAGAGAGGGCAGATCCTGCAGCATCGATTCAGATATGCTCTCGCTGCTCTCAAGTATAGCTCTCTGGTCCAGTGGATTCGTTATTCTGAGGATGACCGCGCTGTTGCACTGACTAAGCACATCCTGATCAAGTTTACCAGGCCTCTGAGATATAACAACAAGAAAGATCCCAAATTTCCTGCCCTCCGCTGCAATCCGCTTGATCATCTGTGATATCATGCTTCTGGATAGAGGTGGAACGAAATTATGTGCCTCCTCTATGAAGATAAAGACCGGGTATGAGGAAGATGCTTCGACTTTGGTATCATATATGGTGTTGAGGACGCGATGTGCGAAATAGTTCGAAAGTGCCTGGTCCATACCTGACAGATCAAGAATTGATAACTGTCCAGGGGAGAGGTATTCAGGCAGCTGCGTCGAGGTGTCCGAAAAGATGCTTTTCACTTTCGAGAGAATGCGGAGTCTTGCCGAGATCTTAGATGCATCTTCCGCTTTCAGGTTCTTCTGGGCATTCATGAAAGAATCGAAGTTTCTTGGAGGTGACATGGAATCATGCATCTCGCTCACAATCTTCCTCAAATTTGCCCATTCCTCCTTGATTCCCATTATGTCCGAGATCTCATCGCTGTCGAGATCCTCAAACCTTATGGTGAAAAGAGAGGCAAGCGATCCCTGCTCTCTGGAATATCTTCCGCTGCTGAGAGGTGTCCTGAAGATTCTGATGTCCTGTGCATACTTTATGCCATTCTCTCCCGAGCGCATCAAAGCATAATCTGCGTGCGGATCCAGGACTATGATCGAGGCGCCTTTTCTGAGGAGCTCTTCCATCAGAACCGCTGCTGTGTTGCTCTTGCCTGCACCGGTCTGGGCAAGCACTGCTAAGTGTCGCTTCAAACCGTTTATGTCCACACTTATCCTGACATCCTCCCTGTCAACGAGGCTTCCTATGTAAAGAGAGCGTTCTTCAGGATAATTCAGATATCTTTCCAGCAGATCCGAAGAGGCTCTCGCAACTGGTGAACCTGGAGGGATAATCTTTCTGGATAGAAGTAAAGAATCGCCTTCTATAGAACCAAGGCTCTTAGCTCTGCAGAGGAATACATGATCCCCGAGCTCTGTATCCACATATTTCTTTACAGATTCAAAATCCATGCCCTGATTCAGCAGATCGCTTCTCGAAACTACGGTCTCAATTCTTCCTATAACCTTCCTGTCCTGCACAGTGACGAAAACATACTCCCATTTTGACACTCTAGCTATATCTGAGATCACAAACGTGAAAGAATCTGAGGAGTTTTCTCCAACTATGTAACCAATTATTTCTTCAGATCCTGACTCTGGCACGTCTCTCACCCCTTGTCTCATAGAAATCTATCCCTATCTGCTCCTGGAAGTACCTCATGTAGAGACGCTCCATTATTTCAGAACGAAACTTCACCATGGTATCGACCTTGGAAATCCAGAGGTTATGAACCTTCAATCCGGTGTAACCCCAGAATATGGTATCAAGCATCTTTTTTCTCTGAACAGGAGAATCAAAATGCGATAGAAAATCAACCTTCATCGGTAGATCATTCATCGCTGGCAGGACGTGAAAAGTCAGGATCTTCTCTTTATTCGCAGGAGACGCACTCTTGAATTCAATCGGAGTCGTATAACCAGGAGTACCTGCAAGTGACTTTATCAGGACATGATCCACCAGCCCTTGTATCTGCGACCTCAAATCATCAGGAACTGGTGCCATCTTATCAAGAATGGAAGTAAGCAATGATCTGCTTTCAGAACTCTTGCTCAGGAAAACCAGGTTGGAGCCTTTTTCGATAGCCAGGTCTAACATCCGATTCAGCTGCTCGAAATAGGATTCCGCGAAATTTGTCATCTTCTCCGCATTGAATCTGGATCTACGGTGCATCAGCCTTCCTGTCAGCGAACCATCAACAAAAATGATTTCAGGAGCTTCATGCTTAAGCAGTTCTAACACAGATGTGTGTTCGCAGTGCTCCATTAGCATGGTGAGCAATGTTCTGAGATCGTCCCTCGAAACCCATGCAACCTCAGAGAAGAAATCACTGTATGTTCTTTCACCTGAAATACAAAACGCCCTTGCAAGCATTATCTTCTTACCGTTGTAAAGTTCCCTCTCGAACTCGCTGCTGTCTACCGCGGCAACAGATTTTGTGTACTCAGATCCTCCGGAATACGATACAAAATGCTGTGAAAAGGCATCTTTCATGTATCTGTATACAGATGACTCATGTTCAATCAACATGGAAGAGCGGATCTCGCTCCTGTTTTTCTGTAAGAACTCAACATATTTTGCGAATGTTTGATCCATTCCCCTCCACCTTTCACCAGCGCCTATAACTGAGGCTTGAAACTGCAATCATATGATAGGTTAAATATTAAGCCTTCTTGGTTTCGAGCATTTTTCAAGAGACTATAGGCGTTATTGTGAAGGATAGAACAAACATTACGAGCACGCACGCACCTATTACGTAATCCCTTCGATGGAGGGCAGAGTAATCATCCAGTGGTGGTGGATGGGAAACACCCATAAAGACCGCGAGCAGGACAATCAGGATCCAACCCCAGTATTGCAGTGAAAGATAGAACATGATTCCGATAAACAGGTAGCTTAGAATGTACGATCTTCTCCCGAGGAGCCCCCTGGCGACATGGCCACCATCAAGCTGGCTTATCGGCAAGAGATTGAGAGCTGTTGCAAATATGCCCACCCAGACTGCAAGTTCCATCGGAAATATGGGTACGGTAGTCGGACGGAGAAGCCCAAAGTAATGGTAAATCAGAGGGAACTGGACTACCAGCAGGTTCGATGGTGCGGGGGTAGAGAATGGCACAAATATCTGCTGAAAATAGTTGGCCACAAACAAGAGAGGCAGTGCGACAAGAAAACCAAAAATGGGTCCAGCGGCGCCTATCTCTACCATTGCTTTCTTATTTGGAATAGGGTCTCTCAGTGAGATAAAGGCACCAAAAGTTCCGATCGACACAGGCACAGGGATAAAGAATGGAAAGGAAGCCTTTACCTGATACCGCCTCGCTACAATAAAATGGCCGATCTCGTGTATGCCAAGAATCAGGAGAAGCGGTGCAGAAAAGAATACGAATCCATACAGAACAGCGTAATAATCTGCATAGGGGCCCGGTCCGACGAAGTAGAGAGAAAATTGCGAGCCAACATATATTGTGCTCAAAAGGGTCAAAACAAACAGGATCAAATTAACTGTTGTTCCATGATACTTTTCCTCCGGACGGTGTCTCACTATAATGAACTTTTCAGCATCCTCGGAAATGAAGGGGATATACCCTCTTGGAACCAACTGTTTCCTCAGGGTCTCGAAATTCACGCCAAGGTCAGGATTGTCATCGGGGAAATAGTAGAAATAGAGATCAAGTGGAGTTACTACAACATCATAAGTTTTAACGAGAGATCTCACAGTTTCAACTATTTCCTTGAGATCGTCGTTCTGTATCTTGCCTTCCTTAAACTCCAAATGAATACCTCACTGGGATTTTTCCCCAGGTTAACGGCGATTAATCACCCCTCATAATCCCTGACCCACTGGGAAATTCTTGGTCCGCTGCTGATCGGGATTTCACCGCACGGTGATCCGCCGTAAGCTTCTCCCGAGGCCCATAGCTGAACCATCTAACGTCTCACGTCGTCATACGTGATCACAGATCACACGTACTATTGTGTGGACAACTCCTAATATGATTCATTGGCTTAATCTTTTATCAGTCAGCGGAGAGAGTTATACTATAATTTTCCAGAGTGAAATAGCTGCCCAACTTGCATTTTCTGAAGGCATGGAAAATAATGCAGATCGCGAACAATGTTTCATTGACCCTGGAAATCTCTCGAGCGACAGATCAGGACCAGGGGCTAGGTTGATCCTTTCCAGAGATGATCAGGTTGCGCAAGTTCCTGTTCACGAGAACGCCCCAGGCATTTGAACAGCTATCGTAGCATTCAAACTGAGGTGATAGTCCTTTATGCGTGAACACGACAACTGTATGACCTGCCGCTTTAGAGATGTCGAACATAATCTCTGTGTTGTCCCACTCCTTCGTGTCCTTGACAAAGCTCAGGTAGCTTTCAGTTACATGCCATACGATCCTCTGCCCCTCCACGTACTCGGTGATCTTCTGGGTAGTCTTGTGCAGTCCCGGCATTGTGTATGTGAAGATAGCGTTCAACTGGTCTGTCACTCCGGTAATTTCTCCAGACCACCATCCTCTCACATTGCTGATTGCCTTGAAAACTAAATCAGGGCTTTTGTCAACAGAGAATTCTATCCTGTAATCGCGACCGGAATCTTCTCTTTTATCTGAATCCTGATTCACAAATGATCACAATGCACTTTGTTATTTAACTTATGTGAAAATGCAGATTTCCCATTGCTTTACGGGAAATCTGGCACAATTCATGGTTCACCAGTCGTCAGAGAACCCAACTGATTCCTCGGTATCTACATTGACATGCCTGTGGACATCAAAAAGATACCAGAATATTCCTACTGCAATCAGAATTCCCGCTAATGTGAACAGAACGGGGTATAGGTAACCGTAAGCCTCGAGTACAAAACTAGCAACCATGAAGAACGTTCCGGCGTTAAGAAATAGTAAAGACACAGGGCTTATTACGATCTTAGGATGCGAGTCTGAAAGTATTCCTGGCAATAGAAGTGGAGCGTAACCCATTATTGCAGATCCAATAAAACCTAGTGCGATCGAATGAATAAAGGATATTTCGAGCACTGTGCGCAAGGGGGTAACCGCGTATACTACTCCGATTATCAGCCCTATGATTAACCATGAATATGAGAAAACCGCCGACAGTCTGGTAAAGTCAACTATTCTCATAGAGAAAAGCCTTTTTCTTGCGTTTGTTTTGGCTGGCTTCTTAGCACTTACCGCTAGGATAAACTGGGCAAGGGCGAACAGCACCGACTCAATAAGAAAGATCACGGCAGGTATAAAAAAATAGAGGGAGTTCCCTATCACTGCCACAGCGAAGCCTGTGAGGACTGCTATAAAGGCAGTCACTACTGACATGTTCAGGAAAGGGAGCCTGTACTTTGCTGGTGAAGAGGGAGAAGTCCTAATCATTATTCCAAGAATAACAGATCCAACAAAGCCGACCAGGACCAGCAGGATCAACGGAACTGTGAATACCTCTGTGTGTAAACCCTCATCAAGGAACAGGATAATACAGGATGCGAAAAGAGAAAGTCCAGAAAGCGCAAGATAATAATCTCCAGCGTCAATTTTTCTTGATCCCTGGCTTATTGCCTTGAAGATCAGGTAGGCATATCTGATTGAGTATAGGGTCAATATACTAAATGCAAGATAGAGAAAAACTTCTGTGAGCGAGGAAACAGCATTCGCAAAGAAAACCAGGACCTGAAACAGTATCATAGCCCCGAGCAGTGCAAAATCAATTGAGCCGGTAGTAGGTACATGCCCACGCATTGTTGGTACAAGGAATTCTGCAACTCCGCCTACAAAAAGGGCAAGAAAGCCGAACATTTGAAGATAAGGGTGCTCAGCAAGTCCAATTCCGTAGGCAGGTAGATAACCCGAAATCTCTAGTAACTGAAGGAAGCCAATTATTGTCCCTATGGCACCGAGGATAGTCGCTGCTATAACGTAGAACAGCAATATGCGTTTCCTGTACTGGTGAAGCGGTAAAGGAACATTACTTGTATTGGCCGCAGCCTCCTGCTGTATCATCTTGACTTGAGAATTCACGATGTTTTTAATATTTTGCTAGCTAAAATCTCCTTTGTGATACTGATTATTGCAAATCCTTACATATCTGTCAAAGAATTTATACTCTCTGGTAATTTACTTTCAGGAATGGATCAGCAAAACCGTTACAGAGCCAGTTTTTACGAGTTCTCACAATTGTTATCAGGTTTGTATTCAATATTGATAACGGATATTTACCAATCCATGGACAAAAAGATTTTTAATCCGGACACAGGATCAAAATGCTACCGTCGAGGCGCTCATGATGCATGAAAAGATAATCAAGAGAGATAAGTCAGAAGTCGCGTTTAACAATGAGAAGATCACCACCGCGATATACAAGGCAATGCTAGCCGTGAAAAAGGGCTCCATGGAGGATGCGGAGGCTGTTTGCAATCTGGTAGTCAGCGATCTGGATAAGCTTGATCACACTCCTTCCGTGGAAGAAGTACAGGATCTAGTGGAGAAAGAGTTAATGGCATACAGCAAGTCTGGCACGGATTTTGCCGACGTTGCTAAGGCCTACATAATTTACAGAGAAAGAAGAAGGGTACTGCGAGAAGAGAAGGTACGGATGGGAGTAAGGGACGATCTGAAGCTATCTCTGAACGCAATAAAGGTACTGGAATCCAGATACTTGCTGAAAGATGAGCAGGGAAATGTAATAGAGACTCCAAGGGAACTATTCCACCGTGTGGCCCTAAACGTCGGTATTATTGAGTATTTGTATGAGTATAAGCTGGACAAGAAACGATCCGGAAAGACCCCACTGGAGCTGGGAGAGTTCCTGAAAAACGTTCTATCCCGGGCTTTTGAGAATCTCAAGATGGAGGGCTATCTTGAAGGGGATTTCACTGAATTCATGCAGTGTGCGGGAGCATATACTCCTAAAGTAAACGAAACGATCTCAAAATTTGAAACTATGATTACGAATTTGGAATTCATGGCCAATTCACCAACTCTCATGAATGCGGGAACTGAACTTGGACAGCTGTCTGCATGCTTCGTTTTGCCAGTAGCAGACTCAATCGACAGCATTTTTAAGACTCTTTCGGATTCGGCCAAAATACACAAGTCTGGTGGGGGAACTGGCTTCTCATTCTCACATCTCAGACCAAAAGATGACTTGGTCGGCTCCACAAAAGGGGTAGCTTCTGGAGCACTATCTTTCATGACTATTTTCGATACCACCACTAATGTCATAAAGCAGGGCGGAAAAAGGAGAGGTGCAAATATGGGAATACTGAGGTATGACCACCCTGAGATAGTTGATTTCGTAACAAGCAAGGATTCTGCAAACACCATGCTCAGCAACTTCAACATATCTGTAGCTCTCGATCAGAATTTCTTCGAAAAGCTTGACGGTGATGAGTACATAGAACTTAAGAATCCAAGAAGCAACAAGATGGAGAGGAGACTTAAAGCCTCTGACCTCTGGAACATGATAATTGACCATGCATGGAGGACAGGCGATCCCGGTCTTGTCTTCATGGATGAGATAAACTCCCACAATACAGTGAAGAATATAGGGACGATTGAGGCAACAAACCCATGCGGGGAACAACCACTCCTTCCTTATGAGTCTTGCAACCTAGGATCGATAAACCTTGCAAAGTTCGTGAAGGATGGAGAGATAGACTTCGAACACCTGAAAGAGGTCATAGATCTTTCGACCAGATTCCTGGATGACGTGATTGATGCAAACCTTTACCCTGTTCAGGAAATAGAAAAAGTTACGAGAACAACCAGGAAAATAGGCCTGGGACTAATGGGCTTCGCTGATGCCCTTGTAGACCTTGGGATTCCCTACGCAAGTACAGAGGGTCTGAAGACTGCCGAAAAAGTGATGTCATTTCTACAGGATGAATCGCATAAGGCGTCCGAGAAACTTGCGGGTGAACGAGGAACTTTCCCTGGTTGGAAGGGTTCATACTGGGACTCTATTTTAAGAAGAATGCGTAATTCTACGACCACTACGATAGCACCGACAGGCACAATCTCCATAATATCCGGCTGTTCTTCATCTATCGAGCCACTATTTGCGCTTGCCTTCGTCAGGCATGTGCTTGATGGACAGGAACTGCTCGAGGTCAATTCCTATCTCGAGAAGAGACTGAAAGACCTTAACTTCTATTCAGAAAGGCTTATGCTGAACGTCGCAAGAACGGGCAACCTTTCTGAGACTGCCCTTCCTGAAGATCTTAAGAAACTCTACCTGACTGCGCAGGAGATAGATTACAAGTGGCATGTGTTGATGCAGGCAGCTTTCCAGAATTATTGCGATTCTGGTGTTTCCAAAACCATAAATCTCCCAAACCAGGCCACAAGAGATGATATTGCTATGGCCTACCGGCTTGCAAGAGATCTGCACTGCAAGGGAATAACAATTTATCGTGATGGTTCTAAGTCGCAGCAGGTCCTGTATTCGGGAACAGAAGAAAAGAAGGAGAAAGATAAGTCTAAAGTCGACACAAACCTGATACTAGCGGCACCGGGCAATCTTCTAAAAATCGGTTCCACATTCGACCCGGCTTGCACTTCTGGAGCCTGCGATCTCTAACGCTCTTGATCCTGTAAGTGGGCCTCCAAGAACCACAGAGACTTGTCTGCAAATCTGGAAATCTCTGTAAATAGATCAGCAGTTCCGGCATCTCCCAGACCTGCGGATTCATCTATCTCTTTCCTTATTCCATTTGCGTATCGTGCATATCTGGATATAAGAGCATTTAGGTGTTCCTTGCCTTCTGTCGCTTCGTATGGATATTCTTCAAGCCTGGAGCGTTCCGCAGCTGCCCTGGTTGTCCCGTAAGCATACCCACCGAGAGCAGTGATTCTCTCAGCAATCGTGTCAACATATCCTTCCACACCTTCTGCGAGATCATCAAACAACTCGTGTAGCATGTAAAAATTTTCGCCCTTTACATTCCAGTGGGCCTGTTTGGTGTCGTTGTACAGGTCTAGGGTATCTGCAAGGGCCTGATTCAGTATATTGATCAGATCCTTTCTCTTCCCCGCCGGGATGTCAACGGATGTGGAGAAAAAACGCTTCTTATCCTTCCCAGTATCTTTAGCCATGGAATTACATCCATCACCACTATTTAAATAATTATAGTTACTATTAAAATCAAATCATTATATACTAATTGGCCAGCCCCCCGCATGGAGACGGCAACAGTATATATCTGCACGCAACATGGAAGAGCATGTTCAATGACGATCTTTCTGATCTCTTCTACGAACTTGGGGACATGGAGGAACTCGAGGGCAAGAGATGGGAGGCACTGGCGTACAGAAAAGTTGCAGCGAACATAGCTGGACTTGGCGAGGATATAAGAGAGATATCCGCACGTCATGAACTGAGGAAGATCGACGGTGTTGGGGATGCAATCGAGAAAAAGATATTGCAATACATTTCAGAGGGCAGGATCTCCACTTATGAATCTCTAAAGCAGAAGTACCCGATAGATTTCACTCAACTCAGGAAGATACAGGGACTGGGTCCAAAGAAAATTGGCATTCTCTTCATCAAATTAGGAATCACTGATGTGGATTCACTTAAGGTAGCAATTGATAAACACCTCATATCCAAGCTGGAGGGTTTCGGAGATAAAACAGAGGAAAACCTAAAGAGAGGCCTCTCGACTCTAGATGAAACGGGGGCTAAGAGGGTACTCCTGGGGAGGGCATATAATGACGTTAACGCACTTGCCGCATTTCTGGAAAGTTCTGGCCTCTTCTCAAAGTTAATGATCTCTGGATCTACCAGACGAATGAAGGAAACAATTGGTGATGTGGACATTCTCGCGGTTGCGCCGTCTAGGGAGAAAGCGACTGATCTTTTCGTATCTTCCGAATATGTATCCAGCACTATATCAAGCGGAGAATCAAAAGTAACAGTAAATCTGAAAATTGGTGTAACCTGTGACCTGAGATTCATCGAGACAGAATCATTCGGTGCTGCCCTGCAGTACTTTACCGGTAGCAAGGATCACAACGTCAAACTCCGTGACCTCGCGATCTCAAAGGGAATGAGGCTGAACGAATATTCTCTCTCCAGGGGCCAGGAAGTGGTAGCTGGGAAGGAAGAATCTTCCATCTACCGAGAACTGGGTATGCAGTATATCGAACCGGAACTCAGGGAGAATTCAGGTGAGATAGAGGCTGCCCTTAGTGGTGAGATCCCTGATATTGTGCGATACGACTCAATCAAGGGGGACACGCATTCGCACACGCTGGATAGTGACGGTAGGAGTTCCCTTGACGACATGGTCGTCCAGGCGAAGAAGAACAATCTTGAATATCTCGTGATAACGAATCACAGTAAGAGCCTCAAGATCGCAAACGGGCTGGACGAATCGAGATTTGCAAGCTTCAATGGGCAAATAGACATGGCTGCAAGGACCCACAATTTCCATGTTCTGAAGGGCGTTGAGCTCGAGATCCTGCGAGACGGTTCCCTCGATCTAGATACTTCAACCTTGGAGAAAATGGATTTCGTACTTGCATCACTGCATCAATTTGTCACAAGCGACAGGGAGGAAAATACATTGAGGGTAGTCAAGGCAATTCGCTCAGGAATGATAAATGCCATCGCCCATCCAACAGGACGGATGATCGGTTCGAGGCCTGCGTACAATCTCGATCTGGATCGAATAGCAGAAGCTTGTTTGGAAAATTCTGTATGTCTGGAGATAAATGGAACACCTGAGAGGACAGATCTCCCATGGGACATAGTTAAACGACTGCGGAATTCTGGAGTAAAGTTCACGCTGGGCAGTGATGCCCATAGCCTGGCATCACTCGCAAACCTACGCTTTGCGATAGCTATTGCAAGACGAGGTTGGCTCACCCCCGACAGGGTGATCAACACGCTGAACTACGATGATTTCTTGGCATACATGAAAAGATGAGAACATAAACGAAAATATATTAGGACTCAGTTGGTTTTGTATTCATGGAAACAGAAGCAGAAAAGTCGTTGAATGAAAGTCTTTCCGGTCTTGATTCCGTTTATATGCTGAATGAAAAGATCATCAGACCCATAACCGGGCCATTATCCTCCAAATTTGCCAACTACAGAACAAGGTTGGTCAGAAACATGCAGGATCAGGATCTGCTAAGAATTGATTATGACCCCAGTGGGGCAGCTGCACCAGGCTCTGGAGTACTGAGCAGGCTTTCACAGGCAATAACCAGACTCCTAAATTTTAACGTTGACACACTAGATGGAAATTTTGTATATTCGATTAAGAGTTCATCATCTCTTGCAAAGAGGATGACCTTTGACATATCGAATGAAGATGCATCCAGTATTCTGTACAGAGGAGTGCACACTTACCTGAATCTAGGGAAGGAAAGTCTTGAAATCATGGATGCATCAAACACGTTGCAGCTGAGCTGCAATTATAGAGGTTTTCGAAGGAATATGGACGTTCTGGACTCATCCGGGGCAAACGTTGCGGGACTTTTCTCACCCTATGTCTCTGCAAGGGATAGGTGGGTCATTAATTTCAATGGAAGCGCAAACAGGTTGCTAATCGTGACCCTTACAGCACTGATAGCCGACATGGGAAGGTAATTACAGGCAAAAACTATTATTCCAGGCAAATCTTAATGGTTTATGTTTGACCACAAGAGGAAAGCGCGGCTTGGTTCTGCTAAAAAGTATGTGACAGGACATGAAGTAGCTGCGTTCAATAAGCTATTTTCAATGCTGCATGAAGTTGATCCTGCATCTTTCCCGGTGGGGGATTATACATTCACTTATGTCTTTTCGGAGTTGCAGGTTCCGGGTAAGAAGGAACTTGAGGTGATAGAAGATGTTCCGGATGCAATTGATTCTCTTTACTCAATGAGCTTTGACGTAGTTTATGATGTTAAGAAGGCAGTTGAGACAATTTTCTACAGGGATGAGGTTGCCACAATTCCGACCCTTAGCGAAAAAGAGACGGAAGAGTTGATGATCGCCTTGCTGGGTAATGAGTCTAAATCCTGAAGATACACGGGTATTTTTAAACTTTATAAATTAATAAGTTTATTAATGTAATCTTTCTCCTTCATTCATGAAGGAAAAAGTATTGATAAGCGGTGGGTCCAGAGGTCTGGGCAGAGAGATGGTTCAGCTATTGTTCAGTGAAGGATGGCAGGTTGCGACTTTCTCCAGGACTATGGAGCCAGATTATCTGGAGAACGAAGATGGCGGTACACTCCTTTCAATGAAAGGCGATATCCGTTTGGATGCAGACGTCAATGCTGTTTTGAAAGAAACACTTTCAAAAATAGGAGAACCCACCATTCTGGTTCTGAACGCTGGTACTATATCAAAGAAGGAGAGCATAGCGAGGGATAACTTACTCAACCTGAGGCGCGATCTGGACGTCAATGTAATCGGAAGCACATATCTGATGCAGAAATTCCTTGCTTTCAGATCTGCGAGGGTAGTTATACACATCACTTCCGATGTCTCTATGAATGCATATCCTGGCTGGGGGTTCTATGCAGCATCCAAGAGAGCAATGGATCACATAATTGATACTGCGAAGCTTGAAGAGACTAACGTGAAATTTCTCTCCATAGATCCCGGTGACATGTTCACGCAGATGCATCTGGTTGCCGATCCAGAAGCAGATCAAAAGGAGCTAGCAGATCCGAAGGTTGCTGCAAAGTCAGTTGTATCTAAAATTATGGAGGTACTGCAATGAATACTGAAGAGGAACTTTTGATTCATATGGGTGAAATAAAAGCAGGATTTCCCACTGAATATCTCGGAAAAAGGAGATCAGATGTCAAGCTGTTGAGAATGGATAATGCGCAGGGCACTTACGGTATGGGCAAATTCGATGATATTATTAACATTCTGAGACCGGGAGATCTTTTGGTTTACAACGACAGTAAGACAATCCCATCAAGTTTCGTTGGATACTCCGATTCAGGGAAATTTGTAAGCGTTAACATAGGATATTCGGAAAAATACCCTCTGGTTGAGATTAGAGATCACATGGGTAATCATGAGCGTGGAGAAAGGATATCTTTCCAGAACCAGAGCTATCTTTCTCTTCTTGCAAGGACAGAAATGTACCCAAGATACTGGTATGCTGAGCCGTCAAGTAATTTCAATTACGATTTGCTTAGCAGGGAGAGTGGACGCTTTATCTCTTATTCCAGGGAACTCCCGGATTTTCCAGGTTACATATATGAGTCGCCATTATCCACTAAGCCTGGATCAGTGGAATATCCATCGGCATAGAGACCGTTTACCCAGAGTATGATGAATAGATTGCAAGATAAGGGGATCCGGACTGCACCGATAACATTGCACTGCAATCTTGGATCCCTCGATGCATCAGAATTCCATGGGAGGAACAGACTTCTTCCAGAATGGTATAACATATCGAAAGAAACAGCTCTTGCAATAAACACCGCAGCAGAAAAAGGACACAGGGTAATAGCGATCGGAACTACAGTTGTAAGGGCCCTTGCCTCTACGTTTGATAACGGGAAGCAGATGCATGGGTCTGGCTTTACGTCAGTGCTAATCGACCAGAATACACAGATCCACATAGATGGGATAGTTTCCGGGATGCATGACCCGAGTACTTCACATATACTCTTACTTTCTGCATTCTCAGACCTCTCTCTGATTCGCGATTCTTATGCTTCTGCGTTGGAATCTGGATTCAGTTGGCATGAGTTTGGGGATTCATGCATAATTATTCGATGAAATCGTTACTGCTTGCGTCTCACAAGAAAGTAGAAAATCACAGAAGCGACAATTAGCATTGCTGCAATAATCAGGTAATATTCGATCTCAGGAGAGATGGGAGTATGTTTTGTGAATTCAATTACTAACTGTGCAGCACCTCCACTCACTATGAAAGTTCCGTTTTGCGGAGAGATTGAATAACCAGAGATTGTTGTGACAGTGAACTCATAAGAACCATTGGATAGAGATAAGAGCAGAGGGATTGAACTCATTGTGTAGATAGTTCCATTGAACATTATCGTCCAGTTCTGATCTGCCTGGAGGCCAGTTTCGCTGATGCTTACTGAATACAACAGCTCGAAAAACGGGATCAGTATCTGCACTTGAGATCCGCTTACTGTGAAAGTGCCATCCATATATGCCGATGTATAGTCTGTCGAAGTCCTGGAAATGGAATAACTGTAGGTTCCATTTGTAAGATTTAGTGTATAAAGACTGCCACTGACTTGAGGGCTTGTTCCGTAGCCGGAAACGTTGACTGACCAGGTAACGCCTGCAGGTAGCCCGGTAACCTTGAAATCAACAGGATAAACCTGTCTTTTGAACGTTATATTGATGGTGAGGTTGTCTCCATTAATTACGAAAGTACCGTTGTCCTGCGGTGAGTAGGTGGAGTTGCTGGCGTGTACCGAGTACCGGTAAGGCCCGTCCGTAACTGAAGTTGTGAAAGAAGAATTCCATGCAATTGGACCGGACTGGGGCAAGCCCACTATGTTGACGAACCAGTTTGTTCCTGCAGGCAACCCAGTCTCAGTGAATGTTACATTATAATTACCGGGGACATAGAATGCTATTCCCTGCTCCGTACTGTACGCGGAATATGAAAAAGACCAGGTATTCTTTCCACTCTGCTGATACGCTAGATTTGCACCCACGGAATCTCCCTGATTATTGCTGTAGTTTACAGAGCTAACTTCAGGTTGTATCCAGGCTGAAGTTCCATACGGTTGAATTAGCGGCGTTACCGATCCGATAGTACCCGGCCCAAAGACTCCAGCCTTTGAAAAGAGACCGCCAGCAAGAACGAACTGTGGAGCCAGGTTACCAGCAGATCCACCATTCTGCAATGGGTTGTTTACAAATACTGCGCTCCCTACGTAATAAGGATAGTTTACTTTTCCAATTATATAAGCTCCTCCAGGAACCGACAGCTGGAGGCTGTGACCTGCAACTGTTGCGATGAGCATACTATCGAGCATGGTTGGCCCTGTCGAGAGGGTTGAATTCATACTGAAATTCCCAGTTTTGGAGAGGAAGAAATGAGTAAAGTTGAAAGTAGATACCGATAACCCCGGGAAAAGACCCTGATAGGGTCTCTCAACTGTCAGAGAAAAATTTGCAAAATATCCGGTAGAATTCTCTCCATAAAACTGAAGAATATTCTGAGCCCAGTAGAGCGGTGTCCCAAGGCTGCTTGAAAGATAAAAATCCTGCTGAACAGATGCATTAACTGAAGTCAATACTGAGCCATTAGCATAATAAGAGGTCGCGTTCAATCCAGGGAGTGATACCTGATCTGATATTCCGGAAAGAACCCCGTAAGTGCCAGTATAATTGTAATTCATAAGGTAAGATGTAAGATTATACGCGTTGACGATCCCCCATCCGTTGAGTAGGCTGTAACCATATCTTGCAGTGTACAATGCATTGTAACCATTCAATACAGGATACACCGGTTCAGAGGGTAGGCTGGAGTTGTACCCTGAACCATAATAGCCCTGCACACTTCCAGTGAATATAGATCTATACTCTTCGTTGGCTATTGCATAGAGATCCGGATTCAAATATCCCAGAGGGCCTAAGCCCTTCTGCTTCATCGCATGATCAATCTCCGCAACTATTCCCGCAGTTATCGGAGAAGCTATGCTGGTCCCGGATACCGCAGCGAAGTTACCACCCGTGTATGCTGAATCAGCTTCGTAGGTGGTTCCAGATAGAGAAAGGGTCATTACTGTGTTATTTGCAAGTGCAGATATATCCGGTACCCCTCTCCCAGTCCCTCTGATGAGGGTATTTGCTGAACTCTGCCTCTGGTAGCTTGGTTCAGGGAAGCATGCGGAAATTCCCGAAGTGGTGCCGTAGCTGGTGGTTGTCAAACTTCCAGGCACATACCAGTTAGAGACGTTCTCTAACTTGAGAGCAGAATTCAGATTGATTGTCACTCCACCCACCGCAGTGGTTCCAAACGTATCATATGCCATAGAAGCGGGGAAGGATACGTAGTCGGAACTGCCATTTACGATATACGAGGAAGAATCTCCGCTATCGCCACTCGCCGCGAGTACTGTGATACCTCTTGCCTGTGCTTCCATTAAGTCTAGATACCATCCAGTATCATTCCCGTCAGAACCGCCCCAAGAATTGGAGATAACTGAGACATTATCAAGAGCAGAATACTTTGCCGACGGATTCAATATTGAACTGAACGCCTGATCCAGGAGCACAATAGAAGAAGAGTTATTGGCATAGACGTTGTAGATAGACGCACCTGGGGCAACGCTACCTATCATCTCAAGATCCAGGGTATTCTCAACGTTCGCCTGAGTTGAATCATAAGCTGCGAGAGGACCCGGTGGAGGCCCTCCATTGATAGGATAAGCGTAGATATTGCTGTGTGGAACCCCTGGTGGAAGTGTCTGGTTGAAGTAACTGTATATGTCAGAAGGAACATAGGGCCCGACATATGTCCCTGACTCCAAAACTCCTCCGGATGGCAGGACAGTAGTCGATCCAGTGTATTGACCGCTCCAGAGAATGGTCGCAACTACCATATTCGTTGGATATCCGAACTGGCAAAAGAGAGACGACTCATTCATAGCTACCTGCATCTCACTTCCAAAAAGAAACTGCACACCCTTCACATTTGCCGGTTGTGGAAGCCCGGTTGCCAGTGAATGTGTTGTTGTGTCGTGTACCTTTTGGAGATTTAGCGGCGCCATGGACATGCTGCATGTGTAATAATTGGTCAGTCCCTGTATCCCGGAAATATCTTTAGCAAGATATGCAGGAAAAACTGGTTGTGACATCGGAGCGTAGAAATCTCCCCGCGAAGAGTGGTATTCTCCCATTGAAACATGAAAAATAGAGCTAAGCTCAATCATATTCGCAGAGAAAGCAATCTCCATGTGGTCTGAATAGGTTGTAATAGATGTTACTCCATATGAACGAAGATATTGGATAATGTTATCATAAATCAATGGAGAACCCCCGTAAAGTGAGTCAAACTGTTGCTTTGTCAGGTACTTATGATATGACGGTGAGTATGGGTTTGAAAGCTGCGAAAGGAATGAATTCAAACCTGAAAGGTTGCTTGGGTAGAGATCTATCAAGATATCCGCAGTTGCGGTGAAGTGATCGCTTATCAAATTTGTATTAGAAAGAAGATCAGAAGGTACTTGCGAGTTATAACCAGATACATGCATCAAGCTGGATAAATCACCAATTGGGAAATTAACAGAGGAAACTGCGGTTCTCGACTGAAGTTCTTTGCTGGCTGAGGTGATGTAAGGAAAAGAAACAACCATTATGAATGCAATGATTAACGCGAATACCCATCTCTCTTTTCCTGAAGAAGTCACGTGAAACGTCATTATAGTTAAATTTGGTTGAAAAACTTTGTCAAGGCAAATTATTATGCTAACTGTATGCAGAGGTTGATAAGAGGTGCCCTTAATTTAAAGCACAAATTATCATGCAGACTGGAATTCTCTCGCAAGGAAAGTAACTAGCGAAAGGGATCTTAACTTGTCCGCCACCAGGAGATAGCTAGATGAAGAAACCTGGGATTTTGAGGATTGAAATGTCTGATCTACTTTTTGAGCTATATCGATCGGGTTAAAGCTGTTTAGCAACTGAAGAGCTGAATTACTATCTTCGATAAACCCATCAAAAAAGGTCTTATCGTCAGTTATGTAAATGAAAGGTTTTTCAAGTAAGACAGATTCGTGAATAATTGTTGGAAATCCTTCTTGAGACGAAGCAAGTACAACCATACATGAATTCTTGAATAGCTTTACCAGATCAGTGATCTCGACATACCCAACAAAGTGAACTCTGTCGCCTAAACCTAATCTGGAAACGAGTCTTTTGTAGTCTGCAAGTTTTGGACCATCGCCTGCTAGGACCAATTCTAATGGACTTTTCACATGTGCAAAGGCTTCTATCAGTATATCTGCTCTTTTCCTCCCATCTAGATTACCTACAGATAATACATATTCCTTTGAGCTCAGTCTATTTATAACCCCCTGATTCTGATAACTGCACTCATTCACAAATTCTTGTCTTGCCTTAGGCAGGCCTAGTTCAATCCTTTTGTTTTGACCCAACATTGTCCTCATCTGTCTCAAGATCTTTGGAGAAGTAGCGACTACAACGTCAGCGGCCTTAGACGCGTATTTTTCCAGATAATTATTTAAAAAGAATCTGATAAATTTCTCAGTCTTTCTAATTTCTGAGTTTTTCAAGGCTTCAAGACTGCTGATAGGTGTGTCATTTATAGAATAATATACCTTTGTTCTTTTCAAGAAAAGCTTGATTATCAGAGCACTTACACTCGAAAATGCAATTACTACTTCAGGATTCCACTTTTTGATTACCCTCATCGCTTTCAATGTTGCGAGTATCTCAAGCAAAAATCCTTTAAAGAAGTAATAAAACCTGACTCTGCTCTTCAACTCTATTTTGCTTTTTACCGGTTCAATAATCGCGTTTAGAGGCAGATCTGGAACTGATCCTCTTGCAACAAAGCGGACGTGGTGCATTTCAGCAAGTGATCTCACAACTTCCAAGGATAAATTGTCTGCACCATAGTCGGACTTCGGGAATTGTGCTGAGCACCGTGAAACCACTAGTATGTTCATATTTTAGCTTTGCCCTTTTTCTTTTTTAAGATTGTGAAAGCACTAATCAAAATCGGGCTAAAAAAGACTATGGGTAAGATAATAGCCTCTATTATCAGAGACTTGCCTAAAATGAGGTTACCTTTGTAATATATGCAACCACTTGCATTTCCCTTTCCGGTAAAGAGCCAACCGTTCAACCCGATATTAACGGGAAGGTGTGTAGAGTTTGTGGTAGAATTCAAAGACCAAAGATTGTTGAATATCTGGGTGTAAACGAGGATACCCGGAGAGCCAGCGTCTAAGAGGAACTTAGCTTTTGCAACGCTGGAAGGTGTGTTGAGAGTAATGAATACATTGGAAAATGTATGAGAAGAATTCATGAATTCTGCAGTGACAAAATTGATAGTGTTGTTACCTATGAGCGAAAAAGTAACATTCCTATTGTTTCCGATATTGAAGGTCGAATTATAATTTCTGTACGTATATGTTCCACTATGTACTAAACTAGTGTCATTGCCATTTCCATTGAATTTGTCTGTCTTTCCAGAAAAACTAACTTCAATACTTGAATTGGTCGAAATATAAGCCCGAGCAAAAATTCTCAACTCGTTGTACTGAGCTAAGGAAGCGGAGAGTGAACCAAACTCAAGCGAGAAGCTTGAAAAATTCTGGTCGCTGTTGACAGATAGCTTATTTGCCGCAGAAAAGGGATCACAGACCACGGTGAAATTACCTGTCTTATTTACCCCCATCAAGTTTGAAACCACATAGACTGGAATGCCCATGGAATTCGCCATATTTATCGTTTGAAGGTTGTTTTGGATCTCGCTATACGGTATGAAAATTCCAGATGAATACTCAATCAGATTATTTTCACCAGAAGTAATCTGACTCATGTTAACCAGTGCAAAATGTGAATTGTAAAATGGTTCGTCCATTATGTCGTAGAGCATGTTCTGGCCACCATAATATAGGTAGTACGAACTGGTGAAATATAGCTCTCCAGAGACATTTTTCAACTCATATACACTCTGTGTAGTTCCATTATAAATCAAGGAACCGAGGTTCGTTTGATTCAATATTCCGTAATATGAGGAAACGGGATTAAAGTATGAATCAGAAATTATGCTCCAATTACTGTAATAATTTGTTGATATGTAGCGTATATTTGTTGAACTGAGAAATTTAGTTATATTATCGGTAGAACCATAAGTCTCACCGTATCCAATGAAGTTGTCGATAGCAAGAGAATATGGGTTGTTTGCTTGATACACCAATGTTGTTCTGTTTGTGAGATACGGGGCCATAAAAATACTACTTTGTCCTACCCCTGACCAAGATCCTCTACAATATATTGCTCCCAAAGGAAATGCAGCCAGATAGCCGCTTTCTGATAGATTATTCAAATATTGAAAGCCACTGTATTGTGTAGTAGGAAAATTGAATGTTGTAGGAGGTTCTGTAAACATTTCCGCATTTTGTAGTAGAATTAGCGAGACTATAAAGAGGATTATTACTCGGCTTACTAATTTTTTATTATAATATTTAATTTTAATCGCATCTTTTACTTTGAGTGACCCCGTTCCACGAACATTTAATAGACTTTCTATTAAATATCCAAGCAAGAAGCTATTTATCAAAACTGTAAATATTGACCATCTCTCGAGAGCAGGGATGAAATCGAACAGTGGTAAGTAATTGTATAGGAATTCGTTGAATTGAGTGATCACAGGAATCCCATTACCTGTAGCGATCAATGAAAAAATTATGGAATAGATTACTCCTAACTGAAACCACTTTCTATTCTTTTGTCGTATTGAATAGTAAATTAGTAGAGCTGGGATAACTAAAAAAATTGTGTAAAAATATACGCTATTGCTAATGGAATAATCAAAATTATCAAGTGCAAAATAGCTATAAGAATTATCCGCGACTAGCCCGGGAAGGGTGTAAAGCGGTGAAACAAACCCGACATTGTGAAAATCTAGTATGTGAGAAGTTACGTTCGTGGTGTATTCTGGCCTTGCGCCAAGTATGAATGGGTACCACCAACTTATAGTGATTGCTAAGAACAGAATCGCAAAGTAAAGCAATGAAATTAGCTCCCTGCGCGAATAAAAGTTCTCCTTTACTCGAATGACCAGCAAATATCCCGCAATCGGGCATATAAAAACGAGAAACATATACAGGGCAGAAAAATCTCCAACAGAGAACATTAAATAAAGAATTAAAGCTAAACTGAAAGACCATTTAAGACTAGGCATACGAATTAGTTTCCAAATGATAACCGCACACACTGGATAAAACATGAAAGATATCATTATTGGGACATGACCTTCGAAAAATTGGGGGGTTTCTGCCATAAGGAAGTAATATAGACTTGAAATGAAAGATGCTATCCTTGAAATTCTTAATGCACGAAGAGAAATATAAGAAAGCATACCAGCCAATACAAGAGCGCTGAACTCTACAATTCTAATTGCGTAGGTAATGGACAGTGTATTGACTACTATCATCAAGAGATTTGGCCCAGTAAAAGATGCATATGGTTGTCCCCAGTCGGTATATGGGTACCATAATTGTAGACCGTGTTGCTTCCAAAAATAAAAAGTCATGAATTCATCCAGTACGTTAGTTCCCTTTGGGAAGAGAGCGTTACCAAAGTCAGCCCTGAAAATAAAGAGCGATATTCCAATGTACACCCCAAGAACTGCTAAATTTTCAAAACTAAAAAAAGTTTTATACTTAGAGTTAGGCAGTAGATTCATTCAAGTGTTCTCCATTTCCAAGAATAATGGTAATATTTTCTCTGGGCGAAATCGCTCGACAGACATTCTGCACTTCGCGGCCATCTCATCTGTTATATTGAGATTCAAAAAATCGTGACACGCGTTCTTTATCTCTTCATAAGTGGAAACGTATGTAACCATCTTTGCCCCTTTCATTGAGAGTGATGGGCCCTCCTTGTTGAATGTAGCCACTGGAATTCCAAGGGCAAGTGCTTCCAAAGGAATCAAGCCAAGTGCTTCATAATCGAATAAGAAAAGCATTCCATTTGATTTCGAGATTAATTGGATCATATCACTAAATTCAAGAAAACCAACATTTTTTCCGCCTGGGATTTGCTTGTCCCCGTAAAATATAAGACTTTCTCCAAACTCTCTTGAAAGTCTTTCAGCTATTCCCATAAGTGTTCTATCTAAGGAGGTTGTCGGAACCACAATATACTTTCCACTGGAGCTTTCTCTTTTTATCGGAACTTGGAAGAAATCATTTGATACAAACTGTATTTCTCCATTAGAGGTTTTCCCGTAGAAGCTAGAGAGCATCATTGAAGTCCAATCGGAGTTTGTGTAGATTTTATCAAAAAAGCTAAGATATTTCTCGTACCGGTTGTGAAGTAAAGCGTAGAATGGACTTATAATGATAGAAATATGATGACCAAATCGCTTAGTAAACGCAAAAAAATTGTGCTCTACTAATTCCATAACAGATATTGAAAGAATTGGAGTTTTAGTTCCCATCCTACTTTTGAGGTGTTTTGCTAAAGTGATGCCTTCATCTGAAATAAGAAGAACAGTTGTTATATCCTTCTTCTCATGCTCTTTCTGAATTACGTTAGCAATTTTAATTCCATACGAGGATAAGTACTGTCTCTTGAAGTATGCGAGAGCCGATTTCTTAGATACACGCTCCTGTTTTTGGAAGATGAAATCCACTTTCCCAAGTCTATTGTTCACTTCTTCCAAAACCGTAGTATTGACAGTGTGGCATATAAGAGTAACATCAAGCCCACTCTCCGCCAGCTCTGATGCCAAGTCCAATGCAATGATGTTACCTCCAACGGCGCTTAGCCATGGGACAACGATCACGAATCTCATACCACACCATTCCTTATGTCAGAAATGAACTGCATGTACTTGCGAGAAACACTTTGAGGCGAATTATTTTCCTTGGCCATTCTCCGGGCATTCTCACCAAGACTCCTAAGCTTCCCATCGTCAATCAACAACTCATATGTTTTATCAGCGAGTGCAAACAGGTTTGTGGGATCTACAATTATACCAGTCACTTTATCCTTAACAATTTCCTTGAACATTGGAATATTGGACACTACAACAGGTAATCCAGACGCAGCAGCTTCAGGTACCACAATCGGCGAAAGCTCTGGTGTATCATATCTTCTCCCAAACTCATCCTTATACCAACTCAACTGTACTAGCAACTTTGAACGGGCAAACATTTTCTGAACATCCTTGTCTGAAGGATTTGTAGCTAATGTGACATTACTTTCTATGCCGAGTTTATGAATTGTATTCTGTAGTGTTTGTAGATAGCCTGTATCAGCAATAAACCCGGCCAATATCGCTCTTACATTCTTTACTCTATTTTTCTTTAATTCTGAGATCAATGCAAGGAAAAGATCTGGTCTCTTCCAAGGAACTATCCTACCAAAATATATCAAATCCACATCCTTTGGCAACTTGGATTCTGAAAAGTAATTCTCAGGAATGATCGGAGGCAATATTAGTTCAGGAAGTCTCCGTATCCGTTGAAGTGAATTGGAACTATACTTTGAAACTGGTACATAATAATCCACAAACTTTACTAAATAAGATGGGAAGGGAACAACGCGAGCCAGATGGTCTGTTAACAATACTCTTAACTTACCCCTATCCTTTACCAGTTTACTTAAGATTAGCCAACTTGCTGTCGAAAAAGTCCTTAGATTATGGACGTGAACAATGTCGACATCACCCATTGACAATATTTCCTTCATTTTCAAAAGACCCCCTATCTTGGGGATTGGGTTGTGTAATGTCACGAATGGAGGGACAGAAAGGAATCTAGCAGGAATGTCTTCAAATTTGACTGTGCTATCATTGATATCTTCTTCTCCTTTTGAAAAGCAGATCACTGTACTCTCCAATTTCGATACAGCGGCTGCGAGGCGCCAAGGATAGGACTCTCCTCCTCCTCGATGGAGACTCGAAAACGGAACTGCTGTTGTTTGTAATATCATTTTAACCCATTCGGTTCTTTTCAGGAAGGATCAAGCATACCATATGCGTGCGGAACGATTATGCCTCTCTATAATTTAACTATTCCAACTTCTTTAACAACATTCTTAAAACAACTTCAGATAAAGATATTGACGGTGCAATGATTGACGCGAAAATCCATCGCTCTTTTCCCGAAGAAGTTATGTGAATCGTCATTTTCGTTAAATTTGGTTGAAAATTTTCTCATAACAGAATGACATTGACTCCTCCAGTTAATCTATACCGGTTAAATTTGTAAATTTAGTGTCTATACTTCTACAAACGTCTTATAAAACTCGCCCATCTCCTTTCTCGCCCGTTCTTCACTGTAATAACGTGAAAGGGCCTGTATTTTCCGTAGACGGTTTACCGATAATCCCTCCTCCGCGAACAATTGACTGCGTTCGATCCAACTTTCTGGTTCAGATAAGTCCAGTAAGTATGCTCTATCCTGAAGTATTTCTTCATGAATCTTAATGTCTGAGGCAAGGACAGGTAGCTCAGACTTTAAAGCCTGTATTATCGGCCTGTTGAACCCCTCAGCTAATGAAGGTGCAACGTACAAATCTGCAGCGTTAAAGTAAAGTGGATAACGTTGGTCGTTGATCTCATTTACGTGAATTATTCTTTTGGGAGGCAACTCAGTCAAATTATCGTCTAAACCACCTATCCTGAGCAATGAATAATCATCTGGTAAGGCCCTTATTAAATTAGCCAACATGCTCAAATTTTTTCTAGGTTCTGTTGAACCTACTGATAATATCAACTTTTGATTTGCAGGTAGCTGCAATTCTCTCCTTGCATTACCTTTGTCTCTCGACTTAAAGATATCTAGTTCCCAGTTTCTAACTACCGTCACATTGCAATCAGGGACAAGGTTTACCAAGGCATCCTTCGTAACTTCAGATATTGCAACAATTCCTTTCAGTAATGAGGCATACTTGAAATTCAATTTTATAAAACGACGATAGGCATAGGAGTAGGCCTTTTTAGTAACATCTGATTCCATTGTAAAAAGATCGTGAACAGTACCGAATACATTCTTGTTGTACTGAACCAGATGAAAATAATCTGGGGTTGTAATATGCGCCCATTTATATTTTTGGATATCCCTGCCCCAATTATTGGGGTGAACTGCCGACAAGAGTGCATTTAGGGCATATCCCCCAAACGACGGACTCACAACTCGATCGTAACCAGTTGGGTCAGATTTATACCCCTTCTGATAGAAAACAAGTTCATCTGAAAAATGCAGCGCGTGTAACAGGTGAGCATATCTGCCGACTCCAGTTACTGAGGGTGCTGTCGCGATAGTTGCAGTCTTATCATCACTCATTATATCATCCCATCAATAAACTGCCTTAGTATTCTATGGATTATGAACCCAACATGTTTAACTCCACACCCTCGAAAGTTAAAGTTCCCTGTTCTGATACATTTTCACCTCGAAATTCAACTGACCCGTAGACATTATCCAAAGTCAGTTTAAGCGTAAATGAAAGTGTCATAGTACTTCCGCTTGATGTAATATTGTAATAATTTGCAGAAGCAAATTTAATTCCACCGGAATTCGAGTCCAGAGCCATATGATCGACGACTGTCCCTTTATTCAACTTCAGCAAGAAGGTGGCATTATAAACCCCAGGGGGGAGATAAATGTAAGGCCCGTACCATGCATATGCTCCCGTAAAACCGTTGAAGACGACCGACTCATTCGAAATAATGATGTGAGGACTATTAGCTGCTTCGAAATCAGAGCCATGAATAAACACCGTCGACTTCTGGAATATCTCGGGGGGTCCAGTGTATCCTCTCTTTACCAGTAAAAATCCATTCTTCTCAGCTAGGACGCCGTAAGACCCACTTTGCAACATCACATGTATGAGATCGTACATTGATGGAATTCCAGCTTGAGCAGTACTATTGTAACCGTAAAGGCCGGTCACGGGAGAAGTAAAATAACCTACGGAATTCAAATCAGCAAGTGCGTAATCAATCTCAACTGTTCCTCCCCAGAACACCGGAAAACTGTTTAACCGGGCATCAGACAAATTGACAGAAGGACCCAAAACTCCAGGAACAATGATTGATCCATTTAAAGGACCGTTGCGAGGATAAGCCTGCGGAATATTATCTTGTACAAGCACTGCAGAACTATTCCTGGGAATTAGACCTAGGAATTCTGTCAGAGTGTTGTATTGAGTAGCATTATACTCTATTACGCTACCGAAACTCAAATTCTCACCAGAGAATTTGTTCAACGGTCCAAACGGGGCAAAGAACACCCCTGCAGATAGTATTAGAATAAACATCAGGGTAGCAGTAAGTTTTCTACCTTTTTCTGTGGTAAGGTCAATTCTAATTCTTCGTAAAGTGCGAGTTCTCCAGCTCTTCTCCTTGCTAAAGACATCTAAAAGCCCTAGAAAAATAAAAGGAATTATTGCAGAAGTGTATTGATCAAGGAATATACTAGGTACATAAAAGCTGCTGTAGTGTGAGATTAAAATCAATGCGAAACTCGGAAGAAGGAAGATCGACCATTTTGAAAACACCTGCGTATACAGGAATGGTAGCAGGAGAATGATGAACACGAAAAACGCGTTAGCAACCACCCACAGGCTGAACACACCAGGGTTTTGTATGTGAAGAGTTGAATTCAGACCATTCCTTCCGATCAATTCTCCACCTAGTAGCATCAGGACGGAGATGGTGGCTAGTATGAGTAAATACCACTTTTTTTTGACTGATAATTCTATCACGGGGCTGCTCCTCTTCATTCTCGGAATCAAAAATCGCGGGAAGAATTCAATCAACGCAAAAATCAGGATAAACGAGAAGAACGGGAAGTGAGTGGCACCGGCTAGAAAAAAGAACAGGATACTGGTAACGTATCTTGAACGCAAATAAAAGTAGTATCCAAGGAGAAAGAAGAGTATGAAGAACGCCTGAAAATGAAAATCAAAGAAATTTATACCAGCTAGTGGGAAGTAGATAAGATATGAGAGTGAGAATATCAGAGAAACTGAGCCCTCAATTTTCAGTTCTTTAGAAATGCAGTATAATACAAACGCAGGGAGTGAAAGAGCAACAGTTTGGATTATAAGTAGTATCTGCTCATTTCCGAAGAGTCCTACAGGAATAAATAAGTAAACAACCGCACTTGTCAAGAAGATGTAGAGATACATCAAAAACCCAAGGTTATAGGCGGTTAGATTCCATATCCTCTGCATCGATAATCCTAGGTCATATACATCCGCATTTAAGGAGTAAAAGCGTGAAAAAGAGACAAAAATCCAAATAGCGCAGTAAACGATGATCGCAACTGTTATGTAAAATACAGGTTTTCTCGTATACTGCTTGGTTTTACTCATATAATTACCGGACTTCAGTTTTTAATTCTAAATTCAAGTGTCTTAAAAAGCAAGTCCTTCAATTCTGAATACGCTGTTTTTGAATCATAAGCGGAACTTAGTTCGACACACGCCTTGGACATCCTATCTCTAAGGGTATCATCTGTATATAACATTCTGATTGCAGCAGAGAGCTGTCCAATATCACCATATCTAACGAGGATACCATTGAAATCATTAATGATGCATTCATTAACTCCCGGAACATCATATGCAACAACAGGACACGCATATGCCTGAGGTTCCAGCGCACTTAGTCCCACACCTTCTTTAGGAGAAGCGACAACCGCAAGTCTTGCTGTCTTGTATAACTCAGATTTTTGGTCGTCGGTAATATTGATCAAAATAGAGACTCTATCTATCAGCCCGTATTCCTCTATGAGAGAGTTGAGATGATCCAAGACACGCTGGCTATCTGGCCTGCCGAAAAGTATGAGCTTTCCACCCGTTCCAGATCTAGCAAATGCCTTGATTATATCTGCGGGCCCTTTCCATGGTCTTAATGCCCCGGGTGCGATTATTACGTTAGACGAAAGGCGATTCGAGTTAAAATCTCCGGATACAATTGTTCTTATTTGGACTACATTCCTGAAACCTAGTTTCTCTAGCTCAGTTTTGACTCCAGCGCCATTAGTAGATACGATTGATTCTTTATACTTAAGCGGTAAAACATAGCGTTGCATGAAGTATGCTATAGGAGAAAGAAGGCCAAGTTTCTCTTTGATAACACTGTAGGGGATGACGTGATGTATATGCACCACTCTATTCTTTATTCTAATAGGCATGAAGATAAATGGAATTGAGTTGACTGAAAGAAGCATGGCGGAAGGTTTGTATCTCACCAACTTGAAAAAATACAGAAGATAGAATGAGAACCTGCCTCCCACATTTTCAAAAGTAATGTTTGGATCGTCAGGAACATTCTGAGCTTTCATATGCCTCTTTGAGATCCATATTACTTGGAACCCATCATTAACAGAATTAAGTGCTATTTCGTGACAGTACTTTTCTGCGCCACCTGCCTCAGGATCGTTTGGATCCTTAAAATTCAGAATCAAAAAAACCGGTCGTGTATTCTTTTTCTCCATTAACTGTCTCTGCCCACCTTTGTCGTACTGTATAAAAATAAAATCACATTATTCAAACTATTGGATCGAATTGCTTCATATTAATTGTAAGGATTCTCCAAATCCGTTTACCACAATTGCCAAGCCCTACTTAGCCGTAATGTATCAGGGTTTTCTTTCTCTTCATCAAGGCTATACGAAGCACCTCGAAAGCATTTCGCATTAGGCATTTCTAGCATGCTAAAGGTGTTCGCTTAACGACTCACAGAAATACTTTGAATACACACTCTGCTCAGTATATTCTCTACTACGGTTCAAGGTAGAAGCGATGCTAGTCTGAGCGGATCGATTAAGTATCTATCGAGTAGCAGCGAAAGTTCATAAAAATCCTGCAATTCCTATTTAGTATACACCGTCATTTCATTAAGATGTTTATTGATATCAAAACTCTCTTCAGAATATTGAGTTTTTGTATTAAACCCGCAGCCGTTGATTCTTTGCGAAATAATACCAAATACTAATAATAGCTATGTTCCCTTACCTGTTTGTCAATGGCCTCATCGGATAATATTTTCCAGCAGCATTCAACCATATCAGCTCTGGTTTTTTCGATACTATTAGCCCTGCTTTTCATTTATCTGAGCCTTTTCATTTCGTTCATCATCTATTTTATTCCGGTCGAAGTATTCTTTGTAATGCACTATCTCAAGGTGTGGAGATTTAAGCAAAGAATTCTTGGTGCCACTATAGTTTTCTTCGTTGCTGTTATATTTGCTGCTGGTCTGTACGCACAGACTCTCTACACCTCAAATGGTGTTGAAGCGCAGAAACTTTCCAATGGTTCCTACGTCATCGCGTCGGTAGATCCATTTAACCACACTTCCAGTTCCTACAACTTCAGCTTCTCGATATCCGGGAATGAGTCTATTCATAACTATTATCTTCTCATTCGGGGACTTAATACCAATTATTTAGCCAATATTTCAGAGTCGCAGATCGGTACTGCCAATAATTCTACTGGTGCCCTGATATTGTACTATCATGACATCACACTAGTTCCGTCCGGAATCTATGAATATTATCTATATTTCGACAACGGTACTTCTGTAGTTAGTAGCGTGGGGCCTATCTTTTCTACCACTCCGCTCTTCGAGTTGTATATTTACGATCTTGCGCCTCCGTTCATGCTGACATTTGAGTTGATCTTCATTGTCGGGCTATTCATCGCAAGGAGCATATCGAATAGCGCGAGGCTTAGAAACAACCAGCTCAGGCCCAGAACACCGCCTCCCCAGGATTCAACCGAGGCAGAGATGGTTGATAGCACAACAGAATCAGCCATGGAACCGGATAAAGATCAGCCCAAGTGATTCGATAAGAATATATTAAAGTGAAATCTATATATATTGTTCCAATACTCAATAGTGAAATATACTCGAAGAATACAGTTAACAGGTGGTTCAACTTTTACGGTTTCACTCCCCTCGAAGTGGGTACAACGCATTGGGCTTAATCGCGGCAGCGAAATAGACATATCTGAAGTAGGAGACACTCTCATTCTCGATCCAAAATCCGGACAGCAAGCTCAAAAAACAAAACAGCTCACTCTTTCTAAATCAGTCAATACAGTATTACTGGAAAGACTCCTCACATCTATCTACATCTCATATTTTGACATACTCACAATACGCACGGAAAAGCTGATGGATCCTCAGATAAGAGATGCGATAAAGCGCTTTGCACGTAGGATAATGGGGGTAGAGATCTTCGAGGAGACTTCGTCTACCCTGGTATTGCAGAACGTATTGAACTCGAACAACTTTACCATTTGGAATGCGCTGAGAAGGATGTCATTGAACGTTGACGTAATGATAAGCGACGCGGTGAAGGCGACTGTCAACTTAGACAATAAGATGCTTCTAAATATTATGGAGAGAGATGATGAGGTTGACAGGTATAGCCTCTATATATTCAGAGAGACAAAGGCATCACAGCAATTCGAAGAGAATAACATTTATGCGCTCATACTGTCAAGGATACTGGAGAGGATCGCTGATCACACAGTGAATATATGCAAGCTCATCACTCAGGCTAAGTATTCAGACAAAAGGACACTTATCTTGATTTCGGAATTCTTAGATTATTCATATCAGATGTACAAGGAAGGAATCAGAACATTCTATTCCAATGAGTTGCAATCCATGAACCTGAACATTGACAAGAAATCAGAACTCCAGAAGAAGAAGGATCGACTCCTTTCCTCCATAAAGAACGATAAAGTCGTCGCAATTTTAAGCTCCCTCTCTGAGGAGGCACAGAGAATTGGGCAGTATTCGACCGATATCTCAGAATTAGGGATGGACTATCTCCTGGCAAACGAGAATTCCTTCACTTTAGAGTGAGATCCTCTATCTTGATAGGGGTTATCTCAGGGTCATAATATTTCCCGGAAAGATAAGCTGCCTTTATCACTGTATCATGAGGAAAGAAAACAATCATTTTCTGATCAACAGCTTTCCTGAGAAGTGTCTTTTTCCATTTTAGAGTGTCGTAAGGATGACTATCAATAGCAGTGATATGTGTCAATTTGGCGTGAAATGAAGACGGCATCAGGTCTCCCGGGTAAAGATGTTTCTTTCCATCCAACTCAAAGATAACGGCCTGGTGACCGATGGTATGTCCACCCGTAAATATCACTTTCACCGCGGAATTCAGACGTTTGCTTCCGGAAACCCATTTATGCAATCCAGGTTTTGCCTTGATAGCAGGATAACTGTATCTGGCGAGTTCGTTCGGATGTTTTGCAAATTTAACCTCACTGGATTGTGCAATTGAAATAGCGCTTCCATAGATGCTGGAGGCTTCTGACAGACCGCCGCTATGATCAAAATGCAGATGAGAAAGCACTGAATAATCTACTTTCTTTTTCCCGAATGAATCATAGAACTGCATGTCCAAATCCTTTGAGAATGCAACTCCGAAATATTCTCTTGCCTTATCATCCATATTGCTGTTCAGGCCAGAATCAAGCGAAAATATCTTCCCGTTATGTGTGAAGACAGGTATATTGACTGCAAGATCTAATCGTTCTTTCTTGTTCTGAGAAACAAGTCTGTTCCAGGATGATTTCGGTGCCATTCCAAATGCCGCGCCTGGTTCCAGCATGAAAGACCCTCCATTCAAGACAGCGAGGTTTTGCATTCAGGAGCTCCCAGTTCGCAGTGAATGTATCTCCTCCAGCGCTTCCGGGTTCTCAAGGTTACTTACGTCTCCGTATGGCAGGCCAAGATATGCGTTTTTCACAAGACGTCGCATTATCTTTCCACTTCTGGTCCTCGGGAGAGAAGTTACATTCAACACTTCTTTCGGAGAAAATGATTTGCCAAGGGATTTCTCGACCTCTTTCCTGATCGCTGCCTTTGTGTCAGGGAAATCTTCACCCATGTAGAAAATTACAATCGCCTCTCCCTTCAGATCGTCCGGTACACCCACGCAAGCGCATTCTCTCACACCACCAACACGCATCGTTGCATCCTCTACTTCATTTGGTCCTACCCGTTTTCCTGCGACTTTGATCACATCATCTGCTCTTCCAAACAGGTAAAAGTAACCATCTTTAGACATCATCGCCCAGTCACCGTGGAACCAGGTATCCTTGAATCTGGACCAGTATGTTTCCACGTATTTTTCCTCCTGTCCCCATAGCCCCCGTGTGAACGAAGGACATGCATCTTTCGCAACCAGATATCCAACCTCATCATATACAGCGATTCCCGCTTCATTGAAGACGGATGCATTCATGCCAAGTCCTCGATAAAGGCACCTTGGATAGAGGGAGGTTGCTGGGGTAGACGCGAGGAAACACCCTATTATATCGGTCCCGCCGGATATGTTTGAGATCGGAGTCACTCCGCTTCCAAGATCCCTGAAAAGATAGTTCCATGCCTCTTCATCCCACGGTTCCCCTGTTGATCCGAAAACTCGTACACCATCGAAGCTTCTGGAATAGGCGGAATGTTTGAGCATTCTCACGTAAGTAGGCGAGAGTCCAAGAATAGAGATACCATGTCTTGCAATCATGTCTGGAATCCTGTCCTTGCTCGGATAATCCACTGCGCCGTCGTATAGGAAGACAGAGCCGCCAAGTGCATGTGTGCCTAGAATATACCATGGGCCCATCATCCAGCCGAGATCCGTGATCCAGAACACGGTATCCTCCTGTCTTGCATCCATGTAATAGCGTACCTCTTTGACAATGTTGATAAAGCTCCCCCCATGTACATGGATAGTGCCCTTCGGTTTTCCCGTGGTTCCAGATGTATACAGCATGATGAACGGATCTTCTGATTCTGTTTTTAATGATTGAACATAAATCCCGTTCTTCACCAAAAGATCAAAAGAGTCTGCAGCAACATCGCCAATAGCTGGACCGGCAGAAATCAGTCTGAGACCGTGTATTCTGCTTACAGTGGATAACATGTCAACTGTTTTACCTTTCCTGGAATATGAAGAATATGTGAAAAGGAATTCAATGCCTGCATCTTCCACCCTCTTTCTAACAGCTTCTTCGGCATAACCAGAAAAGATTGGCACTACCACGGCACCCACTCTCATTATTGAGTAGAACGCAATGATTGCCTCAGTGCAAAGTGGCATGTAGATGCCTACCCGGTCACCCTTCTTGACACCAAGATTCTGAAGAGAACCTGCGAGTTTACCGACCCTCTGATCCAGCTCGCGATAGCTGATGGTGCCATGCTTTCCCCCTTCGATCTCCCATTTTATGGCTATCGATCCAGATTGCCTGTGCTTTTCAACGCAGTTGTACTCAGCATTAATGAGCCCACCAACGAACCACTTGGTAAACTCTACGCCACCGCGAGATTCCTTGACCTTAGAAAAAGGGCTGAAGAATTCAATCCCGGTATCTTCAATAACTTTCGGCCAGAATTCTTCTGGTTTTGAGTCCGCAAAATCGTAAAGATCATGTAAATCAGTGAATCCAAGTTTTCTAGCAAGACCAAATATGTTAGTATTCTCAACAGTTTCCTTGGCAGGAACGTAAGCGAACTCTTGCATCCTCTGCAAATAATGCATTGTTATATGACTTTTGTCAGGCGTACGATGCTGCTGATCCGTGTGAGAATCAACATAAGTCTTAGAGTGATTCTTTAGGACAACTTTTAAACTGGCGCGTCTAATAATAATACGGAAACCAATTATATGCCACTTTAACTGCAGTCCGGATGAAGTACGTCCGGATTATGAAGTACCCTGGAGCAAAGAAGTCTTTGCTACCTGATATTAGAGGCATCTTTATTCGTTCTGGATGCAGAAATTTCATTGACGTATTTGGGGGATCCGGGCTAGTTTCTCTTAACATAAGAGCAGAAAATACAGTGTATAACGATTTGGATGCTTCTCTGTACAGAACGATCAAAGGATTGCAGGATTATCCGGGACAGGTTTTTGAAGAACTCTCTACAATGATCTCCAACAGACATACTGAGGATATATCTCAAATGGGAATTGCTAAAGAAGCAGCACTTACGATTTATCGACGGAGTCTTAGCTTCGGTGGGTATGGCGAAACGTATGCAACCAAAGAAAAATCACCTTTTGCATATCTTAATGTAACTATGGCTCTCTTTCCTGAAATAACTCGACGGATAGCTTCATGGAGAATCATGTGTGAAGATTTTACCAATGTTTTCTGTAAGTTCAATGATTCAGACAGCTTCTTCTACCTGGACCCGCCGTATCCTGGAAAATCATGGTACAGCAGGGAATTCACCAAAAGGAATTACGTTGCTCTGCATGAATGCATGTTGAAATCTAAAGGCAGTTATTTGCTCACGATAGATCAAGGGAACTCTTACATCCACGAAGTCTTCGGGGAACCAGCATTCAGGAAGACTTATAGTAAGGATTCAGGGAAAGTCTCACCTCGTAAGGTACTCTTTTACACAAACGTCGCTTTGGAGCAAGAATACATCAGGAAGCGTATTTATTCCTGAATAGATACGTAAGGAAGATAGCCCAGAGTGCGATTCCTGCAGTTCCAAAAGTCTCCAGCTCAGCACTCGACTGCCAGGGTAGAGTGAAGGCCAGGACAGACGCTATGAGCCCCAAGAATAGGATGTAGACTCCCCATTTTCTGTCGTGGAGCACTAGGCCCAGGCCCCACGTGAAGATTGCTATATCCGCAATTATGAAGAACCATAGTGAAACAAAATCATGCGGATATGTGCCTCCATGGTATATTCCAATCAGTGCAAGGAAGAGCGCTGCCATCATGAGGAACGCACTTCCCGCAGATTCTATCTTATTTTTTGAAAGGAAAAGCAGTGAGCATGCAAAAAGGAAAAGCAATAGTGAAGTGGAGATCAGACCATAGTTGTAAATCCATGTGAAATTAGAACCTGGAGATCCTAACTGGCTGAGAGCATCTTTATAGAAATCAAACGACGGGTTGGTAATTATCGCAGTGACAATCCATGCGAGAGCATTTAGCATTGCGATAATGCCGAACCACATGAATGCCCTTGCTCTTTCCAGGTTCATAGTACATGAAGATATTTGGGTTAAATAGCATTCTTTGGTTAAGTCAAAATCCTTAAGTCCTAAACTTGGATACAAATTCATGGCGATAGATAAGATCTGTGGGATGAAAGTGGACGAGAGCACTGAGCACAAGAGTCAATTCCAGGGAAAGACGTTCTACTTCTGTAGCGGTGGATGCAAGGAAACTTTTGACAAGAATCCGCTGAAACATTCCAGATAGAATTATTTCCTTACACTCAATTTATTTAAAAAAAAGATCCATCACGATTCGCCCATGAGATATACACCTACACCGAATCCCCAGAATAGTGCTGGATATACAACCATTCTCTCCATGCCCCCTTCACCGAGACCAAGATAGTTTCCAGTGGCGAACATAACTAACGATGCTAGAACAAGTATCCCGATCAGCGGTGATATTATTCTGAAGGCCGACTTGAATCTCACAACTCCAGCTACAGCGGCAAGACCGGAAAAAGCGAACGCAATAAAGGCACCTATGGTGTGGGGTGTTCCAGTGGTTTCCGGGAAAGAGCCAACGATCATCGCACCAACTCCCGCTATAGCGATCAGATAAGCGAATGCCGATTTCTTGTTAGAGAGCAAGAGTAGAATTCCAGCCAAAACCAGCGTGATTCCCATGAGGATTATGGTGCCATTGAAGAGGAGCGCAGTGGATCCAACGCCAAGGTCGCTTATCGCATTTCCACTTATCGAATATCCTTTGTAGAGCGCTTCTTCAATCATCAAAAACAGGGAAAATATGAAAATTCCTACGAAGACGAGTACCCCAGAAATCTGTTCCTTCTTCATCTAGCTTTATTTAAAAATCAATATATTAATTTATTGACTGACCTGCTGTTTCTAGGTCGCGAAGCAAACCGGGTTTTGAAGAGATTTAACCAATGCTGATTTCTCCTTTTCCAAGTATCTTGAAAAACCCGCCGACATGTATATTGATCGGCCTATCCGCATCCATTACTCCGGAAATATAGATCTTGCTCCTTCGCTTTATTTCTAATCCCTGTTCGATGCAACCCGTCTCTCCAGATTGCATCAGTCCATGCTTCAGAAGCCAGGCACATGCAGGACCTGCAGCCGAACCGGTTGCAGGATCTTCGCCGCCATAGTAGATCATCCTCGTGTGGAGGGTTGAATCCTTCTCAACAGTTTCTCTGCTTACTAGATAGAAGAACTTCCCGTCTGTGCTTCGCAGATAGTTTTCCATACGGGCTACATCCGGTCTGAGATTTTTCAATATTTCGAGGTTCTTTAACGGGACTATTACAAATCTATTCCCCGTCGATACAGTCTCTATAGGGATCGAAGTATCTAGATCGCTGGTTGAAAGACCGAGGGCACTCGCAACCTTCTCTGGTTCATGTATCATACCGAACTCCGGGGTTGCCTGTGTCATTTCACCGTATATTTTTCCGTTCTCACTATTGAAACGCACTGGAATTATGCCAACTCCAAGGGAAAGCTGGATCTCTTCACGACCAAGCAGGGATCGAAGTACAGCGGCAGTGCCAAGCGAAGGGTGTCCGGCGAATGGGAGTTCTTCCTCTTTTGTAAATATTCTAACCCGGTACGCTTCTCTGCTTTCTGGATCAGACCCATTTATGAAAGTGGTTTCGGACAGATTCATCTCATTCGCTATCTTCTGCATCTCTTCATCACTCAGAGCAGATCCGTCGGGGAAGACAGCAAGTTGGTTTCCCTCCAATTCCCTTTCAGCGAAAACATCAACCCAGTAAAAGTCGAGCTTTTTCATTCTTTTGAGTTAAGGGCTACCTGCTATTATTTCTATTCGAGGGAATAATTAATTCATGTTTTGAACGAACCTTTCCCACCTGGGCTTAGAGGCTACAAAATGCATAAAGAGGCATTTCCGGTCATTTGAAGAAAGCAGTTACCATAAGCGCAAATCGGACAGGTGCAGATCAACTCATCCTTGTATCTCTGCGAAGAAAGAATCACCTTGAGCCCTGGTCCGACTCACTGCTTATCTTCTTTCCAATAGTGAGGTTCCAGTGTGCCAGGAACCATACCATAAGGAAAAATACAATAAATATCGGGATAAGGAAAAGATCATTCATGCTAACGACAATCTCCGAGAACCAGAAGGCTGCAAATGTAAGAAGGATTGCAGAAACTGCAATTTTCATCGTTGCAGCTTTCACTTTCCTTATCTGGCTGTGCAGGGCGAAACCCGCAATCGCTACAATAACTGCGCCAATGAACAATCCAAACAGAGTTGAAATATATCCATTAGGGTAGAGTGCAACTAGAACTATGGCAGCCTCAAAAGCCTCAATCACTCCTACGGTGAATGCGGTATACATAAGCCCCTTTTCCTCCGCTTTCTCTTCCTTTGATGGACCGCGAATACCCAATGTGAATTTCACAGATCTTCTTGAACTCCTGATTAGGCGTAGTCCAAAATACAGCAGGAGGATTCCAGAGATAAGGCGCACCCAGAGCAAAGGGAGATATGCAATATATTTTCCAATCACAGCGGTTGGGCCAAGGATCACAAGTATGCCCGCGATCGCTGCCAGGAACACTTTACGGTTCTTTGAATCAGCATACATGGCGATTCCAACCGCAGTGACTTCTGACATCTCGAGTATCGTAATACCCATTGCCGCGAGAAGTATGGCTGGTTCCACTAACACGAATGGTGATCCCGATATGGTTTAAAAATCATTCATTCTGCAGGTCATTCTGTTCCCCACTCGCCATGGAGCCGAGAATTTGATCTATTGCGACACCAATGTCTTCATATTCGAATTTATAACCCACTTCCTCAAGTCTTCTCGGGACAACATACTGGCTAGAATACAAAACATTCACGCTCCCCTCCCCTCCAACGAGTCTGACAAGGAATTTCGGTGCTTTCAATTTTATTTCTTTCCTGAGTCTCCTCGCTATTATGTCCTGTAATTCTGATTTACGCACCGGTGTTGGCGTAACAAGATTGAAGACGCCGAAATTTTCCGCTTTGCTGAGCAGATAGTGAAAGGATTCACAGAGATCGTCAATATGTATCCACGACATCCAGTTTTCAGCATCTCCGAAGTTGGCTCCCCTGCCCTTGTTCGCCAGGTTCAAGAGTTCGGGGAAAGCACCGCCATCCGGACCAAGCACTACTCCGATTCTTGGAGTTATTAGTCTTGTGATGAAATTGTTAACCTTCTTGGCTTCTTCCTCCCAGGCAACGCATAACCTGCTGAGGAAATCTGTTCCGGGTTGACTATCCTCATCGAGCTGTTCCGGGCCGCGGCTTCCATAGTACCCCACTGCAGATGCGCTAATTACAGAGAGCGGGGGTTCATGTGCAGAATTTACCGCAGAAATGAGGGTAAACGTGCTATTGATTCTACTATCAAATAGAGTATTCTTATAGGAACTGGACCACTTCTTGCTGAGGCTCGCACCAGCTAGATTTATAAGTGCATCGCTACCAGATATGGCAGAAATGAGCGTGGGATCTGCATCGTAGCCAGGCTTATAGTTGACGTAACTGATCGGGCCGGAGTCATCAATTATTGGTTGCGTGGTAAGAATAGTGATCTCATAATTCTTCCTTTGCAGATACGAGACTAAATGTCTACCGATGAAACCGGTTCCACCTGCAATAACTACCTTATTCGCCACTAATGGTAAAACACATAGAATAATAATTAATTTCTGATTATAAAATAAATTAAATCTGTGTGCTTTGAGTCAAAGTCACACAGTCTTCTCAGCAAAATAATAGGCTTACGGTGCCTTAACCCTTCTTCTCAAAGCCATTACAGCTACGCCTGCTCCTGCAAGCACACCGACAGCGCCAACTGCAAGCGGGATACCGATTGTGGCAAGTGCGTTAGATGATCCAGAGCCAGAAGTTGGGGAATACGTAACGTTGAGGGTTATGTTATGGCCAGAAACAGTAATTGTGCTAGGATTCGCTGAAAATTGGTCTCCCGGAATAAATGGCACGTTAAAGTAGTATGAGAAATGTGCAGAGTAGGTCCCATTTGGTACGCTGAAGGTCGCAACGTTATTTGTGTCTGACAGGAAGTTGTATGATATGTCTTTTCCGGTGAATAGAACATTCCAATAGTAACCATATCCAGGCAGCGGTATTCCATTCTCAATCAGGGTCACTGAGTATTGCCTTTCAAACGTGGCTGTCACGTTTACATTAACGCTGTCATTGTTTATGGTGGCTTCACCAAACGTAGGAGTGACTTTGTAATTTCCATATACCACGGTTATGTAATAGTAGTAGACTCCGTTCGGGAGCACGAAGTAACAACTCGACAAATCTGTATAGCAATTATAGTTATCACCAGTGTTAATGTTGACCACCTGGTACTCGACACACCAAGGGGAGGTCACGTTCTTCGAATCAGTTACATTAAATGAAAGTTTGCTAATTTGTGAATACGAGATGGTTTCGCTAAAGGAAGATCCATTTACAGTTATTGATCCCCTGTACTCACTCGATATGTAAGGGCTCGAGAATGTCTGATTATAAGCATAGGCCCAGTAATAATAGGTTCCATTCGGAAGGAAAAACCCAATGGATGTATTCGCTGATGTGGTAATAGTGGAATTATATTCGACCGAGGAGTAGTATTGGTAATAGTAAATGTTTACTGTGAAAAGATATCCACTTGGGAGGCCGCTTTCTGTAAAGGAGCCAGCGTATACGTGATATGTGCTAAGCGGTGTCTTTACATAGTTGGCGTTTACAGTAACATTATTACCATTCACCCCGAAGTAGCTGCAATAAGGAGTAATTTCATATTGACCACTACTGTGGTAGATGTAATATGAGTATGTGCCGTTTGGCAAATAG
Organism: Thermoplasmataceae archaeon; assembly: GCA_046704325.1. GTDB lineage: Archaea > Thermoplasmatota > Thermoplasmata > Thermoplasmatales > Thermoplasmataceae > UBA582. The sequence goes on from JBJKSG010000036.1 coordinate 95,197, forward strand.
CTGGTAAAAACTAACGAAGAGTTATATGATTCACCGCATGTAATATAGTTACCATTCGTTGTGTATAAACAAACACCCCAGTAAAATACAGAGCCGTTTGACACAGTCGGGAGATTGTGAAGACTGAATGTTACAGTGTAATATGTCAATGGTATAGTGTGATGTGTTGTATTTGTGAAGACAATGGAGTGCGAGATTGCATTTCCAGACACGATCACAGAAACATAGTTGGTGGAGTAATTATAGTTAGGCACGTAGGTATCCACTCCCCTGTACAGAGTGGGGACGTAGAATTCATATGAACCATTGCTGAGGTAATAGGTTATGTGATTGTAGCTATTACTAGTATTTGCGGTGGTGTTATAGGTATAAATGGAACCTCCATTATATACTCCAGGATAGTCTACATACCAGGTAGTATTGACTGGCAATCCTACTTCAGAAAAGGTTACATTGTAATATGTAGTCGGCCCAGCAAAGGGCTCATAGGCCTGCTTCGTAACTTGGTTCTGATGCGAGAATCCTGTAAAAATGCCCAGAAGACTCAGCACCATTAACAGCGTAATGAACATTGCGATTAATCGTTTAGTCACGTTGGCGGGATAAAAAACCAGTATTTAAGGTTTGCTAAAGAACTGGGTGTGGGACGCTATTCTAAGACCTGCCCATATTGAACAGATTATGCCACACGCCGGTGCAGAATAATGCATTATCGATGCGGTCATCCCTTCTCTGAGCAATATTCCATCCAAGCATCTTC
>JBJKSG010000037.1:0-26692 GCA_046704325.1 Thermoplasmataceae archaeon
GTCGCGTCCTTCATGGACGCGTGGATTGAAACGAATTTTTTGAGGTTCCTATTGGCCCACGTGAGATCTCAGATTTTAAATACGCACAAAGAAAAATGCGTTTTCTAATTACTTTTGTGAACGAAACGAACAACCTCAAAATTTGAGCTCTATTCATCCATTACATAACAATATACCTCTTCCCCCTCCCGAGGTTCTTCATATAAGGTTCCGCGACAATATTATTAAGAACATTTCAATTTTAGCAGGTGCGAAAAACCAGACTGGCAAGCTTTATTGCTGTGATATTTGCAGTTCTCTTCATCGGTTCAGTATTCGCATATGCAGATACGTGGCCCCCACTCAGCGTAGTTGCTTCCAACAGCATGACGCATTCTGCCAACTGGACATACGGCACACTTAATGTTGGAGACACTGTATTCGTAAAGAAGGTTCCCTCGGTGCCTGGCAACGTGATCACCTATGTGGTTGGCAGGAATGACGGCTACAGGACTTATGGCAATTATGGCAATGTGATCATATACGATCAGAGCGGGACGGACATAATTCACAGGGCAATCTTCTACCTGACATGGAATAATTCGGAACCCGTGGTGCAGGGCTATAAGAACCAGTCCTGGTTGCATGTCAATGGAAGTTACGTCCTTATAGACGGTGCAGGATACAATGGAAGAAATCTTTACGTAAATATAGGAGAATACAGGAATATAAGTGGTTTCTTCACCGCGGGAGATCATAATGTTGCAACGCTGGGCAGATTTGTCGCGTCTGTGGACGCTTACTGTTCCGCAGACCAGAATATTGGGATCGCGAGTGCCCCTATCAACAATAAGAGTATAGTCGGTATCGCGTTCTGGGACATTCCCTGGTTTGGTCTCATCAAGCTCAATCTCATGCGCCTGTACAACGCATGGCCATACTATAACGAAGCCGCTCTGAATTCATATCTTTACCTGGGCATATCCATGGCTGTTATCCTTACAGCAATATTCTTCCCATACGACAGGTTCTCCAAGCGCAAGAGGCCCGGTACAGATAAGTGAATCAATAGCATATCGAGTGGGGATTCAATATTGCGACTGCATAGTTATCAGATAAGGTTAAGAGCAGGGAATAAATGAGTTTCCATGGAACCTTTCTACTTCAGGAGGTACGACCAGGTAATTGGAAGAGCAGAGACGCTCAAGGAGATGAAGTCAGAACTCGAGAGGCTCAACAGAGAAGACCCGGAGGCTGTGAAATACCACATCAGGGAAGGGCATATCAGCATCTGGTTGAAGAGTGTCGGTTATCCTGAACTAGCTACAAAGATGTCACCGGAGCTGACCATTGAAGAAGTTATCACGGTTGTGTCTCCGATGAAGAAGACTTCCGGGACAACCAAGAAGACACAGTCTTCAACAAAGAAAGGCCCTCAGAAGAAGGGTCGCTGAACAGTCGGCCGAACCGGGATTCCGGACCCAGGCAAGTCAGCTCAATGTCTCAAGATTCTGATAACTTCTGCTCCATCTACAGGATTCAACTGTCATCAGACTTTACATTCGGCGATGCAGAAAGACTGCTCGGATACCTTGGGGATCTCGGGATAACGCACCTTTACCTTTCGCCCATTCTGGACGCCTATCCGGGAAGCAGGCATTTCTACGACGTTTACGATTATACGAAAATAAGCGAGAAACTTGGTGGTGAGGCGGGCTTTTCCTCATTAGTCAGGGCAGCGCGGGAGAATGACATCGGTATCGTCATGGATATCGTGCCGAATCATATGACGCTCCTCAACCCATTTGTTCTCGACATGCTTGAAAAGGGCAGGAAGTCGCGTTACAGAGGATTCTTTGACATAGATTTCGAGAGTCCTGAATGCGATGGAAAGCTAATCCTTCCTCTTCTTGGCGAATATTCATGGGAGAAGAAACCGGATATCAAAATTGCAGGCTCAGGCCATGCAATGATAGATTTTGGTGTCAAGATCCCTGTGAACATACCTGAGGGCGTGGATGCGAATGACAGCAACACCGTATTGCAGAACCAGAATTACATACTGGCGCCCTGGAAGGAAGCAAACCGGATGGTCAATTACAGGAGATTCTTCGCAGTGAACTCCCTAATAGGAGTGAGGATCGAAAAGCAGGCAGTCTTCAGGGAGCATCATGCGAAGATACTCCAGATTTTCAGGAAATATGGAATTGAAGGGATCCGGATAGATCATATAGACGGGCTGTACGAACCCGGGAAATATCTGGAAAGAATGCGCAGGGCCCTGCCTGGAGGGAGAATTTATGTTGAGAAGATCCTTGCAAGGGATGAATCCCTCCCTGCTGCCTGGCAAACAGATGGTGAAACAGGGTACTCAGGTCAGGCCCGGATAACTTCACTCTTCATTCCTCGAGATAAATTAAAGTCGTTCAGAAATAGGTTTTCTGAGATCACTGGCTTTTCATATGATGAGAAATATATCAGGAATCTGAAGATAGAGATAAGCAGGAAACTCTTCTATTCAGACTTTGAAAGGATCTCCAGATACATTGTGCTGGATCTGAAGAGGCTCGGATATACAGGCATATCTGTTAAATCGATTCATGAAGCACTTGAGGCCGTACTTTCTTGCTTCCACGTATACAGGACCTATAGCTCTGCAGACCAAGCAGATGTTGCAGAATGGCACCACGCAGTCGACGAAGCGCTGCAAAGCCGGAATGAGTTGCACAGTGAAATGCAGGCGATTCGACTCTTCATTGATGCGTGTGAAACCGATGTAAAGAGCCGGAAAGTGCTGATGAGGATTCAGCAGTTCACGGGGGCAGTCATGGCGAAATCAATGGAGGATACGTTTTTCTACAGGTATTTTCCACTCCTCTCAATGAATTCCCTCGGTCTCTCCCCGGATGCCGAGCCATACAGCGATGCGGAAGTCCATTCATATTTTCATGCTAGGATGAATGCGTATCCATACAGTCTGAACACACTTTCGACTCACGACTCCAAATTCGGGGAGGACGTAAGAGCCAGATTCAACGCGCTTCTGTGCTTTGAGGAAGAATGGTTTACTGTCCTTGCTCAATTCATAGACAGCAACGAGATAGATGCTGTGGACATATACAGGATACTGCAGGTAATCCTCGGCTCATTCACTGATAGTCATGCATACGGTAAGAGACTACGCGATTATATCATCAAGGCCCTGAGGGAATCCGGAGAACACACCTCATGGGATATTCCGGATCATGAATATGAGAAGAAATGCGTAGACTTTGCGGAAGATACGCTTGAAAATGCTACTCCGGAATTCTCCGAGTTGATGAGGAACATCGCATTCTATGGAACATTGAATTCACTCTCACAGACGATACTGAAGATCATGATGCCCGGTATTCCCGATACATATCAGGGCAGTGAGCTCTCCAATCTCAGCCTTGTTGACCCAGACAACAGGCGACCGGTGGATTTTGACATGCTGCGGGATGCTATGAAGTTCTCGAAACAAGAGGATATATCGATGGAACAGGAATACCTGCATTCCGGACATGCCAAGCTGAATCTGACAAGAAGGCTGCTCCTCCTGCGAAGAAAGCTGCGTTCATTCCTGGCCGATTCCGATTACGCTTCACTGGAGTTCAGCGGCGCATTGAGACAGAGCGCTTTCGGATTCATACTCTCGAGTCCCGGGGGATCGGTGACAGTAATTATATCGAGGATGCAGAGGCCCCTTTTTTCTGGGTTGACATACTCCCCTGATAAGTGGGAGGATACTGTGATCTCCAGCGAGCTGCCAGAAGGTCCATGGAGGGATGTGTTGTCCGGAAGCGAACTGTTGCGGAGCAATCGCCTTTCCAGCATTCTGCGCGATCGGCCATTTTCAGTATTCACAGCGGGTGGCATCTATGATTAATCCTGATAATTTTGGAGCTACTATTTCCGGCGGAAGGCTCAACGTGAGCGTCTGGTCTCCATCGAGAAAAAGCATGCGCCTCCAGATAGCTGGAATGGAAAAAAAGGAGATGAACAGGGAAGGCGAGTTCTTCAGGATAAAGATTCCAGTTCCACCTGAACCAATCCGTTACCTTCTCGAGATCGACGGAGCTGTATATCCGGATCCATGCTCCAGATACCAGCCTGAGGGTGTTAAGAATGCTTCACAGGCAATGTCTTCTGAGTCTTATGCCTGGAGAAATAATTCATGGGAGCAAATTGGTATTGACGATATGGTTCTTTACGAAGCTCACATTGGCACCTTCACCAGCCAGGGTACATTTCTCTCTGCGATTCAGAAACTGGATTATCTCGAGGATCTCGGGATCAATGCACTGGAAATAATGCCCGTCAACCAGACATATGGATCGAGGAACTGGGGGTATGACGGGGTTTTCCCATTTGCACCGAACTACTCTTACGGCACTCCAGACTCGCTGAAGCGTCTGGTGGATGAATGCCATTCCAGGTCCATAGCATGCATCCTGGACGTTATCTATAATCATCTGGGGCCGATTGGCAATGTATTTCCGAAGTTCGGACCCTATTTTACTGACAGGTACAAAACACCATGGGGAAAGGCTCTGAACCTGGACGGAAAGTACTCCTCAGGAGTGAGGGATACCCTGGTTTCGAACGCCATTTACTGGCTTGACCAGTTCAGGTTCGACGGCTTGAGGCTTGATTCCACCCAGAACCTCTATGACTCCTCAGATGAACATTTCCTGTCCTATCTGTCCAGAAATGTGCAGGAATATGCTAAATCGAAATCCAGGGAGATCACGATCATAGGTGAATCTGACAGGAATGATATCCGACTGCTCCGCGACCGGAAATCCGGAGGCTACGGCCTGGATGCTCTCTGGGCCGACGACTTCCACCACTCTGTGCATTCATTCTTAAGCGGAGAGAACGCAGGATATTACATGGATTTCGGATCCCTTGAAGACATCTACCTGACCGTCAAAAACGGATTTCTATACAACGGCAGGTTATCAGCATTTTCCGGAGAGATTAGAGGGACTGACTTCCTGTCGCTGGACCCTGGGGCGAGGAGACAGAACGTCTCGAGGCTTGTCTTCTGCATACAGAACCACGATCAGGTCGGAAACAGGGCTAAGTGCGACCGGCTCATATCAATAATCCCACCGGACAGAGCAAGGCTTGCGGCTTCTCTCCTGCTCCTTTCACCATATACTCCCATGCTGTTCATGGGAGAGGAGTACGGCGAAGATGCGCCGTTCTGGTTTTTCGTTGACACAGATGATGCGAAATTCGCTGAAAAAGTGGGTGCAGGGAGAAGGGCAGAATTCAAGCACTTCAACTGGAAAGATACGTTCATGGAACCGAACAGCCCTGCTGCGTTTGCAAATTCGAAGCTGTCCTGGGAGATATCAGGCCGGAGAAAGATGTTCCTCGCGATGTACAGAGAATTGATTTCTCTCCGGAAGAGGTATCTTGGTCTCGAATCGCGCATCGGTTTTAACGCCTCATTGCATGGAAGCGTTTTCACTGTTGAATATCCTCAACCTGAAAACGAGAGGCTCCTTGCCGAATTCAACATGGGCAGCGATACTGCATTGATAGAAGGGAGAAGGCTATTCACAACTGCAGATTCTAGATTTGGGGGACCTGGTTCCGGCGAGTCTGAGCTTCCCGGATTCTCGGCATCCCTCTCATTAGCCCGGTGAAGAAACAAGGACCGCGGATGAATCCGGAGGTAGGGATAGTACCTGGCCGTCAAGTTTTCTGGGCATTGTCTCCAGTGAGTCGAAGGAATCGATCCATAAGGTCCAGTGATCCATCAGGTAGGTCGGTATATAGAAATCCATTGCTCCCAGACCCGCGTTGAACATGAGGAGTACGTCAGGGGATTCGTCGCCCTCCAGATGCGCATCAGAATCTTTCCCCGATATGTATACCTGCAAAGCCTTGAACAGTGGATTTGGCCAGTCCTGGTAGCCCACGGGTCCTCCATCTGCCCTGAACCAGTATACGTCCTTCGTGCCGTATGATTCCAGCATGTTGCCGGAGAAGAATTCCCTCCTCCGCAGGCATGGGGTAGTATTTCTCAGGTAAAGCATCCTCTTGAGGAAAGAACGCATCTCCTCCTTGAGCGGGGAATATGCCCAGTCATACCAGCTCAGCTCATTATCCTGGCAGTATGCATTGTTGTTGCCTCTCTGCGTACGTAAGATCTCGTCCCCTCCAAGTATCATCGGCGCTCCCTGTGATACCAGAAGGGTCAGGATGAGGTTCTTAGCCCGCCGCACCCTTCGGGAGAGAACCTCAGGATCATCGGTCCAGCCCTCCACTCCGAAGTTTGTGCTGTAATTCTCCGGAGAACCGTCCTGGTTTCCCTCCATGTTCGCTTCATTATGTCTCTCGTTATAACTGACAAGGTCGAAAATGGTGAAACCATCATGCGCCGTTATGTAGTTTATGCTTGCATGCGGTCTTCTGCCTCCAGACTCGTACAGGTCAGGGGATCCAGAGATCCTAGTAGCAAACTCCCCGGTTAGGCCATCATCGCCTCTCCAGAACCTGCGTATGCAATCCCTGTATTTCCCATTCCATTCTGCCCAGAGAACCGGGAAATTTCCAACCTGGTAGCCACCAGGTCCAACGTCCCAGGGCTCAGCGATGAGCTTCACCCTTGAGATGACCGGGTCCTGATGTATTATGTCAAAGAAAGCAGATAGGTTGTCGACTTCGTGCAACTGGCGTGCAAGAGCAGCAGCCAGATCGAAGCGAAAACCGTCAACATGCATCTCCGTGATCCAGTAACGCAGACTGTCCATAATCAGCTTCAGCACCTGTGGATGCCTCACATTCAGCGTGTTTCCAGTACCAGTATAATCAACATAGAACCTGGGGTTGTCCGGCATCAGTCTGTAATAGACAGCATTGTCGAGCCCGCGGAAAGATACCGTCGGTCCGAGATGATTGCCCTCAGCAGTATGGTTATACACAACGTCCATGATAACCTCGATGCTGTGTCTGTGCAGTGTCTTAACCATCTCTTTGAATTCTGCCACCTGAACGGCAGATTGCCCTGACGATGCGAATCTGACATCCGGAGCAAAAAAACCGATTGTGTTGTAGCCCCAGTAGTTATTCAGGCCAGAATCGACGAGCATCTTGTTGTCTATTCTGTGCTGAACGGGCATAAGCTCAACTGCGGTTATGCCAAGATCCTCGAAGTACTGGATCATCCTATCTGAAGAGAGGCCAAGGTAGGTACCTCTCTCCCTGTCAGATATATCCTTCCTCTCCTGCGTCAGGCCCTTGACATGCGTTTCGTAGATTACCGTTTTCGGCCATGGGTTTTCCGGCTTTAGATCATCGTCCCAGTCAAAGTAACTGTCAACGACACTGCTCTTTGGTACTGCACCAGAATCTGCCGCATCGCTGTACGAGAGATCTTCGGCCTGGTCACCCATCCTGTACCCGAATATGTCGTTGCTCCAGTCTATGGTGCCACAGATTGCCCTGGCGTATGGATCGATTAACAGCTTATTTGAATTGAATCGGTGCCCCTCTTCCGGTATGTATCTTCCGAATGCACGGTAATTGTACAGCGTCCCGGGGCCCAGGCCAGCGACAGAGCAGTGCCAGACATTGTTTGTTTTTCTCTCAAGCTGAATGGTTTCGTACGGTGATGAATCTGAAGGGGTCCGAAACAGGTCGAGGTACAGAGAATCGGCATTTTCAGAGTAGACTGCGAAGTTGACCCCATCCTTATTAATTGAAGATCCGAGTGGATGGGAGCTGCCCCCCCTCACCTTTGGCATTATGCTGGGCTTATGTAAATTCGCTTAAGAATTTAATCACTAAGCGGGAAAAGCCTCGTTGCAAATACAGGCACAATCAGTCCCTTCATGACATAATTATAGTGTCCGGCCGTATCGGAGGCTAAGAAAATCCTTATATCTGGTTTCAATGTGGTATGGAAAGTTACAACGGTGAAAATTAATGGCTACACAGAAACCACACATAAATTTGATCACGATCGGGCATGTCGATCATGGAAAGTCCACTATGGTGGGGAGACTGCTCTTCGAGCATGGAGAAGTACCTGCCCATATTATTGACGAGTACAGGAAGGAAGCAACTGAGAAGGGAAAGGCAACTTTCGAGTTTGCCTGGGTCATGGACAGGCTCAAGGAAGAGAGAGAACGCGGTGTCACAATAGATCTGAACCACAAGAAGTTCGAGACGGACAAGTATTATTTTACTTTGATTGACGCACCAGGGCACAGAGACTTTGTGAAGAACATGATTACCGGCACGAGTCAGGCAGATGCTGCCCTCCTTGTCATATCATTCAAGGAAGGGGAAGGCATCATGGCACAGACCAGGGAGCACGGATTCCTTGCAAAGACACTCGGCGTGCCGCAGCTTATAGTTATTGCGAACAAGATGGATACTACACAACCTGCTTACAGCCAGGAGAGATTCGACAAGGTTAAGGCCGAAGTCGAGAAATTCCTGCTCTCCATTGGGTTCAGGAATGTTCCGATCATTCCTGCAAGCGGCTACAAGGGCGATAACGTAGTTAAGCCAAGCGACAACATGAAGTGGTATAAGGGCCCGACCATACTGCAGGCACTGGATTCACTTAGCGTGCCTGACAAGCCGACTGACAAGCCTCTCAGGCTGCCGATTCAGGACGTCTATTCCATAACTGGAATTGGTACAGTCCCGGTTGGAAGGGTTGAGACGGGTGTCATGAAGATCGGGGACAAGGTAACATTCCTTCCTGCAGATAAACAGGGAGAGGTTAAATCGATAGAGATGCACCATGAGCAGATGCAACAGGCTGAACCTGGCGACAACGTTGGATTCAACGTGAGAGGAATAGCCAAGACCGACATTAAGAGAGGAGACGTCTGTGGATCCTCTTCGAATCCGCCGACCGTCGTGAAAGCGTTCACTGCGCAGATCGTGGTACTTAATCACCCGAGCGTAATCGCAAACGGATACAAACCGGTCTTCCATGTTCATACGTCACAGGTTGCATGCAGGTTCGAGGAGATAGTCAAGACACTTAACCCGAAGGATGGAACCACGCTGAAGGACAAGCCTGATTTCATTAAAACCGGAGACGTTGCGGTTGTTAAGGTAATACCTGACAGGCCAATTGTGCTTGAAAAAGTTTCAGAGATACCCCAGATGGGGAGATTCGCCATCAGGGATATGGGCATTACCGTCGCAGCCGGTCAGTGCATCGACGTCGAGAAGAAGTAGGTGCATTGATGGCAACGTATCGGGCTAGGATTTCACTGAGCGGAACTCAGCACAAGATTGTTGACGTTGTCTGCGAAGAGATCAAGGGGATAGCAAAGAGAACTGGTGTGGAATTCCATGGTCCCGTGCCATTGCCAACCAGGCGCCTTACGGTCCCGGTTAGAAAGAGTCCGGATGGCGAGGGCTCAGCAACCTGGGAAAGATGGGAGATGCGCGTTCATAAGAGACTGATAGACGTTGACGCGGACGAGCGTACCCTGAGACAGTTGATGAGGATCCCAATTCCTGACGGTGTCCAGATAGAGATACAGATCAAAAGCTAATTTTTTCAGTGATTTTATGGGGCGAAAAGAGGACAATATCGAAAGAGCGAGAAGCATTGTTGAGACACCTGACTTCATCAGGAACATCGGGATAGCTGCACATATAGACCATGGGAAGACAACACTGAGCGATAACCTGATTGCAGGAGCAGGGATGATGAGCGAGGATCTGGCGGGCAAACAGCTGATGCTCGACTTCGACGAACAGGAACAGGCAAGAGGTATAACAATCAATGCAGCAGTTGCATCAATGGTGCATTCCCTGGACAACAGGGATTACCTTATCAATCTGATCGATACACCGGGGCATGTTGACTTCGGCGGGGACGTTACAAGGGCCATGAGAGCGGTAGATGGCGCGGTTATCGTCGTTGACGCAGTAGAAGGCGTAATGCCCCAGACTGAAACTGTGGTAAGACAGGCTCTCCGGGAGAGAGTTAAGCCTGTGCTGTTCATCAACAAGGTTGATCGATTGATTAACGAGCTAAAGCTTAACGCTGAGGAGATGCAGAAGAGGTTCCAGAAGGTCATCGTTGAGGTCAACAGGCTTATCACAAAATACTCAGCAGAAGATTTCAAACAGGATTGGCTTCTTAGCGTACAGGACGGTAAAGTGAGCTTCGGATCTGCATATAACAACTGGGCTATATCCGTACACTCAATGAAGGCAAACAAGATCACTTTCAAGGAAGTGGTGGACATGGTGAGCAAGGGACAGCAGAAGGATCTTGCTAAGAGGGCCATGCTCCATAAGACAGTACTGGACATGGTGATTAGACACCTGCCCAACCCGAAAGAGGCACAGAAATACAGGATACCGCAGATATGGAGGGGCGATCCAGAATCAGATGTCGGAAAATCGATGCTCACCTGCGATTTCCATGGCCCGGTCAGCATGATGATCACCAAAATCATCATAGATCCGCATGCGGGAGAGATCGCTGTTGGCCGCTTGTTCAGCGGAACCCTCAGGAAATCCACCGAAGTCTATGTATCGAGAACGGGAAACGTGAAGAGCAAGATTCAGGTTCTTTCCATGATGGTCGGACCGGATCGAATTCAGGTCGATGAAATCGCTGCGGGAAACATTGCTGCCATGATCGGCCTGAAAGGAGCTATTGCAGGATCGACTGTATCCGCTCAGCAGGACATGGACCCGTTCGAACCTATGGTTCACTATACGGATCCTGTTGTCACACTTGCTATAGAGGCTAAACACACTGCGGACTTACCAAAACTTATCGAGGTCCTCAGAAATGTATCCAAGGCTGATCCGTCGATTCAAGTTGATATAAACCAGGAGACGGGAGAACACCTTATTTCGGGAATGGGGGAACTCCACTTGGAGATCACGCTTTACAGGATTAAGAACGATTACAAGGTCGAAGTTACGACGTCTGAACCTCTTGTCGTCTACAGAGAGACTGTGGGCAGGAAGGGCGGTCCATTCGAGGGGAAATCTCCGAACAAACACAACCGTTTCTATTTCGAGGTTGAACCGTTGCAGGATGAAGTTGTCCAGCTGATAAAGGACGGCAAGGTGCCGCAGGGTGCCAAATTCAAGGATAAGAAAACGCTTATCGATATTCTTCAGAAAGCCGGTCTCGAGCGCGATGAGGCCAGAGGTCTTCAGGCGGTAGAGGGCATGAATATCATGGTCGATGTTACAAAAGGAATTCAGTATCTCGACGAGACCATGGAGCTGCTCATTGATTCTTTCACTGAAGTAATAAATCGCGGACCACTTGCCAACGAGAAGGTGTATGGCCTGAAGATGAGACTTGTTGATGCGAAGCTGCATGAAGACAGCATACACAGGGGACCAGCACAGGTTATTCCGGCTGGCAGGAATTCCATCTATGGAGCAATGTGCCAGGCGAACAGGATCCTGCTCGAACCTATGCAGAAGGTATTCATCAACGTGCCACAGGACATAATGGGATCCGTTACAAACGAGATACAGCAGAGAAGAGGTGTCGTTGAGGAGATGAACCAGAACGGCGAAGAGATCACCATAGTTGCAAAGGCCCCCGTAGCAGGAATGTTTGGGTTCGCTTCAGCAATCAGGGGAGCTACCGGCGGAAAGGTTCTATGGAGCTCCGAAAACTCCGGGTACGAGACTGTGCCCCAGGAACTTCAGCGTGATGTCGTTGCAAAGATTAGAGAGAGGAAGGGCCTCAAGCCAGAACCATACGATGCGAACTATTACGCCACCCTCTAATTTATTATTTATTATATTAAAATAAGAAAGAGCTCAGATCCTGGTAACGGAAACAACGTGGTCTTCCTTGCCAAGGTTTACCAGCCTGACTCCGCTCGTTACTCTGGAGATAGGACGTATATCCCTGACGGATATCCTTATTGACATCTCATTTTTTGTCAGGATCAGCAACTCATCTTCATCGGTCACGGATAGAGCCGTAACTATCTTCCCGGTTCTACCGCTCTCCCTGAAGGCATAGACGCCCCCGGTGCCCCGCCTGTGAACTGGGTATTCTCCTGATTTGGTTCTCTTGCCGAGACCCTTCTCTGAGACGCATAGTATATACTCAGAACTGGTTACGCCAAAAGCAGTCACGACTGAGTTGCCGCGCTTCAGGCGCATGGATCTTACTCCTCTGGACTGCCGGCCGGTTGCCCTCAGATCCTTAGGGTTGAATGTCGCAATCTTCGCGTCATTCGATACAACCGCAATCCTGTCATTCTCGCGGAGCAGCTCGACCGACACTACAGAATCCTTTTCTTCGAGGGTTATGATCCTAATGCCCGTTTTCCTGATATTTTTAAGGGCCTTCACGTCGACCTTCTTTATGTATCCGAGGCGTGTCGCGAGGAATATGTATTTAGCTGAAGTATAATCTGGAAGCATGACCTGCCTGACTTTCTCATCCTCCTGCAGGTTAAGGAGTGCCTGAGAGGAGACTCCAATGCTGGTTCTTGCCCTCTTCTCTATATCGTAAACCTTTCCGGAATAGACTCTTCCCAGATCAGTGAAGTATAGAATCTCGTCATGTGAATTCCCGGATACTGCGTTACGGACGTAATCTTCCTTCACAGTGGAAGTGATTATTCCCTTTCCGCCTCTCCTCTGCGATCTGTACTCAGCTAGCGGGACCCGCTTCACTATCCCCTTCTCGGTCAGGATAACAACGCACTCCTCCTTGGGGATAAGCTCTTCGATCGTTCTCCTAGATATCGCTCCTTCTATAACCGTAGACCTTCGTTTATCGCCATATTTCTTTATCACCGAATCCATTTCTTCGATGAGTATGCTTCTCCGCTCTGCCTCATCCGAGACAATCTTTTTGAGCGACTCAATCTTCTTCCTTACCTCTTCAAGATCGGTGCGTATTTTAGCCAGTTCCTGACCCGTAAGTCTCTGCAGACGCATATCGAGGATTGAATTCGCCTGGATCTCGGTCAAGTGCAACTCCTCCATAAGTCTGGACCTAGCTTCTTTGGGTTCAGAACTCTTCCTGATTATGGAAATTACAGTATCCATGTTGTTTACAACAACTATTAGCCCCTCCAGGATGTGTTCTCTCTCCTCCCCATGCTTCAACTCGTACTGAGACCTCTTGAGGATAATGTTTAGCCTGTGATCTATGAAGACATCTATCAGGCCTGAAATACTGAGCGTCTTCGGCTGGTTGTCCACCAGAACCAGGTTGATTATGCTTATGGTCTTCTCAAGATCGGTGAGCTCATAGAGCTGGTTAATTATGAGCTGTTTTGCATTGTTGTCCTTCAGCTTTATTACTACATGAATCCCGTCGCGATCGCTCTCGTCCCGGATGTCTACTATCCCCTTGATGATGTCATTCTTGACCTTCTCCGCAAGGTTCTCTATATATCTTGCCTTGTTGGTTTCATAAGGCAGGCTGGTGATTATGATCCTCTTCTCCTCTGAATCATCGATCTCGCCCCGGACCTTCACCTTGCCTCTTCCGGTCAGATAGGCATCAAGCATGTTCTCGTCCCTGAAGACCTGCCCGCCACCGGGAAAGTCAGGTCCCTTGACAATATTGAGTAACTCCTGTACCGGAACCGCAGGATCCAGGGTCTTCAGCTTTATTGCCTCGCAGATCTCTGTCATGTTATGTGGAACCAGGCTGGTTGCCATTCCGACAGCTATACCGGAAGCACCATTTACCAGGAGCTGCGGAATTTTAGAGGGAAAATAGTCCGGTTCTTCCAATGAACCATCGAAGTTGAGCCTGAACGGTACGGTCTCTCTGTCAAGATCCTCGATTATCTCTTCTGTGATCTGAAGAAGTCTTGCTTCAGTGTATCGCATTGCTGCTGGGGTGTCGCCGTCAATAGAACCGAAGTTTCCCTGGCCGTCAATCAGTGGATACCTGAGAGAAAAACTCTGGGCCATCCTCGCAAGAGCGTCGTAAATCGCCTGGTCGCCGTGTGGATGGTATTTACCCATAGTTTCACCGACAATCCTGGCTGATTTCTTGTATGGCTTGTCATGCGTAAAGCCAAGTTCCCCCATTGCAAAGATGATCTTCCTCTGCACGGGTTTCAACCCGTCTCTAGCGTCCGGAATTGCCCGGTTGACAATTACGCTCATTGCGTATTCCAGATATGATGTCCGGATCTCGTCCTCAATGCTCTTAGAATGTATCATGAAATTCACACGTCTATGTTTTCAACGGTGGTTGCATTCTCCTCAATGAACCGCCTGCGAGGCTCAACCTTCTCTCCCATCAGTACGGACAAAAGCCTCTCCGCATATGCTGCATCCTCTATCGTCACCTGTAGCAGCTTCCTGGTCTCCGGATTCATGGTCGTTTCCCAGAGCTGTTCGGGATTCATTTCCCCAAGGCCTTTGAACCTCTGCACAACGGCGTTGGCACCCATTCTCTGGATAACTTCATCAACCTCCCTCTCTGAGTAGACGTACTCAACCCTGGTGCCTTTCTGAATCCTGAAAAGCGGAGGTTGTGCTATGTAGAGGTTACCGTTCTGGATAACCTGCAGGGCGTATCTGTAGAAGAAGGTGAGTAAAAGCGTGCGGATGTGAGCGCCGTCTACGTCTGCATCCGTCATGATTATTATTTTGCCGTATCTCAGTTTTGAAATGTCAAGGTTCTCCTTGATGTTGGTACCCATCACTGTTATCAGGTTCCTGATCTCCTCGTTTACAAGCGTCTTGATGTCTGTCGCTTTTTCCACGTTGAGAACCTTTCCTCTAAGAGGAAGAATAGCCTGGAATTCCCTGTTTCTGGCCTGTTTAGCTGAACCACCTGCAGAGTTTCCTTCCACAATGTATAATTCAGACACCGCAGGATCTGAAGAGGAACAGTCAGCCAGCTTCCCTGGAAGATTCCCGCTTTCCAGGGCTGATTTCCTCCTTATCAGTTCCCTCGCGTTTCTGGATGCCTCTCTCGCAGCTGCAGCCATTATCGCGCGTTTAACTATGACCTCAGCAACATTGGGATATTGCTTGAAATACGCAGTCATGAACCGATCCGTGTTTGACTGTACTATACCGCGTACCGCACTGTTTCCCAGCTTGGATTTGGTTTGACCCTCGAACTGTGGTGAGTAGACCTTTACATGCAGGACGGCCACAAGTCCTTCGCGGACATCATCACTCACTATGGATTCCACACCCTTGACCATGTCCTTTGACTTCGCGTATTCCTGTATCGCCCGGGATAGTCCTGCCCGGAATCCCGTAACATGAGTACCGCCTTCGATCGTGTTGATATTATTCACATAGGACTGCATAATTTCCGCAGTGCTGTTATTGTACAGTAAGGCAAATTCTACAATAGTATCTTCAATTTCCTCCCTGCTGTATATGGTTGCCTTTAGAATTGGCTGATGCCCCTCGCCCAAGTACTGTACAAACTCGGAAAGACCGCCCTCGTAATGCATCGCATCACTCTTACCGGTCCTCTCGTCTGCTATTGATATAGAGACCTGAGGGTTGAGGAATGCCAGCTCCTTAATTCTCTCCAGTATAACACTGTATGAGAAATCCAGCGTTTCGAATATCTCGCTGTCCGGGAAGAATTTCACTATAAGCCCATGATCCTTTGTCAACCCGGGTTCTATTTCATCAAGAACTTTCTCACCGGTATGGCCCCATGCGTCATGCATGACAGTCTTCAACCCTTCTTTGGGGATACCTTTCTCGAATTTCTCGTAATAATAGGCATCCTCTCTCTTCACCACAGCGATTAGGAGGCTGCTCAGGGCGTTGACAACGTGCACGCCGACTCCGTGGAGACCGCCGGTGATCTTGTATACCTTCTTATCGAATTTTGCCCCGCTGTGCAGTTCTGTCAGTACGATCTCAAGCGCCGGACGGTTGTACTTTGGGTGCATATCTGTCGGGATGCCCCGCCCGTCATCCTCTATCTCTATCGAGCCATCCTTATGCAGAGTGATAAGTATATTCTTGCAGAAACCGGCAACCGATTCATCTATGCTGTTATCTATTACCTCATAAACCATGTGATGCAGACCGCGGGTGTCCGTGGAGCCAATGTACATGCCAGGCAACTTCCTGACTGCCTTGAGCCCTTCAAGGATCTGAATCTGTGAAGCGTCATAATTTTCCATTACGGTACCTTAGGTAATGTCAAAACGCCATAAAAAGCATTGTTTCAACAGAAAAAAAACTGAGTAATACAGGCTGTGAAAGGATTTATATCTATTCATTATTATGTATATTAGTGAATATAGGAGAGCTGTCACGTGGAATCGGAAGGGAGCGGCTTCCTTACAGTGATATGAAATTCGTCTCCCGTTTCCTCCAGGTTAACCATGCGCAATTTCCCGGTCCCTGCCAGTCCCTGGAATATTTCTTGCTTGAAAGGATACTTTTCCTTCATCACGAGAACCATGGCGTCCTGTCCCGGATCAAGCTGCACTCCCAGTCCCTTCATGACGCTCTTAAGGAAATTGAAAGGATCGCCCCCGCAGGACACATTCCTTTCGTCATCGATCAGCATGCTTTATGATGCTAATCACGAATTAAACCGTTACTCAGGAAAAGGCAACAGGATCGTCGCAGTGTGATATCTGTTTTATATTGCTCTGTCATCCATGTGCGATGCCATATACGTTCAAGTGCAGGGACATAGGCAACGATTGCTCTTTTGAGTATGAGGCCAACGAGAAAAAGGATCTGTTGCCCAGGATAAGGATTCATTGCAGGTATGCACACAACGTATTCGAAATGAAACCTGAACTTGAGCAGAAAGTGGAATCTGCAATTCAGGAAAAGACTTAGCTGTAAATGAAGGCAAAAAATGTTCAATAGGATTCCCACTGTACTTAGATCACAGGAAATTATAGACAAGGCTTTTGGAAAAGCATCCAAAGTTGAGGAGCCATATCAACCGACAATGGAACTACGGATTCGGAAAGAGATACAGGACAGGATATCCATAATAGAGAATACAACTGTGCTCTACCTGAAGAAACTCGTGAAACGTTTCCCGTCGAATGATAGGCTGCACCCATATTACAGGGACCTGTTAGACATGCTTTTCGATCTTGATGCTTACAGGATCAGCCTCTCGAAGCTCGACAAGACAGCAGACAAGATAACAGAACTCAGCACTCAGAAGATCAGGCAGCTGAAATATATCACTGATGTCAGGGAAATGAATGATAGGATGAGGGAATTCTACGGAAGGGTTGCCTCGCTTATTGGAGACTTATCTAAAGACCTGGTATTTCTGTCAAAGTGCAGAGACGGTATGAGGGCAGTTCCCCAGATAGAAGAGAATACGCCAACGTTCATCATCGCTGGAATGCCGAATGTGGGCAAGAGTTCGCTGCTTGGGAAAATAACAACTTCAAAACCAAAGATCGCGCCATATCCTTTCACGACCCAGAGCATATTCATAGGGTTCCTGCACAGGGATGGGGAGAGGCTGCAATTCATCGACACGCCTGGAATACTTGACCGGCCGATGGCAGACAGGAATGAGATGGAGTTGAATTCTATCCTCGCACTGAGGCATATCGACTGCACGATCTTCTACCTGTTTGACTTCAGCGAAACATCCCTGTACGACAGGGAGGCGCAGGAATCACTCTTCAGCGAAATAGAGAGAAACATGAAGAAGAAGATGGTCCGGGTTCAGTCAAAAATAGACCTTTCTAAAGAGAAAATCGAGGAGGTAGCAGTATCTGCTTCGACCGGAGAAGGTCTTGATTCGCTTGTGGATCTTGCTATGCGGATATCCAGGAGCATGAGCCATGCCGCCTGAGCATGACGAGATACGCAAGATCGCGCTGAGGAATGCCTACCTGCATGAAGGTGTGGCAGATTTTAAGTCTGTGATGAACAAGATAATGGGTGAGTTTCCTGAAGCGAGATCGAGATACAGAGAGACTTCAGAGATTGTGAAGTCAATAGTGGATGAAGTCAATATGTCACCCAAGGAGAGGGTCATGGAGATCGCGATTGCTGAGATCCCCGAACTTGCCGTGAAGGAAAAACGGACTCAGGAGCACCGGTTGATTGACCTCGCAGATGTCACTGGAGAAGTAAGAATGCGCCTTGCACCGTCTCCATCAGGACCGCTCCACATAGGCCATTCCCGGATGGCAATACTCAACGACGAGTATGTTAAGCGGTATGGCGGAAGGCTCTTCCTGAGGATTGAGGACACAAACCCGGCGAACATAGATCTCGATGCGTATGATATGATTCCCGAGGATCTCGATTGGCTTGGTGTCCATGTGGACGAGATCGTTATACAGTCAAAACGAATGGATTTCTACTATTCAATCGCGAAAAAGCTGATCCTGTCTTCTCACATGTATATCTGTGAATGCTCCCAGCAGGAATTCAAGTCATTGAAGCTGCAGTCGAAAGAATGCCCGCACCGAACCTCAGATCCGGAAACGAACATGGAGAAATTTGAGCGGATGATATCGGGCGGATACAGTCAGGGGCAGGTTTCGGCTGTGGTGAAAACTGACCTGAATCATCCAAATCCATCCATACGCGACTGGATTGCATTCAGGGTGAAGGAGGAGACGCATCCGCTCTCAGGAAAGACCTACTTCGCATATCCCATGATGAATTTCAGCGTTGCAGTCGACGATCACGACGAGTCGCTGACTCATGTGATCAGGGGGAAAGATCACCTTAACAACACTGAGAAGCAGTCATATATCTACAGATACATGAAGTGGAAACCGCCGCATTACTATCATTACGGTCTGGTGCACATACCGGGCGTGATGCTCAAGACAAGCTTGATGAAGAAAGGTATCCGTGAGGGAAAATACACCGGATGGAGCGACATCCGGCTTGCCACATTCAGGGCGATGAAGCTCAGGGGCTACAGACCTGAAACATTCAGGCGATACTGGATCGAGTCGGGAATGCATGAAACCGACTCTGAATTTTCCTGGGACATATTCAATTCCTTCAATAGAGAATTAGTGGACAGGGATGCCAAGAGGCTATGGTTCGTTCCTAACCCTACGCAGATGAGAATATTAGGCAGCGGAGATCTGAGGAGTAACGCACCGTTCCATCCGGGAAATCCGTCCCTGGGAACAAGGAAATACCACATAGGCAAAGACCCGGAAGTATCTTTGCCAGGCAAGGATCTTTCAGGAATGAAGGATGGAGAAAAATTCAGGCTTAAGGATCTCTGTAACGTTGCCCTGGAGAATGGATCCCTCCGTTATATCGATAACAGCCATGAGAACCTTCGTGGCATGAAGATAATACAGTGGGCACCTGCAGGGTCAGGTGCATTCTGCGTTGAAAAACCCGACGGATCCAGCGACTGCGGATTGATCGAGCCCTTGGTATCGGAAGTAAAGGGAGTGACGCAGCTTGAAAGATATGGATACGTGAACCTGTCAGCAGACGGGAAGAAAGGCTATTTCCTGCACAAATGATTATTCAGCCTTGACCTTGACTTTTTCAGGAAAACTCTTCAGTATTATGATTTCGTCGACAGCTCTTACCATTCTGAATGGTATGGATATGGCAGCGCCGTTCTCCACGATGTCAGCATTGCTCTTTTCGAGATAGATGCCGTAGATCTGCCCGCGCTCAAAATCGATGATAACATCATCAACAGATCCGACGAGAGTACCCTTATGATTATAGATCTGCAGCCCGAAGAGCTTGGTTACCTCAACCAACATTAGATCTCACCCTTTCTCCATCTGAAGCACTGTGACTGCATACCTCAAGGAAGTTCAAAAACATTTCTCTGCCATACTCTGTGTTGTCGACCTCGGGATGGAACTGTACACCGAATATTGGTCTCCTTTTATGGTAGAAAGCCTGAATTCCACATGTATCGGAAGAGGCACACACCACCATCGTGTCGGGCAGCTTCTTTACCTCATCGTTGTGGTTCTCCCATACATTGATATTATCTGGAATACCCTTGAAGATTCCCCCATGGTCGGAGAACCTGATCTTTTTCTTCCCGTATTCCGGTGTGGATCCCGGACCAACCTCGCCGTCAAAATGCAAAGCTATAAACTGTGCGCCCACACAGATCCCGAGAACAGGAAAATCATGTTTCTCTATATACTGTGCAATGTTTCCGAGTTTGTCCAGCTCGGTAGAGATGCTCGGCGCCCCTCCGGAAAGAACCAGCCCGTCAGAATCATTCAGTACTGAGCTCTCGGTGGTATTCGCAAGTATCCTGCTCTCAACGCCAAGATTGCGGAGGACCCTCCATTCCCTGTGAGTCCACTGCCCTCCGTTGTCTATAACGTCTATCTTCATTCAAGTTCTTCTAAACCGAGAGATTTGCTGATCTCCTTGTATCTGTTCCTTATTGTTACTTCCGTGACACCGGAGACCTTTGCGATCTCCTTCTGAGTCCTCGGCTTCTTTAGAACTACAGATGCTATGTATATGGATGCGGCCGCGACACCGGTTGGTCCCTTACCAGATGATATGCCGAGCTCGATGGATTTCCTCACAATATTCTCGCTCATCATTATCGCCTGCTTATCGAGATCGAGTTTGTTGCAGAACTGTGCCACATAGGAATACGGGGTGGTGGGCTTGATGTTGAGGCTCAATTCCTTGGCCAGGTGTCTGTACGCTTTGCCAATCTTCTTTTTGTTGACCTCGGATGCCTTGGAAATCTCATCCAGGGTTCTAGGAATGTTGACCATTCTGCATGCTGCGTATATGGATGCGCAGACAATGCTTTCAATGCTCCGTCCACGAATAAGGTTCTTCTCAACTGCCTTTCTGTAAACCAGGGCAGCAGTCTCCTTTATATCCTTGGGGATACCCAGCTTTGCGCCGTTGTCATTGAGCATCTGCAATGCGAGTGAGAGATTCCTCTCAGCTGCGTTGCTTACTCTGATCCGCTGGTGCCATTTTCTAACACGGTAAATCTGAGCTCTGTTCTTGTGTGGAATCCGCTTGCCATAATAGTCTTTGTTGGACCAGGAAATCTCTGTTGCAAGTCCTTTGTCATGGCTGAGATAGGTCATCGGGGAGCCGGTTCTTGCCCTTCTGTCGTCCTGTTCAGAATCAAAAGCCCTCCACTCGGGCCCCTGGTCTATAAAAGAATCCTCGAGAACCATGCCACAATCGTTACAAATCAACTCTCCCCTTTCATAATCCCTGACGAGATGTTCCGAATTACATTCAGGACATCTCTTTGAAATACTTCCAACATCTTTCTGTTCCATATTTCCACCAATTACAAAGCGTATCTCATACCACAGTGAGAATCATATAAAACTATTTCCCTCACAGTTTTTTATTGTTATAAATTGTGTCATCTAATATAATATACCATCAACTTTCTATGTTTTACGAATTGAGGCAAACTCATCAATCACAGAGCTAATTTCGATAAGAAAGCTCAGCTATTCGACCTGAACTCTGTGATGCCTGATCTCTCTCTTCTGCGAACCTTGCCAAGAGTCTCAAGATGTATGATGTGAGATAGAGCCTCCCCTATCGCGAAATTCTTTTCCATGGCATTCATGTCAGATATGGACCTGCCCCGGTTCCACCGTATCTCTGAGGCGGCTTGAAAGGCAGTTTTCCAATCTTTCAGAGCCGAATGAATCTCATCGAGCCTGCTGCTGTGGTGACTAATTATTTCATCGATCCTGTTCGTCACTTCACCAAACGGCATGCCATGGCCAGGATAGCACATAGAGAGAGCCAGTTTTCGTGTCCTCTCAAGACTTTCAAGATAAAGGGAAAGCATGTCCATGCCATTGCCATAATCGCTTATGTTTGGAGTGATGCGCTGGAGCAGGTGGTCTCCAGTAAAAGCGGATCTCTTCTTATCAAAAATGTAAAGCTGAGACCCGGGAGAGTGCCCAGGGACAGCAACATTCTCAATTCCAGGGAACAGGATACCGTCGCCTTTAAGCTTCTTTGTCACTTCCAATGCTGAGAATCTTCTTGAGCTAGAGTCGAACGGCAGATACCTGGAGATCTCTTCCGCAAGGTTTCTGCTTGCTCCGTTCTCAACGGCTCTCATCAGATATCTCTTCTTGAACGCGTCTGGATCCGACAAGATACCCTCCAGGAGTGTGAAATCGTCTGAACCCATAGCCACATCACACTGCGATTCTTCCTGGATTTCAAGTGCTCCGCCTATATGATCAACATGCAGGTGGGTGATAGCGAGCATGTCAATGTCCTTGAGAGAGACACCTGAATCTCTCAGCCTTATGGAAGAATGGCCTGTCATGCCGGAATCTACAAGGATTCGCTTATCTCCTGTATCGAGTAGATACACTGAAGCGGTCTTCAGCGCCCTGATTGGAATTTCAAGTTCGAATGATGTGACACCTGCCTTCTGCACTCTACCCTCATCGCGAGAAGGGTAATGAATTTCTTCAGCAAGGCATTATCTAGCATGCAAGGGAGCATTTATTTATCGCAATTCCGGCACATTAAGTTAGTGCGGAAATACACAGATCAGGTCATTAACGTTTTAATAACACTATATAGTTAAATTAATAGTGTTTACGCAACATTCATATACTGAGGAGTGATTCGTAGTCATTGACGAAGAAGCTGGAAAAAGTAGCTACAATTGGCGATGAGGTGGTAGTAAGAGCACCTAAAGGCGCCCTGTATTCAAAGGCCTTGGATTCAACTGGTAAAGTGGTTGGCAAGGTCATAAAAATAATGGGCCCGGTGAAGTCGCCATATGGGCTCGTAAAGCTCAGAAACAAGGAATCAGCCAGCCTTGACATCTACATGGAGGATTGAAAAAAAATGGAAGAGAGAAAGGAAAAGAAAGGAATAGAAAATATAACTAAATGCCCGGAGTGCGGGTCAGTTCAGCTTATCCGAGACTACGAACGCGGTGAGCTAATTTGTAATTCATGCGGCCTTGTAATAGACGATGCATATATTGACCAGGGACCAGAATGGAGAGCCTTCGACTCAGATCAGAGCCAGTCAAGAGCTCGTGCCGGTTCACCCATGACATATACCATCCACGACAAGGGTCTCTCCACGGATATTTCATGGAAGAACAAGGATTCGTATGGAAAGTCAATTCCAACGAGAAACAGGGCTCAGCTGTACAGGCTGAGGAAATGGCAGAAGAGGATAAAGGTATCAAATGCTGCAGAGAGAAACTTATCGCAAGCTCTGCAGGAGCTTGAGAGAATGGCCTCAAACCTGAGCATTCCTAATGACGTTAGAGAAAGCGCCGCGGTTATTTACAGGAAAGCTGTCAAGCAGAACATGATAAGAGGCAGAAGCATAGAGGGAGTCGTTGCCGGCTCTATTTACGCGGCTTGCCGGTTGACAAACGTTCCTCGAACTCTTGATGAGATCGCATCAGTCACCAGAGTTAAGAAAAAGGAGATCGGCAGGACATACAGGATAATGAGCAGATACCTGAAGCTGAACATAATTCCGTCTAAACCAGATGACTATGTGAACAGGTTCTGCAGCAAGCTGAAGCTTTCGGCAGAGGCTAAGAAAAGAGCCAACGATATACTGAAACTCGCAAGGGACAATGACCTGACATCCGGAAAGGGTCCGACTGGAGTGGCAGCTGCTGCGATCTACATTGCATCCCTCCTGACAGGAGAGCGCAGAACTCAGAGAAGCGTTGCAGAAGTTGCCGGCGTTACTGAGGTTACCATCAGAAACAGGTACAAAGAACTAACGGAACGCCTGGGCCTAGCGGTGGAACAGGAGGAGTAGTCCTCCTATTCCGTTCTCATTTTTTCGAAAACGCCAAAGCAGCGAAGGATATCATCTATAACATTGCTAATTGTTGAGATTTTGTTATCTCTAATCGTTATTACGGCACCATCAGCGTTGATGGAGCAATCAATTCTGTCCTGATTATCCGGAGTCAATGTATCAAGGAACTTTTTCGCCTCATTTTCACCGACTGTCAGTTCAAGGACAGCTTGGAGTTCCACTACTTCTGCCATTTCATGAGGATTTCCTAAAAAGATAAAATAGATTCTTAATCATCAGGATTGAAAGCGGAGGTTGCCGAGCCAGGTTAAAGGCGACAGACTCAAGATCTGTTTCCGTAGGGATGCGCCGGTTCGAATCCGGCCCTCCGCATTGAAAATTGTAATCGAGGATGTGAAAATAACCGATATTGTCATACATCACTTAAATACTCTAAGACACGTTCAGTCCCAGTTTTTTCTTGACTATTTCTGATAAGGATGGCTCTGCCCCTTTGATCAGTTCAACCTGACCTATGCGTTCTTTGAGCGTATAATACATATCAGATGGTAGTGGTAGTAATCTATCATCATTTTTCATTTCGAACTGTTCTTGGACCGCTCTTCGACAATCTTTCCCGGAAGAACCAGATGGTCGTGGAATCCGGCAGGTGCTCCGGGAAACCGAGAAAGTTCATGAACGAGATCCGATCCTTGATCTCATTCTCCGCCTGCTCATCCACGAGGTTGTATAAGGACTGCAGGAAGAGGGCCTTGATCATCGTGGTCACGGGTATGTTTGGTCTTCCTCCCTGATCGGAGTTGTTGAGATAAAGATCCTTCAAAAGCTCAGGGAAGACGGACCAGTCTATTGCATCCTTCATGTATGCAAGGGGATCATGAATCCCATTGAGCCTGTATATCTCCTTGAGCGTTTCGGCATAAAGCGTACTCATGCAGTAAGATGGCTCATTCATGAATAAAGGTTGTTCTTACCAGTTGGGTGATCAGAGCAGGGTTATTCGGAATCTTCATATATATATTGAGACATTCCACTTATAATGAACAAAAAAGTAAGACTTTTAGGCGTAGTAGCTATAATTACCCTAATGGTATTGCTGGCATTTTCCCCTAACACTGTTCAGATCTGTTCTATTTCAAATTCGCCCAGTGGCACGAGCTCATCTCAATTAACAAACGGTTCTGCTAATTTGCTATACATAATCCGGAGTGGATCAAAAGACATTATGGTGCAATCAATAGTTTACATAATCGGCAATAGTGTAATGATTACCACAAGTTTTCTGTCCCATGACCAAACTGTATCGACATGTACTGCACTCTCAGATATAACTGTTCAATCACAGGAATTCCCAGCAGGTATCTGGCATACTTCATTTGATACGTCGATGGGTAAAGGGAATTGGAGTCTAGTAAAATTAGTCAAAGGAAACAAAGACGGGCTAGTTTCATACGCTTCCGTAACAGTACAAAATAAAATCTTAGGAATCAATAAAACACTGTCTGTTTGCTTGGAAAAAGTTACATTGAGTCAGGGACTGAATTTTAACACTCTTGATCAGGCTGGTCTGTATTTGTTTTTCATTCCGCAGTTAATTTCACCGAATACAAGTAGTACCTCTATTAGTGTAAACCCGGGACTTGTTCTTCCAGCTTCTGCTGATCCGAACGGCAATTGTCTGAGATTAACTGAGTTGGACAATACACTAGCAAATTTTCATGTCTGGCATTTACAAGCAAATCTAAGTGCTTGGTCACCAACTTATGGAGGTTATTCTGATTCATATATGGCAAAGGCAACGTCTGTTAATTGGTGGTTGGAATCCTCATCACTTAGTACGTCGGTGTCTGTTGGATATCAGATTGAGGCATGTGCGAATGCATTCTTCTATGGTGTCTTTCCGCTTGGGCCTCTTGATCTATGGTACGCCTATCCTCAGGTTGACGTGACTTCTGCTTTTACTAGTTCTGGCATCATAACATCTGGTTCTATAAACGACCCCATTTTTGTCCAGAGCCTTTACCCTCCCTTAGTCACACTATGGAGCGACGCTAAAGTAAACATTAATTCTTTTAGTGGCTATAAAGATGTTCAGGAGTATATTATTTAGGATATGAAGACAATGCCATTTGATGTGAATGCAAATATTCAAGCAGATTTGAATGGGAGAAGGCTTAAAAACCTTTTAATCGTATTTTTTCCGGTCTTCATTATCTCTTTGCTTGTAACGGCTGTCTTATATTACCAAAGTTATCTAGATGGAAACGGAGGAAACATTCCAGCAATTATCGGCATGCTCTTGATTATGGTTGCTCTGCTATTGATTCCTCCCATACTTGTATATTTTAGGAAAAGCAAAGTGACTACTTGGCTTATGATATCTATTCTTCTGGTCTTGTTTGGTCTTTGGGAAATCGGCTTCGACGCATTTGCTTTGCTTATATTTCCAATAATCTTAGACTTATTCATACTACTCTACGGAACCGAAAGGTCTCTAAAATCGCACATTTAGCCAACTTTTTCCTTTACCGTTCGATTGATATTTGATACTTTAGTATCAAATACAAACTTGCCGATGTTGCCGACCTCATGTCTACATGCCGCCAGGTCGTGTTTAAGTCTTAACCCAGGACTTAAACCTTTTGATCTGTTTTTAAAAAATATCATCAGGGTTTGGCGGTATCAGGTAAACAAGAAGTTGGTCAACCCAATAACCGTAATCTTCACTCTATTGCATTGGTCAATGTTAAGTATGCAAACCCAAGGTATCCGCGGTATCCATCCAAGTATTCATTTCTGCGCTCATCTGCAAGTTTTCTAGCAGAAAGGGAGTCCTGATTATCGGAACTTGAAATCGCAAACTTTTCCAGGCCTCTCAACCATGAAAACTCAAAATTGTCCCATTCCTCTTGGTTCGCAACATCAAGGGCCAAAGGCCTCCAGCCACATTCTATTGCTTGATCAACTAATGAAGTCA
>JBJKSG010000038.1:0-4013 GCA_046704325.1 Thermoplasmataceae archaeon
AGCAGGTATGAGTATGCTATGAAGTCGTTGTTGCCAGACAGCAAGAAATCGTACATAGTGAATGTTCCCTGCAAGTGATGCAGGGACGTTATTGTTACATATGTCCCATTCAGGGGATTGAATATCATGTCACCTGCATGCAGGTACGATGCATCGATCCATCCATGATCCGTCAGGACAGGCTGGTCTCCCAAAGTTGTGCAAATCTTTCTGCTGCTATTTGTCCCTGCTCCATATGCGGGCGAGACAAAATGACCACACTTCTGGGTAACGTTGGTTACGTTGTAGGGAAGAACATATGGGCAGGTGCCTGTCTTGGCAGATATTGCGCAAGTATCATATATAGTGAAGTTCCCATGATAGCCGGCCCAATCATAATGCGTCGGTACACATGTTTGCGCAAGTGATGTCTGCGAGACAATCATAAGGAAGGCAGAAAGCAAAAGAATTGAGACTGCACCAAAGGATACGGTCTTCCTTATGGGCCCCCTACCCTGATAACTTCTATGTTTATCTGGTCCAGTACCTGCTTTGCAAGGCCATTGAGGGTTACTGTGAGACTCAGGAAATAGTTGGATGCATTTTGTCCGTTATTTCTGGGAACTAGTAATAGATGGAGATTGTTGATTAATTCGAACTTATAGGAGAAGTTATTGTGCACATTTTGTGTCGCAAACAAACCATGTTGCGTTACAGGTTCATTCAGGAGTGAAATGCTGCACGCTGCTTCACCCACGTAGCATTGGGTTTTATTGACTAATACAGAATTATAGTCCCAGAAGTTCCATGGATTGATGACTGAGGTATTGTTTGATTGCTCGTCGCCTGGGCAGACTACAAATTTCATGACATAAGGGACATTCGATTCTTCTATCTCTGTGAATGTTATGCTAGTCGGCTTGAGGTACCCGCTTATATTACCGGCAATAGTAAAATTGCAAATAATAATTTGAAAAAAACCCTCGCTACAAAAACTCCCTCTTCCAACGCTGGAACTCAAACTTATTGTAGAGTTTAATGAATCGCTCGTTGTAAAGGTGGAAATGGAGCGCAAGGGAGGGAAATAAGATGGATTCGTCGAGCTCGTCGAATCATTTATGTACCAAACCACTTTTGACACATTGTTGTTCACTTCAACAATCGTTGGATATGGGGAATCAGACAATTCATAAAACGAAATCGGAACAGCAACTATCACCGCAGCAATGACGGCGAACGTGATCATCCTGCTCCTCTTCTCAATCATATGTGAATATAAAGTATCATGGCATTAATAACTTGCCGGAATTTACCTGCATTGTTTAGAATATGCATGGAGAAGCGGTAACACAGGGCTTTTTATCATTAATGAACCTGCTTCATGAACATCGACGTATCCATGCTCAGAACATCTGCATAGACAGAAGTCACGAACAATGAGGAATGCGCCAGCCATTTCTGGACAACGTTGAGCGGGACCCCATCCAGGAGGGATCGAACGGCGAAGGTATGCCTGAGCTTACGGTGATGATTTTATACATTCGACTACTGTTTCATCGCCGGAGAGAATGTCTGTCCCGAGAAAGATATGGTTTTTTGGAAGCTCGCTCCACTGACAGTGACCGATCTGCTTCCTGGACCAGGCGTATAATATTGTGATCTGAGTACCGTCAGAGATAGTTACCTCTGCCACGGAGGTCGTATTGTACAACCATTTGCTTCGAAGATTGTTGAGGAGGTTTGATGACGTCCTCCTGAAAAGAAAAAAAGAATGTTTGTTCCAGTTTGTGGCCAATCCGAATGTTGAACCCACGAATAACAGGGGGAGAGGAACCTTAGGTCTTCTGTCATATACAGGAAGTATCAGGAGGTTCAAGAACTGAGAGAGGTGCTGAGATATATACAAAAATATTCTCTGTGTATTACACATCAAAGTTGAGAGAGAAAAGGTTCACCAGCGATATCCCTCCATGATCAAGAGGGCAGCTAAACCCGGTTGATTCTATCAGGCACACTTGACTGAGCTGTTACCGGGTTACAAAACGCTCTTTTAGCTGTTTGCCATAGACTAAGGCAAATATTCATAACATGATAGATGAATGATTAACAAAACTCTCATTGCCTTAAGATCGTTCGTGGTGTCAATCGGGGCAACCGCTGCCAGCTCCTTTGTCGGGGTATACAGCATATACCTTGGCGCAACAGCAGTCATAATGGGCTGGTTGCAGTCTTCCTCAACGGGTCTCACCAATGCGGGACAGTTTTTCTGGGGAAGACTAAGTGACCGGGTAGGCATGAGGAAACCATTTCTAACCATAGGAAGCGTGATCCTGGCTTTCCTCTGGTTCCTTATGGCGCGGATCAGGAGCCCGATTGACCTGGTTATTGTTTACGCGCTAATATCATTCTTTGCATCTCTGATAACTGTTAACTGGTTTTCGCTCATTGCTGACCAGACGGAATCGTCGGTCAGGGGAAAATTTCTCTCAGTTATCAACAACCTCAGCAGTACCGGAACAATTATCTCGCTCATCCTGATGACATTTTTCTTCTCGGGTCAAGTCACAACACAGATTGAGATACCGTTCTTTGCAGCTGTGTCTTCCTACATAATATCGTCTGTGCTCATGCTGTCCATTAAGGAGACTCGAGTACCGAAGAGGGAAAAGAGGGAGGCAACCTACACACTGCGCCACATGAAGGAGCACCCGATATTTCGAAGATACTTCATTGCCACGAATGTTCAGGGGCTATTCTGGTCCATGGCGTGGCCACTCTTCCCGATAACGATTGTTTCAGTCATGCACTTTACCCTGGCAGTGGTGGCCTACCTTACCGTTGGTTCACTGCTCGCAACGGTGATGCTTCAGCTATTTCTCGGCAGAATAACGGATAAGGTTACGAGACCGCCTCTGATATTCGTGAACAGGATAGCTCTATCCATGATCCCGCTGATGTACGGCTTCTTCACCAACTTCTCAGAATTTATGATAATGGAAGTCTACAGCGGATTAATTGGTGCGATATCAAACGTTGTCACGAATGCATATCTCCTCGACATAATTCCTTCCGATCAGAAGGCGGAATTCATCTCTATAATCAACGGATTCAACGGTGTAGTATTCCTAATAGGTGCACTTGCAGGTGGTTACATGCTTGCATTCATGGAGACAATATTCTCTGTATACACTGCACTTTTCTATTCCTACATCATAATATTCGCAGGAAGGTTGCTCTCGTCTCTACTATTCATAGGCATGAAGGAGCCGCAACAAAAGGGAAGGACCCCGCTCGGGATATACTCGCTCCTTTTCAGGCAGAAAAACCCAGGAAATCCATCCGGTGGTACCATGCGTTTCCGCTGAATCGTTCCATCTTTCTAGTGTGATGTAACAATGAAAAGAGAAGAGCGGGCACGAGGGGATTTGGACCCCTGATCCACAGCTTAGGAGGCTGTTGCCCTATCCATGCTAGGCCACGTGCCCATATTACCCGAAGGATTCCAAGTGATATGAGGATTGTATATAAATTTGAAAACCCCTATCTACTGTGAATCGCAACTTCAAGAGGTGTGGCAACAACAGCGATATATCTCCCTGACATTATTTGTCCGGATTTGATAATAATTATGTAAAAGCAGTTTCATTATGCAGCTTAGTATTTAAGGTAAAACCTCAGAAGTCTATCTACTTCTCCATGTATTTGTCGCGATTGAAGAGAATATGAATTAGTTTTTCCCTTTAAGGCATGTTTGTTGCCTTACCGTGAATGATCTTTCCTGATGACTACCAATCATCGTATCTTTATCCAGACGTCAACCTCAGCCTTCTAATCGATTCATACAGTAAATTCCATCAAGTTAACCATTTCAAAAGCTATTTATCCAGTCATGTTTTCATAGCCATATTGACACTGGGCAGAAGAAGCAGAAGAATAATCTTCATGGCAGTCCTGATAGCTTCTATCGTAGTACTTTCTTCCACATTCTACTATCTCGTGGTTCTTAAGCCGGTGCCTATAACTGCTAAAAATGG